>CAXXKU010000001.1:1200000-1530501 GCA_963422575.2 Candidatus Nitrosopumilus sp. | reverse complement strand
TGAGTTCATCAAGATTATCATCAGCACTTTCAGCATCTCTATCAGCAAGTCCAGATTTGATTTCAGTTACCACTGATGAAAATCGGGGGTTTTCTTCAAAGTTAGCGCCTCCAAACTCTTGGGCAAATGATTCCAACTCTTCAAATTCACGAGACAGTTCCACCATACTCAAGTCAGATGGAGTATATTCATAGTCAAATTCTTCTGCAATGTGAACAATTTGGGTGGCTTTTGAGTCACTGTATTGCAGCTGAACGACATAAAGCCCAGGATCGGTGGGTGCAATCCATTGAGTATAAAAATTACCTTGTCTAGTATCGGTAAATTCCAAACTACTGTGATTACTGCCATCCATATGATAAACAGTGACATAGAGATTTTCTCGTCTATCAAAAGTAGATTTTTCAGTAGCACCCTGAATAACCCAAATATTTTTTTCAACATCAAATGATATGTCATAAAAAATACTAGAACTATTCAAAACTAAATACTCGCTAAGAAAATTACCAATACTTGTGATCTTAGATTCAGTGTCAACAAAATTTCCAAGTTCAATTAAATCATAAGCCTCATCCATCATTTTATTATATTCTTCCACATATGTAGAAAAATCATTATTGTAAAAGGTTGAAACCATGTTTGAGAATCCATCTAATTTTTTACGGAATTCAATACGTTTGATTTCATCTACATCGTATCCAACTTCAGAGCCATCGGGATCATTTGCGTACGCTTCAGAAACAACTGTCCATTCGTCAAACAAATCACGAGCTAATTCATCAGCTAATTCAAGATCATTTGCAATAACAAGATCGCGTACGTTGTCAATTTTTTCATTAAACTTTTCAGTAAATTCAACATAGTTAGGCAAGAATCTATTTTTGGTAAGACTGTGTTCAACTAAATTTTCAAGGGATTTTGCTCTTTGTAATACGTCACTTGCACGAACTTCGAAGACATCTTTGCTATAGGAATCTAAATCGGATTTAATTTGAGGGGCCATTTCACTAACCCAAGTTAGCAAAACTTCAATTCTGTCAATTCTAGCAATTGACGGGTTTCCAGACTCCATTTGTTTAGCAGTGTTTAAAATTTTAAGAGCATTATCAATGAGGAGTAAATTTTGATAATCAGCTTGAAGTTCAGCTTGTTCTTTCATTGCCTTGTATTCAAATTCTAAGACCACCAGAGGATTTCGTTTTTCTCGTAATTCAGTCATAGATTTATCAAATTCTGAAACTATTGATAAAATATCATCAACGGATTCAGCAGTTTCAACTTGTGCTAAAAGCACAGTCCAAGCATCAGTAACACTGGAATCAACATTAGTTGCTTGAGAGATTTCAACACTCCTACTAATCCTAGATGAAATATCAATAACCTGAGTCATTTGATAAATATCAGATTCGGATGCCAGAATATCATCAACTGAAGTTGCCAAAGACAAACTAGATTCTAATGCATTCCAATCATGCAGTATCAAATTTACAAGATCACCATTTTCTTCAGAATCAGAAGAGACAAATCGCGCTACATCATCTAGATCCCGTAAAAGTATGGCAGATGTATGCAATTTAGAAACAGCAGGATGTGAAAGAAGCAGATCATCAATGGAGCCTTTATTGTCAAAAGACGGTTTTAATAATTCCCAGTCATTTTGAACAAGATTGTAAAGATCACTTTGTTTTCTAGATATGACATCAAGATATCTTGCCTTAGATAAAATATCAATCAGATCAGTAATTTGATCAGAATAAAGCGGAGCAGTGCCTCGAGCAAAAATAAACCCAACCTCATTTTTTACAGATTTGCTCATTATTGTGCCAGATTTTTTCATCAGATTAAGTAATGTTGCCTCTAACTCATCAAAAGTAGGGGTTTTTTTAGTAACAGTTTTGTCAGGATTGAGATTTCTGACATCAACAAATACATCACTTAACAAATTAACAGATTTTGTTTTATCTCCAATTTCAGAATAAAATATTGCTGCAAAAATTTTCTTATCAATAGATTTTGCAGTATCAAAAGATATCTCATCATTATCTAATAATTGCTGTACAGAATCCAAAGATGAAGAAATGATTGGTCGAGTTAACGGGTTAATTTCAAAAAGTAGATCGTCTATAAAATAATCACTCCACAAACTAACATGTCCGGATTCCAATTCAGACAGATTATCAGAATTTGCATTTACAGAGGGGGAAGGAATATCAAACAATTCTCCGATTAACACAGATTGTGCAGACACTAGATTTTGAGCAGATGAAATCATTTGTTCGTTACTTGGTTTAGTGAAAGAGTGAGAAGAGACAGTAAATGTGGCAGATTTAGAATAATCACCATAAAATAATTTAATTTCGTATTCACCTGGGACTCCACAAATTCTTCCTTTGAGCGGAATAACATCAGTAGTAAAAGCGCCATTAGATAGTGGGATTAGTTGTTGAATTTGGCACAAATCACCACGAGGATTGACAATTTGCATTATTAGGAAAGCGTCATCCACAATATTTGCAACCTGACCATGAATGAATAAAGGCTCAGAATTATTATGCTCACCAAAATTCTCAAGAAGGGTAATTCTATCAGGGGTTTGAGCAGAGGCATAAGCAGGCATGAGTAGAAGCGCAATTAGTCCCAAAGCAATTGGAATTTTCCCCATAAGGATTCAAATCGAGACTAATGATACTTAAAACTTGAGTATCTGTGATAAGTAAGCGAATGTAAGGCATCAAGCCAGGTATCTACATTTTGGCAGTTATCAGACTCAATTTGAGGCACAGTATTAATCAGATCACCATCAGAAGATGCACAAATTGAGTGAAACTGCTCTATGGTACAAAGTGTGCATTCTTTACAAATCATACTGTTGGGTTTCAGACATTGAGAACATTTGGTGCTCTCAGTTAATTGCCCGCCACAACTTCTGCACGATTCGTCAGGCAATTCTTTTCAGGTTAAATTAATGAGAATTGGATATAAGAAAGACGTAGAAGTTGTTCATATCAAAGACCAGCGAAACGAAGATTATAATTGGAAGTAAAAAACAAAGAGATGTGGATCAGGTTAGAAAAACATTTGACAAGTGGGCTCAAAATGGAAGAGCAGAATTAATGGAAGCAGAGCATGGAAAAAATGTAATAAAATTTTTGGATACAGTGTCATTTGATAGGCCATTTACATTTCTGGATGTGGGATGTGGAAATGGATGGGCAGTAAGGAGAATTTCTCAGGAAAACAACTGTAAACAATCTATTGGTATTGATAAAAGTAAAAAAATGATCATTCAGGCAGAAAAGAAAAAAGAAAACAACAAAGAAAAATTTGTTCATACAGATATAGAGTCTTGGAAGTATAAAGGAAGAATAGATTTTATTTTTTCAATGGAATCATTGTATTATGCAGACTCGATAGAATTAGCATTAGACAAAATATTCAAATTATTAAAACCTGGAGGCAGATTTTTTTGTGGGACAGACTTTTACACCGATAATAAAGCAACTGCAAGATGGGCAGGAATCATGAAGATGCAAATGCATCTTCATTCAAAAAAAGAATGGAAAGAATTTTTTAAAAAGACAGGATTTGAAGTGAAAACAAAACAAATCAAGGATTTGAGAAATAAAAAGAAGTGGAAACGAGAATTTGGAACTTTGTTCATCATAGGCACAAAACCTGAAAAGTAATGTTCAAATTCCATAAAAAAATACAATCACTATGTGAGCTGGAGCACGACGCGCTGCTACGGCAGAGGAAACTCCTCCCTCCATACAGGAAATGTGATCTGGAGATAGATAATCAGAGATGGTTGGCAACGGAGCAGAAAAGAAATCCAATATGGCGCACAATGATGGCAAAACCTGAGATTTCCATAAAAGGAATGAAAAAGACGACCCACATGGAGCAAAGCCAAACAGAGCCTCAAGTTCCTGTACTAGGTTCAGGTAGGCTGCAAAGCGAAATATCGTGAAAACAGAAGGAGGGTTACTCCCAGCACACATATTTTTTAAAATTATCTAGATAAACATTTCACGTTTTCATAAATTAGATTTTATGTTTCGATTTTTGGAGAATTCAAAAGACAGTATTTGTCGTTTGGGCCTAATGGGAGTGAATTTATCTCAGGCAGTTCATAAAATAAGTAATTTCAAATCAGATTAAAGCGATTTACTTAAAATAATTAAAACATCAAGCCTAAAAGAATCTAAAATTTTAACTCATCGAACTAGCTTGTTCTTTACATATATCAGCACTGCACCTACATGTGCCATCACAAAGACATGCACCTTGCATTGCACAATCACATTCAGAGCCCATTTCAGCAGATGCCGCACATCCACATGCAGATTCTTCAGTGGTGGAAGGAGTTGCTGGAGGAGGAGTGTTTTGAGTACCAGTAGTTTCTTCATAAACACTACGTGTTTGTTGATAGTTGGTGTCGTCTTTGAGTTGTGCCTCTCCTCTATTAGTTTGATATCCACCAGAAGATGCACTCGTTTGGTATCCTTGCAATCTGTTAGGATCAATTCCTTGTTGGCCTTGTTTTTCATTTTTGAGTGATCTGCTACTAACAAAGAAAAATGCAATTCCTGCAACCGCTGCAAGTCCTGCCATGCCATAAACTATCATAATGGGAAAGTCACCAGTAGAGGTTGTCATAAAGTCCTCAGGAGGAGTTGGTGTTACACCTGCAATTTCAACTCCATCTAGTGTATCTAAAGCACCAAATCCAATGGCAGATAAGTTAGCTGTGTCAGGTGATTGAATAGTCCTAACAGCATATGTTTGATCAGATGTAATTTCTGCTTCAAAGACTGCTTCAACTTGTCTGCCTTCTCTAATACTACTTTCACCCATAGTCCAACTAGATACAACAAATCCTGCAATATCATCACTTAATCCAAAGGTTCCGGCATCTACGTTAATTCCAGTTGGATCAAACAAAAAGTGCCAGTTTGTTAATGGTTGTTCTAAAATAAAATCAGAGTTAATCAGAGGCACACTAAGAATTTCTTCTGCTTCATTACCAACAAAATAAGCATACACTTCTGGTTCTTGAGATTTAAATAGATTTAACGGAATATTAATTTCAACATCATCAATAACAATTTCCTCATCAGTACTCATTGCTCTCCAACCCAAATCAACTAGAGTTCTTTGGGTATCTTGTGTAATTACATAATCAGAAAGAGAGCCCTCTAAAACCACTTTGTAGTCAATTGAAGTGTGAGTGTTTCTTGCTTTAAGGGCAAAATCATAAGCTACCATTAAATCAGAAATCTTTGCAATACTTCCATCTTCAGCAATTCCTTGATTTAGTTCGCCAATGAGTTTTTGGACACCGGGATCAGTTGAATCTGCATTTCCAGAGATAGTCCAAGATTTTCCGCGTAGTTCGTCAAACAAATTTCCGCCATTAGGGTATTCGATAAAGGCAGTTTTGAGATAACTTATTTTGAATGGAGATGTTTCAGTATTAGGATTAATTTTAGCGTCTAATTGGGCCGCCCAAACAGGGGTACTAGCACCAACTACAATAAGCCCAGCAAGTAATACGGTTAACACTAAAGCCCCATACACGAGTAAAATCCAGAATATTTTAGTAATAAACCTATCCTAACACTTGATCGCAATAGTTTGAAAAAGTAATATGGAGTAATACCTGCAGACTTTACAGTTTTAGGTGAAAATGTTATGATTACAGTATTAGCAGGAGGAACGGGTTCAGTCAAGCTAGTAAGAGGACTAGTATCACAAGAATCCAAAGTTAATGTAATCAGTAACGTAGGGGATAATTATTGGCTTTATGGACTCTACGTATGCCCAGATATTGACACAATCATTTACGGATTGGCAGATTTACTTGAACCAGAAAAAGGTTGGGGAATCAAAAAAGACACATTCAACTTTATACGTCAAATGGAGGTTTTTGGTGAAGAAACATGGTTCAGAGTAGGAGACAGAGATGCTGCTACACATTTGATTAGAACTAACATGTTGAAAAATGGAAAAAACCTAAGTGACATTACAAAATGGATGGCAGAGAAATTTGCAGTTAGTGCCAACATCATACCAGTTACAGATAACAGTATTGAAACAAGAATAAACACAGACAAGGGAGAATTACACTTGCAAGAATACTGGGTCAAACACAGAGGAAAAGATCCGGTAGAAGGGATTCAATATATCGGAGCAGACAAAGCACGTCCAAATCCTGAAGCAGTAAATGCAATACAGGATGCAGAGATGGTAATTTTAGCTCCTGGAAATCCACTCACATCAATTGGTCCTATGCTTCAGATCAAAGGAATTAGAAAAGAGTTATCAAAAATAAAGAAAAAAGTAGTTGCAGTAAGTCCATTAATTGGGGATAATGCAGTCAGCGGTCCTGCTGCAAAATACATGCAAGCTGCAGGAATAGAATCAAATGCATACGGATTGGCAAAAATGTATTCAGATGTTTGCTCCAACATTATCATAGATGCTAAAGACAGGTTACTGACAAAGAAAATTCAGAGTTTAGACATGAAAGTGTTTGAAACAAAAATTACTATGAAAAATAAAATGGCAGAAGATGCATTAGCAAATTTCATCTTAAAACAAGTACACGTATAATTTGAAAACAGCTGCAATTATTCCTGTAAAGACTTTCTCTAATGCAAAAACACGTTTAGATTTATCTTCACAAAAAATAGAGAAACTATGCGAAGTAATGTTAGAAGAAATCATACATACAGTATCCATATCACCACAAATTGACAAAGTAATTCTTGTAACAAAAGAAGAAAAAGCAATAGAGATTGGGGAAAAATTCGATACAACTACAATAATCGATAAAAAAGAAGAAAGTGTGAATAATGCAGTGTCACTTGCAGACAAGTATCTTTTAGAAAACGATTATGATGCATCAATTATATTTCCTCAAGACATACCATTTATCAAAACACAAGACATTGATTTTATGTTAAATTACAAAACACATCCAAACTTTGCAATCATTGTTCCATCAAGAAGGTTTGATGGCACAAATGCACTGATGAGAATGCCAGTAGATTTGATGGAAACACATTACGATGAAGATAGCTACAAAATCCACATGAATACTGCCAAAGAACACACACTGAATGTAGCAATGGTTTTTGTCAAAAGGATAATGTGGGATGTAGATAACGCAGAAGATTTGAAATTTCTTTTAGAGCAAAATGAAAAACCACACATTACGGAAAAAATTAAAGGAATTCTAGATGCAAACTAGGCCACACACACTCCAAAAAAAATAATTCTTCACTGACTAGTACAGTACAATAAACGATCAGAAAGTGATTATAGTAATATCATCTAAAACAGAAACAAGACTTGACTTACAACACGCCACCCACTATTCCGACATTATTCTTTGATAAAGGCACAATTCGCATTGAGGGCAGTAAATTAACACGCATTCCAGACACGAAATATGATGGTAGAAACAAAATACTTAGATCATATGGCCTAAACTATCAAGAAATTATAGAGTATTTGAAAAAAAGTGATCTTGATTTTGCTGATCACGTGCCAAATTTTATACCAACATTATCACCCACACTGCAAATAAAAGATTTGGAACTGCGGGATTACCAGAAACAGGCCATACAAAATTGGGAAAAATCATCTAGGAAAGGATGCATTGTTTTGCCTACAGGTGCAGGGAAAACGGCCATAGGAATCAAGGCAATTCAAAAAATAAATGCAGCTACACTTGTTGTTGTCCCAACTATAGATTTGATGGAGCAATGGGCACATAATATCTTAAAACATCTATCTACATACAATAACAATTCACAAGACATAGTAATTGGGAAGCTAGGTGGCGGAGAAGATGTTCTTCACGCAATTACGGTATCTACGTATGATTCTGCATATCTTCGAGCTGCAACAATAGGAAATCAATTTAAATTTATAATATTTGATGAAGTACATCATCTTCCTGCACCAGGATATCGCTCCATTGCAGAACAATGCATTGCGCCGTACAGATTAGGTTTGACTGCCACAATAGAGCGAGAAGACGAGTTGCATGAATTAATTCCACATCTTACTGGAGGTGTTGTATTTCGTCTTGGAGCACAACAACTATCAGAGCAGAAACATTTAGCAGAACACACAATTGATAGAATACAAGTTAATCTAACATCTGAAGAGCAAAAAGAATACGACATTAATCATTCAAAATTCCTTACAAATCTCAAACAACTGGGATTCAAGATTCCATCAATGTACAATCTCAGACGACTGATCATGATGTCTAATCGAAACAAAACTGCAAGAGAGGCCATGCTTGCAAGAAACAAGGCAAATGAGATTGCGTTAAACAGTCAAGCAAAAATAAAAGAATTACAAAAAATACTGCAACAAAACAACAAAACAAAGACCATAATCTTCACACAAAACAACAAAATGGTTTATGAACTTGCCAATAGATTTTTGATTCCATTCATCACTCACAAGACGACAAAAGAGGAAAGACGAGATGTTTTGGAGGGATTCAAATCAGGGCGATACAACGTAGTTGCCACCTCAAGGGTTTTAGATGAGGGTGTAGATGTTCCTGATGCAGAATTAGGCATAATCGTAAGCGGTACTGGTAGCGGCAGAGAACTAATACAAAGATTAGGCAGATTACTAAGACCAAAACAAGACAACAGGAAGGCAAAACTGATTGAGATAGTCTCAAAGCACACACGGGAAACAAACACCAGTGCAAAAAGGATAACTGCACTCCGAAAAAATTCTGATACGGATACTTTTTCTGTATATGAGGATTAATAAAATGATCATCACAAGAATGAAAATAATTGAGTGTGTCTTCTAATGCTTTCAGCTGATCTTTTGCGTACAAATACTAGTAGAGGAAAAATTATGCCATTGTTTTGCACTACGGACTTTGGCAGTGGTAGTGACTATGAACTTGCCAACAAACTCATCACACATTTTACAAATGCACAAAAAAACAATCAAACAAAAGGGGAATTACTAGGAAAAATCACACTGCTTGAATCAGAGTACGATTACAAACTGGTCAGGGGGTTATCCACGTTATTAGAGAGGCGTTCTGTCTTTGAAGTAGTATCATCATCAAGTATTGCAAGTCCAATAACAGTCAGACAAAAATTGTTTGAGGAATCCTCAAAACAGAATTTGGCATTGTCGGATTCTCAACGAGAAAACATAGTTCAAAAGATTGCAGATCAAATGCATGTCTCATCAGAGGAGATTGAAACCATAATGTGGAGTGACAAAGAAAACAATCTCGTCCTAAATCAGTTTGATGTCATTAATCCCAAAGATCTAATCTTGTGGTACAACATTTCACTGACTCAGACACTTCTTTTCAAATGTACCGGACTGGAATTCTACGTAAAAGGTGGATTGTATTGGAAGCAAGTTTTGCGCAATGTGAAAAGACATGGTCTGATGTATAGTTTGGAATACAACACAGATGATAACGACTCAATAAAATGTGTTTTAGAAGGGCCTCTTAGCCTCTTCAAAATGACTGACAGATATGGAACATCCATGGCAAAGTTATTGCCATCAATAATAGGAACGCCAACTTGGAAAATTAAAGGCTCAATAGTGCGAAAAAATGATGACGGGCAAAAAATCTACCAGTTCGAACTATCAAGTGAAGATACAAAGAAATTTCTTCGCTCAACAATAGATGCAGTTTATCAAAATAATGGAAGAGGAAGTATTGAAAATGAGGGTGGTTATGTTTATGATAGTTCAGTTGAGGCGACATTTGCAAAAAGATTCTATCAGCACTTTGATCAAAATGACAAATTTGGATGGAAAATATCTCGTGAACCAGATCCTTTGATTGCAGACGGCAAAGCCATGATACCAGATTTTCTATTTGAGAGGTTTGGAAGAAAAGTATACTTTGAAATTGTGGGTTTTTGGACAAAAGAATATCTAGACAGAAAAGCTGCCAAGCTGAGGGATTTGTTTGAGAACAACAATAACAAAAATATTGATTTGTTAGTGGCAGTAAACTCGGAACTGTCATGCTCACAAATAGAAACAATTTCCAAAGATAGGATTTTTACATTTAAAAAAGATGTTTCAATAAAGCCAATTTTAGAGCATCTCAAAAAAATTGATGCAGAAATTACCAAAGAAAAGATCGACAACACTCAAATTAAGATAGACGTGGAAGATATGAATTTAATTTCCATAAAACAAGTTGCTTATGATAATGCCATTCCAGAAGAAGCTGCATTAAAAATTTTGGATGCAAAGCATCATGACAAGTATATCACAGTTGGATCGTATTTGATTTCAAAAGAAAAAGCTAAGAGCGTAAATGAGTCACTTGATGGAATTTCTAAATTTGTGCAAGCATGTAAAGATATGACATCTCATAAAATTCCAGACATATGTCATGCAGATTTGTTATCCAAATTGGGTTATGATGTAGTTTGGAATGATCTAGATCCTAACAATGCAGCAATAATTAAAAAAGGTGATTGTAAACCTGTTGCCACCAACTGTTTTTGAGTGATTATTGGGAAAGACAATCCATCTGATTGAGCTGTCCAAAATAATCTACAACAAGCCAACTGCATTGAAGTTCCCCTGCAATCAATTCAAAAAGAAAGACACGATTCATTGTCCATCATGTGACTCTGAAAACTGCCATATCATCTCAAGAGGGAAGTCAGGATGCAAAGATTGCAAGACAGGTCACAGGCCATTTGCCGGAACGTGGTTTGACATCGCCAGCATTGATTTTACAGAATGGCTGGCCCTAGCCAATCTATTTGATCTTGGGGCTAGTGCAAGACGTGCAGCTAAAGGAGCGGATGTCAGATATCCGACTGCATTAAATGCTTTTGATTGCGTCAGCATCCAATACCGTATCACCTGGCAGAATCAGGCAAAAAGCTAAAGGGCAAAATTGAGGCTGATGAGGCGCGTGTTTTGGAGGCAGAAGAAAGGGAGATCGCGGACGTGGTCATCAATTGCTGCCAAAAAAGGGGCAATGAAACAGGATATGACGGATTCAAGAAGATTCCAGGCACGAGGATTCATGTCGCAGCGGATAAGGCGGGACTGCCGATCTCAGCTGGGACCAGTCCCGCAAATGAGCATGACAGTGCGAAATTCATTGACGTGCTGGAAGACATTTCAGAACTGGCAGGTGATGATTTGGGACGTGCAGTCGTCTCTGCATATGCAGGTAATGGCTATGATGCAAAATACATCAGGAACTATCTGAGATCTCATGGAATTGACTGTTGCATTCATGCAAAAGAAACTCAAAGAAAATCGCACAAAACAGGAATCAAAAACATTACGGCAAGACAAGGTTTGTAGTGGAACGATTCTTCGCATGGCTCAAGTGCGGGTTTCACAGAACAGTAGCAGGATACGAAAAGAACTGTGAGAATTATTTGGGGTTTGCATATCTGGCATGCATCATGATGTATTGGGGGTTAGGATGAGTTGTTCATTTTATGATCATATGAGAAAATCATGTCATTAACCACATTTTGAATTATTGTGATAATGTTTATCAAATTTGATAAAAACAAATAATTTACGCTGTTCCAAACTCGGGACATTTCCAATAGCTGCTCAATTAGGGACATATTTAAAATAAAAAATAGGCGTCAGCAGACTTATAAGTAATGTTTAGAAATCGTTATATAATTACAATAAAAGGTTTTGGGAGATATAAAAATGGTTAAAACAGTAAATCCAAAGGACAGATGCCCCAGATGTGGCAAAGGCACTCTAGTTACAGACGCCAATACAGGAGAGAATTTTTGTGGAAAATGTGGATTTGTAATTACAGATAAAGTAGAAGAATCAGGTCCAGAATGGAGATCATTTTCTAATGAAGGTGAAAACAAAAGCAGAGCAGGGGTTCCAACATCACTTGCTATGCACGATATGGGATTAGCAACTGTCATCAATCCTCAAAACAGAGATGCTACAGGAAAACCACTAACATCTTCTATGAAAAGTACTATTGAAAGATTAAGAACTTGGGACAGTAGAAGTCAAGTTCATGAACCAGTAGATAGAAATTTCAGACAAGCATTCAGTGAACTGGACAGATTAAAAGATAAACTAGCAGTAGGTGATGCAGTTATTGAGAAAGCAGCATACATTTACAGAAAAGCACTTGAAAAAGGATTAGTACGAGGACGTTCAATTTCAGCTCTAATTGCATCAGCACTTTATGCGGCATGTAGAGATACAGAAACACCAAGAACACTCAAAGACATAGGTCAAGCAAGCAACATTAAACGAAAAGACATAGCCAGATGTTATCGTCTCCTACTAAGAGAATTAAGTTTAAAGATGCCAGTAGTGGATCCAGTAAAATGTATTTCAAGAATTGCAAGCAAAGCAGGATTATCTGAAAAAACAAAAAGAAGAGCCACTAAAATTTTACAAACAGCAGAAGAGAGAAAAATATCAGCTGGAAAAGATCCAATGGGATTAGCTGCTGCTGCACTTTATGTAGCATGTGTGACAAATGGAGAAAATAAAACACAAAGAGACGTAGCTGAAGCAGCAGGAGTAACAGAAGTCACAATAAGGAATAGATACAAAGGGCTCAAAGTAGCCTTAGATCTCTAAATTAGATGGTTTTTTAGAATAGAATTTACTTATAACCAATATCAAAACAGATAAAATTCCAGATATCAAAAACAGGGATTCTAATGAGGACATTAGCGAGTGAGAAAATGCATCTTCAATTGAAATTAAGTTTAATTGTGAAATAAAAGTGGCATATGAAAATATGAAATAATTTGTAGCCCAATGAATCAAAAGGGACGCAACAAAACCATAACGAAGGTACACCCATCCTAAAATTATTCCACCTGCAGCTGCTTGTGCAAACTTGCCTTCGCTCCAAGAGTCACCAAAAGCAATATGAGCAAATCCAAAAGCAACACCTACAAAAATAATCAAAAAGAATGCTTTTTTAAAATCATAAATTTCTAAATTAGATGGGATCCACAAACATCTAAGAAAATGGGTCACAGAAGACTTGTGAGAATAAAACACAAACAAAGGAATTCCAAGTAAAATTAAACGAAAGCCAAATTCTTCTAACAAAGGTGCAAGACTAACATAAAAGAACTGAATCAAGTCATTATCATCTAAAGGAGGCACAGTCACAATACCAAATTCTTCCTGTACAAGATTTATCAGAATGGATACAAAAATTAGAATTGAGAACCATTTCAGAGCACCAATCATATAGTTTGATTTATTCTCATGATTTCCAAAAGATATGATTGGAGATAATGATTTTAGAAATCCATGTTTTGGTCCCAAGGTAGCAATTACAAAAATCACAGCATAAAAAACCCACAAGACAACAAAGACATCTCCAATACTGATGGTAGTTGGAGAATAGTAAAGATCAGTTCCAGTAAAAAGTTCCAAATGAGTTACAGGATAATCATAGTTAATGTCACCGCCAACATCACTTTCAAAAACGACATAGATGCCAATAGGAAAAGACACTAAAAATAAACCAAAAATCACAGACAGTAAAGCAGTAAATGGGATTCCAAGTGATTGGAGAAGTTTGTTTGAGTTTTGCAATTTGTCCTAGTGTAATTCAATACTTTCTTCAGCAAATCCCAAATTAATGAGAGTGTCTTTGATGGTGTCCCTATGATCACCTTGCAAGAAGACGTATCCTTCTTTGGCAGTCCCACCACATGCATATTTATTTTTGAGTTCTTTGGCTACGGTTTCTAAATTATTTAGTTTAGGATCTAAACCTTCTATCATAGTGCCCTTTTTCTTAAATCGGCGAGTTTCTAATCGAATAATAATTTTAGTACTATCTTTGGCAAGTTCACCACAAGCACACAAGTCTTCTGGAAGACCACAAGTATTACAAATTACTGCCATTCGTTCGAAATAAATTCGATCATAGGCACTATTAAGCTTTGTTTGGGCTACAAGTACTAATCAAAAATAATTGGATTTTTTAGATAGAAAAGAAGAGAAAAACAGTGTCAAAAGAACTAACAGAAAAGGCTGCTAAAATGTTGTTAAAAGGTGCAACATTACTCAGTGAACCATGTCCATATTGTAAAGGAGTCAGAGTAATGAAAGAGGGCAAAGCACTATGCATTAGTTGTGGGCGTGAACCTGAAAAAAAAGACGTTCCAAAAGAGCAACCCCAAGTATCAAGAACAGATTTGGGAGGAATTCTTGAAAAAAAGATAGAGGTACTTTCAAAGGAACTAGAACAGGAAAAAGATCATGAAAAACAGCTAGAAATTCTCAAATCAATCAATTCAGCATTAGAAACAATGGAAAAAATGAAAAATAAATAATAAAGTTTTTATGCTAAAATCCTTTTTTTCGAATTATAATGAGTAGTAAAAAATCAGCACCGCTTCCAGCATCAAGTGGAGGCCTCATGAGATTCTTTGAAGATGAGACAAAGGGATTCAAATTAGATCCAAGAATAGTAGTATCAATTCCAATTAGCTTAATTGCAGTTTCATGGATAATTGATTTATTTTTTGCTCCGTGAAGAAACAATGGAAAAATATTCAGACGACGTTTCAAACATACACAACAGGTTTTCCCTTACTCTACTTAATCCGTCATCACATTATTTCTCATTAGTTGCATCATTAGGAATAGCAGTAATAATTGCACTCACAATACATCTTGGGTATCTAAAAGATTTTGAAATCAATGAAGAATGGTACAGAATTCCAATAGTTGTAGGAGTCTTGGCATTAACTCAATTATTAGATACAAGATTTACAAAGAAAAAAGAATACTCAAAATCACTACATTCATCTCTTTTTGCAAACATGTTGTGGGCAGTCACACTGTTAATGGGAGTATTGGCAAGTATAGTATTATCTAAAGAAACATCATTACACTTTGTAACTTTTGGAATGATTTTATTTGCAAGTTTCAGAATAGGAATTTACACAACGACACTTGGAGTAAGTATCAAAAGGGCATGGGCAATATGTTTTGTTCAACCACTAGCAATGTTTCTAGTATTAATTCCACATGATATGTGGATGCCATTACTTGGAAATCCAATTGCATTAGGATACGGAATGTCTTTTATGATAATTGCAAGTGTATGGTCAGCACTAACAGATAGAGCTGGAAGACCAGGGATGGAAAGTACACATAAAACAATTCAAGCATATCTTGCATCACAAGGAAGTGACTATACAGAAGCAGAAGAGATAATGGAACAACGTTCAAGTGAAACAAAAGTATCTACATCTCAAATAAAATTATCAGCAGCAAATGGAGATATGGAGTTTAGAATGGTGTTACCAGAAATACATCCAGGACCATATCATCCAGTAGGAGGAAGTAATGTGCCATATCTAATTTATAAAAATCTAGATTCTTCAGCAATGGTCATGCATAGTATATCAGATCATGCATCAAACCTCCCATCAAAAAATGAAGTAGAAAATTATCTGAAAAATTTAGAAAATAGTGAAATCAGAGAAGAAGGACTACAGTGCACTGAGCCTGTAACAGTTCAAATAAACAAAGCAAGAGCAACAGGATTGCTTTTTGGAAATAACCCATTATTGTTTTTATCATTATCACCACACGGCATGGAAGACATTCCAAGTTATATGAAAACAGAAATTGAACAATATGCCGACAATAGAAATTATTCTAAAGCATTGATAGTTGACTGTCACAATGCAATGGGGGAAGAAATTTCTAAAGAAGATGGCGAGGACATGCTAAAAGCTGCAAAATCATGTTTAGATACACTAATTACAAAAAATAGTTTCCCAATTGAATTCGGATACGCAAATTCAGACGGCATGGATGTATGGACAGAGGATTTGGGAATGGGAGGGTTAGGAATTGTTTGCTTTAAAATAAATGAAAAAAAATATTACATAGGATGGGCAGATGCAAACAATATGGAAAATGGGGTAAGGGAGAAAATCATCGAAAATTTTTCAAGAAAAGACTATCAATTGTTAGAAATTTGTACTTCAGATACGCATTATGCTCCAGTCAAAGCCAGAAATAGAAACGGATACTATCAACTAGGGTTGATCACCAGTGCAGATAAATTATCAAAATGGTTCTTAGACATAGCAAAAAAGGCAGAAACAAAAACAACAACTGCAAAATTTGAAATTTTAGAAAACGAAACAAAAGTAAAAGTCATGGGGCAAGGAATCTATGAAGATTATTCAAAAGCATTAGACAACTCCTTGAAAATTACCAAGGGATTTGTGATAGGAGGAGTCGTATTTTTCATTACAAGTCTGTTTCTATAGTCTTCATTTGATCAACATTTCCATAAAATTCATCAATAAATGAGGAAAATTGGAAGATTGGAACTATAGGAACTCTTTCGATAAAATCAATTTCATCTTGATATAATGTAACGATAACAGGTACAGCCATAGAGCCTTGGGTTTTTGCAACATATTGTTTTGTTCTCTCGACTTGTTTTTTTACAGCAGTAGATAATGAAGAAAGGCCATATCGTTTCCAATGTTTGCAATCAATTAAAATTGCAATTCCCAATCTAATGCCAACAACATCAATCTCCATTCTAGGTTTAGTAAGAATCATATTTTTAATAACAGCGAATCCCTTTGAAGATAAAATTTCAGCAGTTAAACCCTCAAAATCTCTCCAACCTAACGCAACAGAAATTTCATCTAGTGGAAATCCTTTTTCAAGTAGAGTCATAGCAATTTTTAATTTATCTCCATGTTCAAAATAATAAATAGAGTCTTTACAAGTTCCAACATTATTTTTCAGAAACTCATCTAAAATTAATTTAGAATCAATGTCACTGATTTTGGTAACAGCAGAAAAGTCTTCAACAGAAACACCGTCTGGAATAATACCTTGCAGACCAACAATCATTTTGGGATGAATTTTCAATTATATTTTTGAATTATGTGTACGATATAGGTTTTAAGCGATAATTATTTTCAATATTGGCGATATAGGTTTTATTACAAGCATTAGAAATTAGAACTATGAAAAAAATGCTAGTGATCATACTAGCGATTGTAATCATATCTTTAGCATATGATGAATCATTTGCAGAAAAAAACACATTTTTTGATTCAGTTAAATTTATTCAATATTTAGATGAAAATACAGCATTAGAAGAAGTACGAAACGGGAATTTAGACGTATATTATCATAGGATTTCATCAGATAGGTTAGAGGACAATAAAGAAAGGGAAGGATTACAAGTTTTTGATTCAACCGGAGTAAAATACAGTATTTTAGTAAACCCTGCAGAATCAGAGGAATTTAACCCGTTTTCAAATAAAGACATCAGATTTGCTTTGAATTATCTAGTAGATAGGAAATTAATTGTAAATGAGTTGATGGGAGGCTATGGAACATCAATTGCTTCACATTATGGGCCATCAGACCCAGAATATTTCAGAGTTATTGAGCAGTTAGAAGAATTCAATTTCAAATACAGCCCCATACTAGCAGGAGAAATAATTTCAAAAAAACTAAAAGAGGCAGGTGCAAATAAAATTGAAAACAAATGGCAAATAAACTCAAAACCAATAGAGGTTACAATATTCATCAGAAGTGACGATCCAATAAGAAAATCAGTAGGAGAAATCTTAGCAGTAGAATTACAAAAGATTGGATTTACAGTTAAAAAAGAATTTGGTGATTTGAATAAAGCGTTTGTTATAGTATACGGTTCAAATCCATCAGATTTGAAATGGAGTATATACACAGAAGCATGGGCGCGTTCTGCATTTGTGAAATATGATTCAGTAGGGTTAGCACAGATGTATTCACCTTGGTTTTCAAATATGCCAGGGTTTAATGATCCAACATATTGGAATTATGAAAATGAAAAACTAGACACGTTAACACAAAAAGTGTACGGAGGAGATTTTGAAACATCAGAAGAAAGAACAAAACTAGTACAAGAAGCAATAATAGAGGGAGTTAATGAAGCAGTTAGAGTTTTTCTAGCAAGTAAAATTGATCAATATGTTGCAAACGAAAAAGTCAGTGGAATAGTCAACGATTTTGGTGCAGGAGTGCCAAGTAGATTTACACCAATTAATGCTAAAAGCGATAATGAAGAATTTGTTGTAGGGGTAAAACAAATCTATCAAGGGGCATGGAATCCAATAATGGGGCTAACAGATAGTTATAGCAGACACGTTTGGGGCATAATTTCAGATCCAGGAACATTCAAGCATCCATTTACAGGGGAGACAATTCCGGTTAGAGCAAAATGGCAAGTTGAAACTTTGGGCCCAAATGAGAAACTAACCATGCCTATTGAATCAAAAATATGGAAACCGACATTACAAAAATGGGAAAACGTATCTCCAAATACATTTGCTACAAGTAGAGTAACATTTGATTTTAAATTTGCAAATTGGCATAATGGAGAAAAAATGGATATGAATGATATTTTACATTCGTTATATTTTACAGTAGAATGGGGAACACAAACTGATGAAAATGATAAAACATTTGATTCAGAATTTACACCACGAACTGCTCAAAGCATTCAAACAATTGTAGGAATAAATCAAATAGATGAGGATACAGTTGAAGTCTATGTAGATTATTGGCATTTTGATGAAGGAGAAATTGCAGAATGGGCAGAAATGCTATGGGGTTCAGTACCATGGGAAATCACAGCAGCGATGGAGAAAGCAGTAGAAGATGGAAAAGTATCATTTTCAAGATCAGGGGCCACAAGTAAAAATGTAAGCTGGTTATCATTAATAATGCCAAATGATGCAAATATGATCAAAGAGTACTTACAAGAATACAAAGACACGAATCACATTCCAAATTCATTAAAAGGAGATAATGAAAATACAGGATATTACCAAAACAGATACAACTCTTCAATAAAATGGATTGAAGAAAATAATCATGCAGTAATAAGCAACGGGCCATTTTATCTTAAATCATACTCTCCAGAATCACGTACAATTCTGGTGAACACATTTGATGACGATTCATACCCATTTAAAATTGGAGAATGGGAAGAGTTTGAAGAAACAAAAATTCCATCAATCACAGAAATAGATATGGAGAAAAATATTCAAAAAAGAAATGAACTAGAAGTGAATATCGGTACAGAATATTCAGATTCCATTCAATATTTCTTGATAAACAATAAAGGTAAAATGATATTCTCAGAAATACTCAAAATAGATAATGATAAGGCCATAATCAAAATACCTTCAGAGATAACTGCAAAATTAGGAACAGGCGCCAATACAATCAAAATATTTGCAATTTCAAATTCAGTATTAAAGCCCGATTTTTATGAATCAAGTTTTATCGCAACAGAAAATATGGCGGAGTTGCCAAAAAATGTAGAAAATAACATCAAAATTACAGAAAATGAAACAAGGTATGAATTTTTAATAATACTAATTGCAGTGGTTGTCGTAGTAGCAATATATCTCAAGAAGAAATTTTACAACAATCCATAATCATGTAAAATTATATCAATTTGTTCCTCATTTTTGATCTTGGAATATTCATCTAAAAGATTTTGGTTAAGATCATAGAAAGTATGACCCCACTTGAATTTGTCAAGTAACTCCAAGCTTTGTTCTTTAAAACCCAAAATGAATAGCGATGCAGACAGTGCTTCAACAGTAGTCAATTTATTTAATTTAGAATAATTGACAGGATTTCCTGCAAGTAATGGGGGCAATTTTCGTTTAATACCATTAAATTTTTTTGAGAACGCCTGATCTGCAAGATTCCAAGAACAGTCTACTCCAACAATAGAATTTACAAGGGAATTATCTTTAGGCAGTAACATATGTTCAGAAAAAGGATCTAAAACCAATCCTTTACTATGTGTTTTTTTTATGTTTTGAACGAGACCAAATTTAACCATTTTAGCAGCTGTGCATTTTTTTGGATCATCTTGACAAAACATTAAAACTTGTAACTTCAATTCAATCAATAATAAAATGCAGGGTATTTTGAATTTACTCTAA
This sequence comes from Candidatus Nitrosopumilus sp., assembly GCA_963422575.2. Taxonomy (GTDB): domain Archaea; phylum Thermoproteota; class Nitrososphaeria; order Nitrososphaerales; family Nitrosopumilaceae; genus Nitrosopumilus. Next base: position 1,510,480 of record CAXXKU010000001.1, on the reverse strand, counting down.
CGTTTTGTAAGTTACTTTATAGTAAAATCTAGAGGATTGATCATCTTTTAGAATTTCAACATTCCAACTTGCATCAGGCAAAAATACATCAGAAGATTCAGGCAAAATACTAAATTTCTCAAGCCTTACATCAGGACCGCTATACCTCACATTAAGACTAAGTCCATCAACTTCAACAACATCGTAAATTTGGCCTGGTTTTCTAGTAGATTCCTTAACCAAACAAGCATCAGCAGAACCAATTATACAAGTTCCATCTGCAGAAGAAACTTGCAGATTTACAGCAGATTCATCACTTCTAGAAGTAGTAAGCAAGGAGCCTGAAATGACTCTAGGGGCAACAGATACATCATCACTGATTTTTTCTTCAACAGATATTGGAATCATTTTTTCAGAAATTCTGTTTTCTTTTTCAATGACAACATCAAATTTCGGAGTTGAAAGTTGCTCTACAACATTAAACTGGATAGACTTTGTCTGGAACCCAGCATCCACTGTTACTTCATAGGGCCCTATAGAAGATGGGGAATCAGGGATAGTAAAATTATGACTAAATGTACCAGTATGGCTTGGACGGATAGCAGCAACAGGGCCCATATGAGTTCCACAAACAAAAGATCCACATGTGATCTGATTATCGGAACTTTGAATGACGCTTACATCAATAGTTTCAAAATAAATTAATCTATCAGGTTTTCCAGAAATAGTAACAACATCGCCAGGAAGATATTCGTCATTATTGGTAGAAACTAATAATTCAACAGGATCATCTACGCCAAAAGTATAGTCATCAGCTACACTAAAGACATTCGTAGTTTGTTCTTCATCATACAAAGCTTTTACTTTGTATTCACCAGTGGAGAAAATTGTTATTGGTAATTCAAAATCACTTTTAAAATTACCGCCTTCATCAGGATAAACGGATGCGTCAAAAATAGTATGAAATGGGAATGAGCCATCAATCACTTCAACAACTACACGGTTTAATACAACAAGTCCTTCACTGCCTTGAAGTATTTTATTTACAGTACCTTCCACAAAAAGTGTCTCTCCTGCCTTATACAGGGATTTTGATGTTGAAACAGATAATTTTGGAACAACTAGTTCGTCATTTTCAGGAGTTGGAGAGACCTTAAAGAATAAATCAACATCACGGTCTCCAGTCGCTAAATTAATTCTATAAACACCAAAATTTGTAGGGGTTTCAGAACGATCTCGTTCAACGGTTACAGTTTTCTCATGTGTAGGCGCAGTCCAATCTACAGAAAAGAATCCACCTTCAATAGTAGTGCCAAATTCATCAATATCGCCACCAGGTTTGTGAACAGTTACGACCATTCCTTGTGAGGCATTAACTTGAAGGCCATATGTGCCAGTAATGCGCACAGTTTCACCTAATCCATATACTGATTTTTCCATTACAGTGTAGATTGTGGGATCGCCAAGACGCAAAAGATCAACAATTTCAAAATCAGCACTTGCATAATATCCCTCATATTGCGCCTTGATCAAATATTTTCCTTCAGAAAACATCAAACGTTCCAAACCTGCAACAACAGAAAACAATCCAGAAGAGTCAGGAATTGCAGTGAATTCATAACCAACAGGAATTCCGCCAGTTGACAAACGTTTTCCGCCGTCTGGAAGTCCAGGGATTTCAAGTGCACGTCCATCTTCAGTAGAGACTGTAATATTCACTGTAGGAACATCAAGGCTAGTTCTCAAAATAGGATCTGCAATTTTGCCACTAATAATGACATTTTTATCTAAATTGAAATCATAAACGGGCTTATCTACAGTTACAAACAACGGATCTGTTATGGGAACATAAGTATCAGGATTTTCAACTATCTTAATGTTCTTTAGTACAGAACCAATATCTTTAGAAACAGTAATCAAGTAATCGCCCAATCGATCATCACTGTCAGGAACAGTAAATGAATAATCAAATCTGCCATAACCATCAAGTCTTACAGAATCAGAAATTTTTAAGACATAACCGCCACCAGAATTACTTCCAACACCTAATGCAAGATTCTTACTCTGAACTACATTCAGATCAAGTGTATCAATCCAATAACCATTTAATCTACCAGTAATATTTACAGTATCACCTAACCCATAAAACTCCTTATCAGTCCAAAGAGAAATCAATACATCTTCTTTGACATCCTCAACAACATCAAAAGTGGTAGAAACAGAATGATCAGAATATTGACCCATAATCGTATAAGTTCCATATACAGGGTTTACAATTGTTAGAAAAACACTGGTCTTAAACTCGCCATCAGTTGGAAACAAATTACCAGTGTAAACTATTTGATCTTCTGAATTTGTAACAGTAAATTTCATTCCAACGTAAGGAATAATTTCAGTGGCAGTACCAGTAATTAAAACAAGTTCTCCCGGAACGTATTGGGTTTTATCAGTTACAATATTTACAGAGCTTGATTCTTGTATTTCTTCTTCAATTAATTCAAGGCCTACTGAAAAACTTGTAGATGCAGTGGCATCATCATATGTAACAGATACATCATAAGTTCCCTCATTAATTCCAAGAACTTGATGTAAACTAAGAGTAGCATTATAATTCAGGTTAAGATCGGGGAATAGAGTTACAGTTTTCGAAAAATTAGGCCCAGTAATATTTAAAATGATAGGTTCTGATTGAAAATAAGGTTGAATGACATAAACTCCTTCAGAAACACTTCCTTCAAGTACAGCTGTTTCACCAAAAGTGTATGAGGATTTTGTAGATGAAAGAGTGATAGTTACTTCGTCAGAATCTTGTGTTTCAATTAATTTCCCATTAGAAGAACCAGTAGTAGAAGTAACAAACTTCCAACCATCAATGCCATCCAAGTCATAACCATCATAGAGTCGTTGCCAAGAAGTAAAATCATTTAAAACATCAGAAAGTTCAGGAGTTTTATCGACAATAACATCATTAGCGTCTAAGAGTTCAACAGATTCATTGGAATCTGTAAACCATGCTTTGTCATAAGAATAAGTTAAAAATTGTCCGGGTTGAATAGCAGTACCATCAACTATTGTCATGGTTTTTTTAAGAATTGCAGCAGATGCAATTTTCCACCCGCCTAAATCAATTTCAGAATCAGTAGGATTGTAAAGCTCAACCCACTCACTAACGGATGCAGAGTCATTCCCAGGAGGATTAATGTCTACCTCATTAATTACAACATTATCAGAACTTTGAGCATATGCAGGTACAAGTAATCCCACAAACAAAAATACCGAAAACAATACAATTAGACTTTGATTCATCGCTTTTTCCTGTTTTGATTGACTAAAAGACTAATTTTAGAATGAAATGGAGGAAAAGTTGAGCTTGTTGTTAAAGTCATATATCTTAAAACCGTCAAAAAACATCCCAATTTTTCAGTATTAAGGAATACGGAGTAATTATTCGTGAGAATAGTCACAATTGGTGCATTTTTTATTAATTATTTTAGAACCACATTCCATACAAAGTCCCTCACCTACATCTTGGCGGATATATCGCCTTCGATTTCCAACATAAGCTTTGATTCCAACATACATGATTACTGCAATAATTGCAGCATAAAGGGGAGCCATAAATGGGATTAATCCAACCATAAAAAGCAAAAGTCCTACAATTAACAAAATATCACGTCTTTCAAATTTCATAAAATTAAAGTAATTCATAATTGATAAAAACGTGCCGGAGCTCAGAGCCATTAGTTTACTTCATATCAAAGTCATTACTCTAACTCTTCCTCATTGCTCGGCAATCATGCTATGTATTAATTTGATAATAAGATATGGTGGGATTGGGGAAATTTGAATTCCCGACCTCTGCGTCCCAAACGCAGAATCATACCAAGCTAGACCACAATCCCAGTAGACCACAAGAACCGCCCAATTTAAGCTTCACAGATAATCATTTTAAAGGCGCATGAAGATCAAAAACGTGCAAATTGAAGACTATGTTAAAGCAGGGAAAATTGCTTCAGAGGTAAGAGAAATAGTAAGGGGGAAAAACTGGATAGGAAAAACAGTCTATGATATTTGTGAGGAAGTAGAAGGAGAGATAAAAAAAAGAGGCGCAAAATGCGCATTTCCAGTAAACACCAGTATTAATGAAATTGCAGCTCACTATACGGCAGAACCAAATGATCCAATTACAATCAAAGATACAGATTTAGTAAAAATTGATCTTGGTGCTCAAATTAATGGATGCATTGCAGACACAGCAGTAACAGTTTGTTATGACGCACGATTTGATGAGTTAGCAAATACAGCTGAAAAAGCATTAGCAAATGCAATGTACATGATAAAGTCAGGAGTAAAAGCAAGAGATATTGGGCGAACAATAGAAACCACAATAAAACAAATGGGGTGCAAACCAATTGCAAATCTTAGTGGGCATTCATTAGAACGATATACAATTCATGCAGGAAAATCAATTCCAAATATTTGGACTATTGGAGGATTTTCACTTTCAGAAAACTCAGTTTATGCATGTGAGCCATTTGTAACAACAGAGCAAGGCGGAGGATTTGTAAGAAACGGACAAATAAAAAATATTTTTGCATTAAACTCACGAAAGAAAACAAAAAATGATGAAGCAGATAAGTTACTTGGTTTTATTTGGGAGAATTTCAACATGTTGCCATTTGCGCTAAGATGGATCACAAGAGAATTGGAAGAGAAGAAAGCAAGAGAGTTATTGGGGATTTTAGTCAAGAAAAAAGCAGTACAGGCATATCCAGTGCTCATAGAAGTGAATGAACAAAAGGTGGCTCAAGCAGAACATACATTCATTCCTATGGAAAACGGAGTAACAATAACAACAAGAACACAATAGACGCACACACAATATTGATGAAAACTGAGTGAAGAAGTAAGACCATGCCCAAAATGTGGAGGGTTTATGTTCAAAGAACAAGGCGAAGAAGTTTCATGGTTCTGTCCATGTTGTAACGTAAAATTTCGAACAAAATAATTTAAAAAAATATTACTCTAGAGTTTCACCAAATATTTTTTCAATACAAGTTATTCCATCACATGAAGCGCATTTTGTAGAATTAGAGAACAAAATATCAGATTCAGAGAATTTTCGTTTACGTAACATCCCACATTTTTTACACTTTTCAACAGTATAAGCGACTATGGTTTTTTTCTTGGAAAACATTATTGAGGCACTCCAACAGTATTGCCAACACCAACAATCAATACAGACTGTCCTGTTTTTGTATTTTCTTTAATCATGTCATAAATTTGAGAACGTACTTCATCTGCTTGATCAGCAATTTCTTTAGTCATTAACGTAATTGCTTCTTTAACAGATTGCCTGACAACTATAGAAAAAATTGGAATGTTGTTGTTTGTGGCAATTGTCTCAATTTGAAATCGTTCAGTTCCAATTCCCCCAATAGCTGCACCAAAGCCCTGGGCAATAGATGCAGAGCACTCACCTTCCATTTTCAATGCGGCATCAATCATAATTATAGCATCAAGTTTTGTGTCAGAAATTATAGTTTCCAAAGCATCAGCAGGTCTACCTACAGTAGAACCGGGCCCTTCTGCCTTTAAGAGAAGCAAGGATCGATTTTCAAATTGAATTTTTGTAAGAACAGTTTGGAATGAAACAATAGTTTTTGGAGAATCTAACATCATTTTTCCTACAACCATAGGACCAATACCGTCTCCCACAGGTTGTCCTGCTTTAAACACAGGAATTGCTTCTTTCATTGCCTCGGCCTGTTCCATAATGAAAGGTAGAAGCATTTGAAGAGGCAAAATCAGAGGGTAGTTGTTTTGTTTTTTTGCAGTTAGGAACATGTGATTAACAATTTTATGAATCATTTGTAAGGATGAAGCAATTTCAAGTAAAGTCTGAACTTTGGTCAATTCAAAATCACTGATTTCAGTAAAAAGAGATTTGAGGGTTTCTCTAGTATGATCTTCTCTCAATCTAACTGTATGTTTTACTTTGTCAACTATGCCATTAGGATCCATATCAACTGGCATAATTGTAAAATAATCTAAGAATCGATCAATTCTTTTTATTAATTCGTTTTGGGGATTAAGATTTTTTTGAATATAATTAATTAACTCAGTTTTCGATTCAACTCTAAATATATCTAATTTCTTAATTCCTTTGTTAATTTCATTTGAAGTGATGTATAATTGAATTCTTTGACCATAAAATACAAAAATGATTATGGGGATTATCCAAATAACCATCATTATTGGATTTGTATCATCGCTCATTGCAAACAATTGATCAAAATCAAAATTTGTAAAATTCACTAGACTCAAGAATGGTCAGATCTAAATTAAATCATTCGTCTAATCTTCAAAGTAAAATAAACCTCAAAAAATGAAAAATATGTGGAAGAAAGGTCAAAAATAGAGAGTGCTTTTATTATAGTTAGAATAGAAAAAACCTGAATATGCCACAAACAAAACCCACGGTAAGCGTAGAAAATGTAGTAGCCTCTGCAGACGTGATGCAAAAAATGGATTTAAATGAAATTACTAAAACATTTCCAGATGTGGAATATCACCCAGATCAATTTCCAGGATTAGTGTTTAGATTAAAAACTCCAAAGACTGCAACGTTGATCTTTACTTCAGGTAAGATGGTGTGTACAGGTTCCAAATCTGAAGAAATGGCTAGAAAAGCAGTAAAAACAGTCGTACAAAAACTACGAAAAGGCGGAATTAAAGTAAAAAAAGACGCTACAGTTACAATTCAGAATATCGTTGCCTCAATTAATTTAGGTGCGAAAATCCACTTAGAACAAGCAGCTAGAACACTTCCACGAAGTATGTATGAGCCAGAACAATTTCCAGGCCTTATTCACAGAATGCTTGATCCGAAAACTGTAATATTGTTATTTTCTTCAGGAAAACTTGTTTGTACTGGTGCCAAAAAGGAGCCAGATGTATACAGATCCGTAAATAATCTACATGCATTATTAGAAGAAAAAGATCTTATGATTTGTGATTAATCATAGAGCGTATTTTTGATCATAAAAAAATTGCAATACAAAATAATTTAAAAGTACAAAGTAATTAAAGAGTAAAATTAAAGAAACAGATAATGTTTTCATTTAATCACATACCAATTAACTTTCAACAAGCAGAATTAATTGAAAAAGATGACGCGCATTACTATCAAACACCAAAGGGAGATATTTTTCCATCAATTACAACAATATTACATAGAACAGTGTCTGTGGAAAAACAACAAAGTTTACAAAATTGGAAAGAACAAGAAATAGCTGCAGAATACATCACTCAAGAGTCATCAATAGTAGGAACGCAAACTCACAAATTAATTGAGGATTATCTAAACGGTATAAAACAAACAGAAGAAATGAGATTATTATCAGTAGCACATTTCAATAATTTGATTCCATTTTTACAAAAAATCAACGACATACATGGAACGGAATTGGGATTATATAGTGATAAAATGAAATTAGCAGGGACATCAGATTGCATTGCAAAATACAGTGGAGAATTGTCAATTATAGATTACAAAACAAAACGTAGTAATCAAAGAGAAGAATGGATGACGGATCATTTCATTCAAGGTACTGCATATTCAGAGATGTTTAAAGAATTAACAGGAATTGAGATTAATCAGGTAGTAATTTTGGTTAGTAGCGAAAAAAACACAAGGATGGAGTTTGTAAAGAAGGTTGATGATTATAAAGACCTGCTAACTCAACGTCTAAATCAATTTTACGATATTGTAGAATAAGATAACAGCAAATCATCAAAATATGAAACATCAACCCATAATAATTCAAAGAAGAACAAAATGATATGAAAAATAAAGTAATAGTAATAGGAATTTGTCTAATAATCATAACTTCAAATATTCAACCAATTTTTGCAGAAATTTTTTTCCCAACTACAAATTTTAGGCTACAAGGACCGCCAACATACTGTATAGTGATCCCAGATGACAACATATCAGAACAACAAAAAACCCAATGGGCAAATTTAGTAAAAAATACGATACTGGCATGGGAAGAAAAATTGAAAACTGCTGAAACAGTAAATGATAATCTTTGGGATATCAATGTAGAAATAATTTCAGAGGAAGAAGCAGAAAATTGTGGAATTAACATATACTTTAAAGATAAACCAAGTTTGGTAGGAGCTATTGTAGGACTTTTCACTTGGCCGCCAGGCTCAATTACAATTTATTATTTACAATTAGAGGTATGTGATTTATCTACATGTTATGATGACAGTATGTTTATTTCTGATGATGCGATATCCGCAATTGCATTACACGAAGTAGGACACTCCATGGGATTAGATCATTACATTTCAGATGAGTCAGATACAAATTCAAAATGGCAAACAAGTAACAACACACCGCCATCAATAATGATTCCTTCAATCCATAACAATCCGACACTACAAGAAATTACAAATGTAGACATTAACAAAGTGCGTGAAATTTATGGTAGTGATGGATTTTACGCGTTTTCATCAATACAAATTCCAGACCCAACCCCAGTTCCAGACTCACCAACTATAGCACCTATCATTCCAGACAGACCTTTTGACACAGTAAATGTATCTCAAAAAATAATTGAAGTGGAGGATCACTCACCACAAACAATCAAAATTTCAGGAAAAGTGTCAATTGACAAACTATTGAGAGGGCATTCAGTAATAATTACGGTATACAAACCAGATCAAACAATTCAGATTTTAAAAACATCTGTTACAGGAAACGGTAATTTTGAAACATTTTTAATTTTTGATAAAAATTCAATCCGTGGGAATTATCAAGTGTCAGTAAGCTATACAGAACACGTAGACAAAGATATGGACGTAGATTTCCAAGTAGTGAATAAAAATACTATAAACCCAATTGCGGAAGAGTCAAGTCAAATTGAATCAGGGATATCTAAAGAAATTCCAGAATGGGTAAAAAACAATGCAGGATGGTGGGCAGAAGGAGCGATAGATGATGAGGCGTTTGTAACAGGAATTGAATTTTTAATTTCAAAAGAAGTAATTAATGTCACAGAAACCACTAACTCTCAATCAGTTCAAACAATTCCAGAATGGGTAAAAAACAATGCAGGATGGTGGGCAGAAGGAGCGATAGATGATGAGGCGTTTGTAAATTCTCTAAAATATTTGGTTGAATACGAGATTATCAAAATAAATTAAAATCAAATATCTTCAACGGTATTCATAGGTGAAAAGACTAGTTAAAATTAGTCAAAAATTAGAAAAAATTATGAAGGCCAGGTTTAATGGAAAATGTATAGAGTGTGGAGAATCAATTAAAGTTGGAAAAGAGATACTAAAAAATTCCAGAGAACAGTGGGTTCACAAAGCATGTTCAGACATAGAAGAAGAATTACCATAATCAATACATTACAATTTGGACAAAAACAAGTATGAATTGGTAATAAGTTTTTTAAGGGACTTAAAAAACAGAAAAACAAATGAATCAAAAATCAAATTTATGTCTAATTGCATCAATTGTAGCAATAGCCGGAATCATGATGATGCCAGCAAACATTTCAGCAGAAACTAATCAAAATAACATAACAATATCTCCAATTAATGAAGAATTAAGTTTAGAAAAAACTATTACCACTATGAATATTCCTCAAGATAATACACTTCCATGGGGAGCAGTAAAAGGAGCAGCATCAGATTATGTAGAAAGGTATCCAGTGATAATACAGTTTTTCAAAGATAATGAGCCAGTTCATGTTGCACAAGTAGATGTAAAAGGGGATGGATCTTATGAATACAAATTCAGAGTCAAAAATACCAACAACAGTACAGGTGAAATAATCAATATTTTTGAAGGCCAATACACTGTAAAAATTTTCAAAGTAATCCACAATCAAAATAATACAATCTAAAAATTAGAAAATTTTGGATAGAATTCATATGCCTAATAAAATTATGAAAATCATAAGATGAGCAAAAATTTTTGGCACGATATTGAATCAGGATCAGACATTCCTGAAATTGTTAATGTGATTGTAGAAATACCAAAAGGATCTATGAACAAATATGAATATGATAAAAAACACAATATGATAAAATTAGATAGAGTTTTGTTTTCTCCATTTCATTATCCAGGGGATTATGGATTAATCCCACAAACACTATCAGATGATGGAGATCCACTTGATGCTTTGGTTCTAGTTACAAATCCAACACATCCAGGAATTCTCATAGAAGCAAGACCAATAGGACTACTTCAAATGACTGATGATGAAAAATTAGATGACAAAATTATTTGTGTATCAACAAATGATCCAAGGTATTTACATACTGCAGATATTACAAACATTGAAGATCATTATCGTTCAGAAATTGCGCATTTTTTTCAAGTTTACAAAGACTTGGAAGGAAAAAAAGTGGAAATTTTAGGATGGAAATCTGCCAAAGAAGCAAAAACAATAATCATCGAATCGATTAAGAGATACAAATATACTTTGAAGAAATACTAGCCATGTCAAAAGAATGCAGTCATTTTATTCACAAAGTAGAAGAAATATCTCCAAATACAAAAAATTGTCAAGAATGTGAAAGAGAACATTTACCAGTTGTTGCCATCAGAATGTGTTTAACATGTGGACATGTAGGTTGTCGTGATTCATCAATAGGAAAACATGCAACAAAGCATTTTCAAGAAACAGGACATCCAATAATGAAAGCAATCCCAGGAGATATATGGAAATGGCGTTATGTTCACGAAGAATGTTACTAAAATGAAGTTTAAGACAAACTATCTAATTCTAAAATAGAATTAATTAACCCATCACCCATTTCGTCAGGTTCTGTACTAATCATTAAAAATTTATTTGTAGTTAATCCAATGGCATACAATCTAACTTTTTCTTTTACAGTAAGATTATATTGTTTTGAACCAAGTAAATTGGATTCATCATTGTCATCAATCCATCGTTTGATTTGACGAACAATAGAAGACTTCTCATCTTCTCCAGTAAAATAAGATTCAAGATTATTTCTCATTCCGCCATGTGTTTTAACATTATTTTCCCAAATTGCAGCATAACGAACCACTGGGAATAATTTAAAAACATCATCAATTAAAGCGGCTTCATTCATTTTGATGATTTTTCACACAGTATCAGATGTTTTCAGTTTAAGACTTAAGGATAAAAATAAAGAATCATTCAAGAAAAAACAGGTTAATCATACACCATAAGATCTTTTTCTTCAAGTAAACTATGAATTTGATGGACAGATCTATGAATGTCCTTTTCAAGTTTAGCACCAACACATACCAGTTTACCGGATGCAAAAATCAATATCACAGTTTTAGGATCAAGCATTCTGTGAATAAGGCCTGGAAATTGTTCTGGCTCGTACATACTTCGTGGAAGTGTTCTAGCTGCTTGTTCTAAGTTAACTTTGCCTCCAAGATTTATTGATGAAACTATATTTTGAATAGAAACATCGGCATCTTGTTTAATTTTGATTTTTCCTTTTCTCAACATCTTAACTACATTAGAAACTGCAGTTTCAGCTAATTTTTGAGATTTGGCACCAGTGCATACCATCTTGCCAGAACTAAAAAGCAATGTAGCTGTTTTTGGATTTTGAAGTCTAAAAACTGCACCAGGAAATTGTTCAGGATGATATTCCACACCTGAGAATTTTTTGGTAATATCAACAAGGTCTAGTTTTTGATTAATGGTTGCAGAAGCAACAACATTTACAATTGAGATTAAAGGGGTGGTTTGGGTCATTTTTATCGCTATTTTTCACTCTGTGGATCTACTATATCTTTTGATCTAATCTAAATCCTTTGTATTCATCTTTTTTAGATTTCAGTCAAATTGACAGTATTAAGCCCAGATTGACAGGGTTATTGGTTTTTTAATAGTGAAAAAATAAGAAAATCAGATGACAGAATATCAACTTGGAAAATGGGATCTATCAGAACTAGTAAAAAATCCAAAAAGCCAAGCATTCCAAAAACAAATTAAAGAATTAGACAATCAAGCAAAAAAATTTGAAAAGATAAAACCAAAATTAACCCCCAAAATATCATCAAAAGAATTTGTTGAGATTCTAAATGAAATTGAAAAAATCTCAGAAAATATGAGTAAAATTGGAGGGTATGCATCATTATCATATTCTTCAGATACACAATCAGATGAAGCAACATCACTTATGACTAAAATGTCAAAAATAGGTTCAGAGGTTTCTAACAAAATTTTATTTTTTGATCTATGGTGGAAAACACAAGTTGATGAAAAAAATGCACAGAGATTGATGGCAAACGCTGGTGAACTTACAGAGTATCTACAACACAAAAGATTATTTGCAAAATATGCACTTAGTGAACCAGAAGAAAAAATAATCAACACTCTAGAGGTTACAGGAATTTCAGCATTAGTGAAATTGTATGACAAAATTACCAATGTATATGAATACAAAATGAAAATTGGAAGTAGAACAAAAACAATGACAAGAGAGGAACTTACAAATCATGTTAGAAGTACTAACGCAAAAATTCGTGAAACAGCTTACAAAACAATTCTTACAAAATATACAGAAAACAAAGGGGTCATAGGGGAAATATATCAAAATATTGTACTTAATTGGAAAGATGAAGGCATTGAGATAAGAGGATACAAGAGTCCAATATCAATGAGAAATATAAGCAATGACATTGATGATGAAACTGTAGAATCACTGTTACAAACATGCAGAAAAAATTCTCCAATTTTCCAAAAATTCTTTGTTCAAAAAGCAAAAATGCTAAAAATTAAAAAATTACGAAGATATGACCTATATGCCCCAGCAACATCCAAAGTTAAAAACAAAAATTATTCATATAATAAATCAGTAAAATTAGTTTTTGAATCACTTGGAAAATTTAGTGAAACATTAGAAGAATTTGCAAGAAAAGTGCTTAATGAAAATCATGTGGATTCAGAAGTAAGACAAGGTAAAAGAGATGGTGCATTTTGTAGTACACTTGCACCAAAAATAACGCCATACGTATTAGTAAATTTCACAGGTAAATCACGAGATGTGTTTACTTTGGCACATGAATTAGGGCATGCGGTACATAGTCAAACAGCTCAAGATAGATCAATTTTAGTTCAAGACGCGCCATTACCTTTAGCAGAAACAGCATCCACATTTTCAGAATTGTTGCTATACGACAATTTATCAGATAAGATTTCAGATAATGAGAAAAAATTCATGTTATCAGAAAAAATAGAAGATTTTTATGCAACAATTCTAAGGCAATCATTTTTTACAATATTTGAAGTGGATACACATAAACAAATTGGAAAAGGCAGTACCGTAGATGAAATTTCAAAAACCTATCTTCAAAATTTAAAAGAGCAATTTGGAAATTCTGTAGATATTTCAGAAGATTTTAGAATAGAATGGAGTTGCATACCACATTTCTATCATACACCATTTTACTGCTATGCATACTCTTTTGGAAATTTACTTGCACTATCATTATTCCAACGATATAAAAAAGAGGGGAAGGATTTTGTTCCAACTTACATCGACATTTTGGCAGCAGGCGGATCAAAGAAACCAGAAAACATCCTATCAGAATACGGATTCAACATAAGATCTTCAAAATTTTGGCAAGAGGGATTTGACTATGTTAATGAACAGGTCAAAACATTATCTGCGTTAAACTAAATTTCAAAGATAATGGGGCTGACAGTCCAACGCATGGACTGTCAGCTTGTTCCCCGAACGGTTTGAATTCGATGTCAAAAATGAATCAGTAGCAATCTGATTTAAACGTTTGATACTATTTTAAAATCACTGTAACTCCTGTGTCAGATGCCGCTGAGACAAAGATTACAGAAAAGATAGGCACCACGCCTACTGAAAACTAGAATCCTGAGATAAAGGCAGTACTGCAGTCTGATGGCTCCATCAGGGCATCCTGGAGAACCCCTGATGCTTTGGACGAGTACGACGAGCTTAGAATATACAAGGACGGATGTGAGATAGACGATGTAGGCATTAGAAACTCACAGACAATGTTTTACTTAAAAATTCAATGCCGGGAAGCACATACTACTTTGAGCTTGAAGTCGATTATGACAAGAGGACAAAAGAGTACGGATGTAGCCAAGACTTTAGGACAAACAGCATTGCAGTCCCGCTAAACTGTCCAGCTAACGAGGTCCTGCAAGGCAACAGATGGGTGGACAGATGTCCTGCAAGCAACGAGGAATGGCGTAGCAACATGTGTGTGTGGTGGTTTCTTGTCAGCAGGACAGTAGATCAAAGACAACGCGTACGTTGTTATTCCAAAGCCCGTAATACCTGATGTACCAGAACCTGTAACTCCTGTAGAGCCACCTGTAGTTACATCTCCAGCAGAACCACCTATGGTTACCAGCAGACCTATGCCAACCCCCATGCCAACTATTACAAGGGATTACACCTTCAGCAGTAGATAAATCACAATGTATTAGCGACTCCAAGAGAAAGTGACACTAGTCGCAAGGATGATTGCCATCTAACAAGAATAAATGATAGACCACTATCTGGTGGTGATCTGCTTGGTCATGGTTATTTAATATCTGGTGATGATGCTACGTATACTTGACAAGGCACTATAATAATCAGTGCTACTAAAGACGGCGTTGTTGGATTGATTACTGCCGCACATGTATTATTGTCTAAAGGTGGCCATGTGCCAATATCACAACAAATCTATGAGGATGTCCCTGGAATTAGAACTGATGATGTCATATCTAGTCTTACCAAAGTGTACAGTGCTGAAGACTATACTTCCTAACAAAACTTTATGATCTATTAATCTGATTTATCACGCCAAACAGAGTACGGATCAGAACATCATACATCAAGCCATGAATGAGCAAGAACTGATTCAGGCATACAAAAACGAGAAAGATGTCAAAACAAAAGAGAGGCTGTTTCTGGTAAGGCAGGTTTTCTTTGATAATCAGATTGCCTCGCATATTGCAAAGAATCTCGGGCATGTGCGTTCTTGGCCATACAAGTGGCTGGGCAGGTTCAAAGAACATGGGATGGACGGTCTTCATGACAGACAAAGAACAGGAAGACTGCCAAAGATACCAAAAGAAGGCTAGTCGCAATGGAAAGACAGATCGCAGGGAATCCTGCAGGTTGGAGCGTAAAGCAGGTGATGAGTCTCATTTATGAAAAATCAGGAGTAAGATACCATGAGGTCCACGTGATAGGCTGCTTCGCAATTGGGGATACACATCAAAGGTTGCGCAAAAAAGGTTTGCAAACCCTGCAACTGCGCAGGAAAAACTCTGGTTTAAAAAAATCTCAGGAAAAAATAGCCTCAAAAACAGCAAAAGGATTCACCATACTGTCACAGGATGAATCAATCCTTGCTGCAGATTAATATTCAGAAAAAAGATGCGGGCAAAGAGAGGAACGCGTCCAGTAATTCTGGCAAATGGGAATATCAAAAGACGATTATCCTTGGGGCATTGGCTCATGATGGCAGACAGCTCTTCAGGCAGTATGACAGATTTGATCAGTACCGTTTTTTGGATTATCTCAAAGAATTACGCAAAAAGTTTGGCAAGATTTTAGTGTATGCAGACAGGGCACCGCACGCAAATCAAGACTGATACAAAAATATCTTGACGAGAATCTTGATGTCGTATTGGACTGGTTCCCAAAGGGCTCACCGCAGTTTAACGCAGTTGAGGAAGTATGGAAACAGGGAAAATACGATTTGTCGGTCTCACAATATCGGCCATCGCTGAATAATCTGAAGAGCAGGATTTCCAAATATTACAGAACTGCCAGATTCAATTTGGATATCATCAAGTACATGCGACGAGGGGATGGTTGACGAACTTATGTTAGAGAGCACAGATACAAAACGCCAATGAGAATGACTCTGACAGAACCCTGCTGGGGATTTTTACATTCATGTTGCAATGAAATAATATTGTAAGGATCCTTGGCTTTTTTCATTTGAATAGTTTGAGAAATTGATTAAAAATTAGGATTAGTTATGCCCAAGTCTCAAGTATATCTGTCAAACCCTCTTAACTGGCTATGAGTACAGAAAATTCTCAGGATATAAGAGATGGTATGAACCGCTACCTTAGATGGAATTATAACCACAATGTTAAATATCATCACTTCACTATCAGATCATGCCTTTAAGAGAAGATGAAATCAGAGAGGTTACAAAACTCGTAGTTCGTTGTAACATTGATCTGAATCAAGGTATGAATTTCTGTCTAGAGAGTAATTACAACTCTGGAAGAGAAAACTTTACCAAAGTCCTAGAGAATCTAGGCAAAATCATAGAAAAGGTTCATGACTGAATCTCATTTTTTTCCTTTAAAATAATTAATCTTAAATTAACAGCAATAACTATTGCATTTTAGAATTGAAAAGACAAAGACACCATGTAAAGTATCTTCCACATGAGCAGGATAAATCAACGTGGTCTACTGCTTGCTTTACTAATACACATTCAAGATGCAAGGGTACAGGAATCAGCCTAGGAACATGGATAAGATGTGCCTGTCCATGTCACAAAAATTAAATTCTAATCGTATTGATCAACTTGTGGTTACTTCAAACACTTGGTACAGTTGATATCGCTGGAAGGTAAGATACTGTGTTGCACAACCAAGTAATTTTTCTCTAGTTTACACCTTGACAGGCAATACTGCTCAATCGTCATTGGTCTGTTGCACAACCAAGTAATTTTTCTCTAGTTTACACGGGATACCATTTTGTCAATCATACACTTGCAAACAAATTATACAACGCAACTTTTAATTCCAATTCATTTACCATGTTACAAAATTTATGAGCCATAACATGCTCTCCAAAGAACCGTTTGAATGCCAAGAACACTGATTCTGCAATCCACCTGTCACCATAGCTCACGCTAAGATTCCACAAATCCAAATCGTACAATTGCGCCAAAAATGACTCTCTTCTCGGATGACAGCCAGTGTTAACTGACGAATTCTTTCCAGTCTTGATTCCTGGAACGATATTTTCACGATACAGATATGAAAAATCATCTTCTGGATCATACGCGCCATCAGCTAGAGTTTTGGTTACCGTCCCAAATTGCCTTGATTGCTCATCTAGGGATACGAAATGTCTTGAATCACGTGATTTGTAATCTGCAATCTCAAGGCCTGTCATCTGCCTTAATCTTGCATCTGCGGCCACACGAGTCTCGGGGGTTCCCCTTCCCTTCTACCATTTCCGTTTCATCCGCTCGCCCCTGTCTACAGCTTTGATTCCAGCTGGGTCAATTGCAATCACAATGTCTCTTCCTAGTTTTGGATTCATTTTGATGTGCAGCCTGCTTGCTCTTTTCCAGATTGCAGAACAGGCTAGGAGTTTTTGCCTTGGATTGCAGATGTGGTTTTATCAAGCCTTCTGTTTGTCTGAACAGCAGATGCAAATAAAGATGACAGTTCCCTAGTGCTTCCATGAATGATCCAGGGTAGACGTATCGGTGTCCTTCCTTTTTATGATTTGTCTTTTTAAGTTCTGCATCCCATTGTTCCATTGCGTCAAAAGACGGCGTGATTTGGCCTCGCCTAGCCAGTAATTTGCGATATTTGTTCCGGTTTCTACCCATGGAATGATACGGAATGTTCCGATCTAAGGATTGAATGATGGAAATGGTTGAACCAGTTAGTCATGTTAGGAAACACAGTACAATAAATCGCGATTCCTGTTTTCTTGTAGTCTACAACGTATTTGATAATTCCCAAAACAGAATACACGAAAAGTATAGCTAGTGTAAATAAAATTATCCAATCATGTTGTTCTGTCATTAATGGTTGCAAAGCATCTGCAATCATTTTAAAATACCAGAAGGAGAAATATCAATATTAAATTTAGTTAAAATCCCCAAAGATAATCCCACAAATAACGGAGCGGCGATTAGGGTGTCAGATTTTTTTGTCATCCTCATTCAGATTGGAATAATTTTTTAATCTCGCAGTCTAAAAGTTGGATGTTTTCATTAGCGTTAATATTGGGAACGAATCTTCCATTAGTATAATCTGATGCATATAACAAAATCCCTGATACGTGTTTAACATCTTCAAGAATCTTTTCAATTTCAATTTTAATCTTTGAAAAATCATTAGAATCTGTTTCATACGTCAAACTCCACAAATCAGCTTTTATCATAAAAATAAGAGGAAAATTAGGAGAATATTGACCTTCCTTAATTTTGGATTTGATTCTTCGTCTTATGTGATTAACAAAAGATCGTATTTGTAATTCTGCTGTTGCTATAGAAGAAAACGAATCGGGTTGTACAAGGTCTTCATGTGTTGTGTACAGTGCATCTTCTTGAACAACAACTGAAGAAAATGATTCTCGATTTTCTAAAGCGATACTAGTAAACGGAGACTGGATAATATCTGAAATTACAACATGTTCTGCCCATTTTTTTATATCATTGTCTTGTAATAATTTGGCCAAATCATTTCTAGGGCATGGATATTCTGAAATATTTTTGTCTGAAATAATGGATATTGCTGTATCTAATTTTAAATCATTGAAATGAAAAATCCCTTTACATCCTGCCAATTCATCTAAATGGAGTTTGTTTATCCAAAAACTCATCATTTCTTTAGATTTTAATTTATCAATGTCTTTTTCTTTATGGATTAGTTTTGTAGTGTCAATCCACACATGAAAACAAGTGGGTTTCTCTTTAGGAATTTTGCGTCCTATACAATTTGCAACGTGTTGAAAAATTTGATTTATTTTTTCTTCAGCTTTTGTTTTTTTGAGTGCTGTTAATTCTAAGTAAATTTTCTTACTGTTAAAATCAACAAGTATGTCCGAATTTTTCCCACTTGGAAGGGGAGGTTCATATTTTATGTTTTCTAATCCAAACTTCTTACTAAGTCTGTAAGCGATTATTACTTCTTCAAACGCAGAACTACTTGTAAAATAATCATTACTGGTAATTCTTTTTTTAAATAAATCGTATTGATTAGAACTTAATCTATCAATTTGAATGCAACATAGAGCAAATTCTAACAAAATAACTTCATCTGGATATCCTTGTTTATTTACAACACAATAAATAACTTCATCTGTATTGTCTTTGGGATCTATCAAATTTTTTGGAAGTGAGATAGGTTTTTGCATACACAATCCCAATATTTTATTTTTTGATTCTGTGTATGGAATTCCTTCAGCTCGTGCAAAATTATTGCATAATTTGTTAATCTGTGGATAAGATTGAATTCTATGCTTGGCAACTTTAAGTTGTTCATCGCTGAATTTTTGATATGCAGAATCTGGACGAGGATACCTTGCAAATGCAGTCATTCGTTAATAAATTTGAATTTTATTAATAGTATTTTAGGTTTACACTTAGGGGGCCTTGTAGAAACCATGCCAAAACAACAGACTCTAACTTTGTAACTCGATAAGAATTGTATGCAATCAATCTAAACAATATTTCATTGTCCCGAGTGGCATCATTCCTTGACGTTATGTCTCCGGACATCATCCCCTTTACGACAAAAAAGATTGTCTCAGATTTGTTTCTCTGAGAACACAGCTGACTTGGAAAGTTCCTTTTCATCTCCCTTCTGTGAGTTCCACTTGTTCTGTGTATTGGAACATCGGCATATCTAGTTGGAATGATTGCAGCAGTCGTACCAGTCTTTCTTGCACCAACGTGATTGTTCTCATCATCAAAACCCATGTCGCCTAACACAGTATCGACCGGGCAACAGCTGCGCTTGTTTTGTACGACAATGGCAGAAAGTCAGGATTACCGTGCTGCATGCCATGATGTGTAATTGCAGTGCAGATCAGCTGAGAATTCATGTCTGCACATACGGCTATCTTTAGGAAGTTTCTGCGTAACCGGACTCTTTTTGTGTAGTAATATGACGCAGTACTGTAGCTGAACCCGCCGCCGTCAATTCCTGCCAGAACCAGCCTGACTCTTTTGTACAGGATGAACTCCTGCAACACCTTGTGTAACATATTGCCCTCCAATCTTGCAGCTGCCTTTTGCAGCGTTGCGTAGTGAGGAATTTTAGAGAATCCAAGATATTCCTGAAATCCCGACACATTCTTCTAACAGCTGGACAAACCTTCTGCAACTCTTGGATTCGTACCGGCGGATCACCAGTAGAATCATGTGTGTGTCCATACAGAACAGACATGATTGGATTTGGGATGCAGGTAACGTGGAATCCTGCATCGTCTGATAATGTTTAGCATTGTACGGCACATCCTGGTGTAAAATGACTTCATATTGTGGGGCAAAACCCGCATTTCAGATAGATCAGAATTGGCCAGAACTGATCACAAACGGGTCAAAAATGAATGATTTCTACAAGGTCACTTAGGGTTCAAACCCATTGAGATTTGAACTGGTTAACATATACAGGATTACTCACAACTCATCCTAAAACCCTCCAATACATTATGATGCATGCCAGATACACAAACCCCAAATAATTCTCACAGTTCTTTTCGTATCTTGCTGCTGTTCTGTGAAACCCACACTTGAGCCATGCGAAGAACCGTTCCACGACAAATCTTGTCTTGCCATGATGTTTTTGATTCTTGTTTTGTGCAATTTTCTTTGAGTTCCTTTTGTACGGGATGCAACAGTCAATTCCATGACATCTCAGATAGTCTCTGATGTATTTTGCATCATAATCCTTACCTGCAATGCAGAAGCAATCGCACGTCCCAAATTATTATCTGCCAATTCTGAAATGTCTTCCAACACGTCAATGAATTTCGCACTGTCATGCTGAGATCGGCAGTCCCGCCTTATCCGCTGCGACATGAATCTCCGTGCCCAGAATTTTCCGGAATCCGTCATATCCTGCTTCATTGCCCCCTTTTTGGCAGCAATTGGTGGGGAATCAATTGAAATTTTTTGCAGATCAGTCCTTCCTTGCTTGTGTACGGATTTGATCAGTCCCGACAGAATCCTTTTCCAGATGCCTTTTTGTCGCAGTTCCCGAAACCGCAGATGCACAGTGGGTTTTGAGCCGCACTTGTCCGGCATGTCTGCCCGTCTGCATCCGGTAGCTAACGCAAACAAAACCCCATTGATTGTCGTCCTGTCATCACGTCTCGGACGTCCTGTTTTGGCAGGTTTTGATAATTGCGGTGCAATGGCAGTACTCCGTTGAGCATCTGGGATTTCCTTGTGAATCATGAAAAATGCTTCAACAATGTTATTATTCTTAGATCTGTATTGTCATGAATAATTTACTAAATGATCTGTTTTAGGATCAGTTATCAGTAGCATTAAAACAACCATAAAGTGGAATGTTATAACATGTCAAAACTCGGCTTCAAACCAAAATGGACTCCCCTTCATGACAAAAGAGCTGATCAGTTCCAAGAGAAGTATTTTCAAAAAGGCAAAAAAGATACGGCATCGGATCACAGTGATTTTATGAAGTGGGCTTATGGCAAAAAGTCCTAAAGTTTTTTGTAAGCTAGCTAAAATTCCTAGCTTCAAATCCGATTTTACTAAACTGACTTCTTATGAACAATGGGTTGTAAGTAAGACCATTGACAGCATGTTGATGATGAAAAATCCTGCAAGAGCATATCATTATACAAGTAACTGATCCTAAAACAGATCATTTAGTAAATTATTCATGACAATACAGATCTAAGAACAGCATTGTTGAAACGTTTTTCATGATTCATAAAGAAATCTCAGATGCCCAATGGAGTACCATTGCACCGCAATTACCAAAACCTGCCAAAACAGGACGTCCAAGATGTGATGACAGGACAACTGTAAACGGAATATTGTTTGTCTTAACTACCGGATGCAGATGGGCAGACATGCCAGACAGGTACGGCTCAAAACCCGCTGCACATCTTCGATTCCAAGAGCTACAACAAAAAGGAATGTGGAAGAAAATTCTCTCCAAACTAATAAAATCCGCACACAAGCAAGGCAGGATTGACCTCCAAAAAATATCAATTGACTCCTCGTCGATTGCTGCCAAAAAAGGGGGGATAAAATAGGATATGGCGGATTCAAGAAGATCTCAGGCACAAAAATACATGTTGCCGTAGAGCAAAACGGTTTGCCAATTTCGATTAGAACCAGTCCTGCAAATCAACATGACAGTACAAAATTCATTGATGTTATGGAAAACATTTCGGAATTTGCAGATAACAGCCTGATGCAGACAACTATCTCTGCATATGCTGATAAGGGGTACGATGCGAAACAAATTAGGAATTATCTCAGATGTTGCAAAATTGACTGTTACATCCCGTACAAAAGAAACTCAAAGATCATTGCACAAAACAGGAATCAAAGACATCATGGCAAGACAAGGTTTGTCGTTGAGAGATTCTTTGCATGGCTCAAGTGTGGCTTTCACAGAACGGCAATCAGATACGAAAAGAACTGTGATAATTATTTGAGACTTGGGCATAACTAATCCTAATTTTTAATTAGTTTCTCAAACTATTCAAATGAAAAAAGCCAAGGATCCTTGCAATGTCATTTCATTGCAGCATGAATGTAAAAATCCCCAGCAGGGTTCTGTCAGAGTCATTTCTTATCGGTGTTTTGTATCTGGTTAGAACATTGTCTCTGTATGAGGAGATATTCAGACCTGGCAGACCGTATGTCTATTCAACTATTCTGATGGTGCAATTATTCATCATAAAATCTTGGATGAGAATTCCAAGCAACAACACACTTCATTATTTTTTATCAATCAAATGTAACAATGACAAATTGTTCAAGGTCTGCAGACTGACTCAAATCCCAGACAGGCGTACTATTGACAGGCGATTTCAGAACCTGCCCATTGGGGATATCATTGGAACAATGGGAAATCTGTTCGTATCAGAAGGAATGGTTGATGACACGTCTGCATCAGTGGGTAGTTCGATGCTAAAAGCAAATGGTCCTGTATGGCACAAATCCGACATGAAAAATAATCGTTTGCCAATTTCAGGAATTGATACGGATGCAAGATGGGGATTCTCCAAATCAAAGGGTCGGATATTTGGGTATAAACTGCACATGAGTTGTAGCACCGGCAAGTTGATTGTTCCATTGTCCGCCGGTTTCAGTACTGCAAATATTCATGATGGCAAGATGTTTGATGCATTGATAAAATCACTTTCAGGAATCATACAGAATATTTTAGCAGATCCTGCATACGATGATTCCAAACTGCATGATTCGTGCGGCAAAAAACATCTGAGGTGGGTTACTCCGATAAGGCAATACCCGCGTACGCCCCGGAAAGGATCAAGCTTGTGGAATTTTATAATTCTGCGATTGGTCAGGAGTTGTATGCGGATAGAAAAACCTCAATTGAACCGCTCTTTGAGATATTCAAAGACACGTTTGGCATCAGAACAGTTCCCGTAAGGGGATTATGCAATGTGAAATCATCTGTGCTGATCTGCGTTTTGGCGTACAGTTGGCAGCGTATTGCAATTGGCATGATTGGTGCAGAGAATCCAAGAACTGTAAAGAGAATGCCTTGCTGTTGAATGATTTTAGACTTTATTTTTGTAAACCATTATGCCCAAGTCTCAATTATTTGGGATTTGTATACATGGCATCAATCATGATGTATTGGAGGGTTTTAGGATAAGTTGAAGATGTGATGGATGCATGCCTGATCTTTATTTGTTTGGCATATTGGACGAGGGTTCTGGAAACAAAGGATTAGAATTACAGGTTTGTCTCGATAAAGAGAGAAATGTTTTAGCACCAATAACAGTTCGTAAAGTACGCATTTAGTTTTTATTTTCTATGTTTCCAGGAAACTTCAAAATCGAGAAAATTGGCAAGAGAAAAGCGGCCCAAAAGGTGAGCTTGCAGAAGGCAAATTTTTAATCCTTATTTTTTTAATATCTTCAATCTATTTTTAATTTTAATTATTTGATTTTCCAACTCTTCAATTTCAAATTGTATAGCTTTATTTTTTGATTTAGGATCTGAAACTAGACCGCAATACTGCTCTTTACGTTTCCCATCATCATAATAAGCATAGTACAGATATTTCTTATCTTTGCGTTTTCGTATTATTTGTGATCCCATAAATAAATCTAAAATCAGACAAATAAAATCGTTGCCATTAAATCAGCGGCACACGTTTATAATGTATTGCCATTACAATAATGGTATGAATCAAAAAACAGAAAAGGCTGCGATGAATGATAAAATCATAGGCTCAAATGAGCCAATGATGAGACTGAGAGTCTGTTATTCGGAGTCCTTGAATTTCTTTGATTCATTCACTTTATTAATTTTTGAGGTAATATTATGAATTCAAGAATGAAAAGAGCAAGACAAATTATGGAATCTAAAGGTCATTGCTCACAGATTGATTCAAATAATTTCAAAGTTAGATCACAATCTAATCCAGACAGATTCTATATTCAACTCATCTCAAAACTGATCATTTAGTGAAATTTTTACGATCATCCTGATCTAACAATTGCCGAACATGACTAATTTTCATGCAATTTCAAGAACTAACTGACAAACAATGGAACATGATAAAGCCACACATTCCAAAACCTGCCAAGACGGGCAGACCAAGAGACGATGACAGAAGAATCACCAACGGAATAATCATCTGCGTCTTGATATCCGGATGCAGGCGGAGCGAGATGCCAACAAAATACGGTGATGATTCTACTGCAAACAGAAGACTGAACTCCTGGCAGCAAAAAGGAGTCTGGAAGAGGATCCTATCCGGTTTAATCAAAACAGCTCATAAGCAAGGAAGAATCAACCTGCAAAAGATGATATCCGCTGACTCCCCGACAATCCCTGCCAAAAAGGGGACAGCGTAACAGGATATGACGGATTCAAGAGGATTTCAGGCACAAAGATTCACGTTGCCGTAGAGCAGAACGGATTTCCAATCTCAATCAGGACCAGTCCTGCAAATGTTCATGACAGTACAAAGTTTGCAGATGTCATGGAAAGCATTTCAGAGTTTATGGATGATGATGGCACCATCAAACAGATTGCCTCAGTTTATGCTGACAAGGGATATGACAGTACGGCCATTAGAGGCTATTTGAAAAATAGAAATCCAATTGCATGTATTCCGTTTAGAAAGAATAGCAAGTCATCGGAGAACAAATCGCACAAAAAATATAATTCGGTTCGATACGTTGTGGAGAGATTATTCTTTGGTTGGCTCAAAAATGGATTTCACAGGACAAGAATCAGATACGAAAGGAGATGTGAAAACTATCTTGCGTTTGTCAGTATTGCGTCATTTTTGATGTATTGCAGGGTTTTGAGATGAGTTGCATATACAGATGGATTGCTCAATATTCAAAACTTGGCTCTGAGTATGTCGAAAAGATTGTTCCAAGAGTTGGGGATTGGATAAGAGCTGATGAGGCATTTATCAGGGTCAATGGAAACATGAATTACCTGTTTAGTACGATGGATGATGAGACCCGATTTTGGCTGATTGGTGAGATGGCAGATACTAAATTTCAGCGCCAAGCAGACAAGCTATTGGTATCTACGGTAAACATGATACAAAAGACCCTAGGTCATTTATCACAGACGGACTTCCAGCTTATGCCAGTGCATCAAAAAGAGTGTTTGGCAAGAATACATATCATTCAAAGAATGTCCATCTTAGAGGGCAGATGAATAACAACAAAATGGAACGTCTTAATGAGGAAATTCGAGACCGTGAAAAAGTGTTTAGGGGTCTCAAAAAGAAAGATACACCATCGATTCAAGGATTGAAGTTATGGTATAACTTCTCAAAGGAACATGGCGGTCTAGGCGGTGATGTTACACCTTCTGAGACTGCACTAATCAAGGTTGACGGTGACAACAAATGGAAGACAATAATCCAAAACGCCTCACTAAACAGGGATTACGAGTAGGTCTCTAAGATGTTACAGAACCCTCAAATGTACTAGGAGTGAACTCAGTAAATCTGCTTATTGCAGTTAATAAAAGTAAAAGCACACTAAAAAAGAAAACAAAGGATTTCACTATTCCATGAAGATTAGTGAATTTTAAAAGAACAAAACTCGTCACAGTGACAGAAATAGCCAACACTGTTAGAAATCCAGTATTCATTCCAAAAATTAAAAATAATGAAGAGGCTCCTCACCAAAACTATTTGCAGATAAATTAGAAAGAGAGGTTTTATCAGGAGATGCAAATCGCGGAACGCTCAAAATAGCATTTATCAAAAATAGAACAAATAAAGAAATAGATACAGTCTTTACATGATTTTGTAAACGTGGAAATCTAACAAGAATTGCACGCCCTAATACAATTCCTTGAAAGAGGCCAATTCCAAAAGATGCTAAAACAAATATCAATTGAAAAACGGGATCTTGGAAAATATCAACAAAAAAAGGAATTAAAGCCATATTTGATTATATCTGAAACATATGAGAACATTATCTTGTATAATAAATGAAATCGCATACAAGTAAATTTAATAAATTCATAGTAAAAAAACAAATCATGTACAGAGGATTAATTTTATTGGCATTAATTACAGCAATAGCCATATCAACAAATTATGCTTATTCACAAGAAATAGGTCTTGCAACATTTCAAGAAACAGCACAAGTGATTATAGATAAAACAATATCACATGATGTAATTGCATCCATAACATTACAAAGTACCAGCACTCAGGAAATTAAAATTCCAGCAGAATTAGAACAAAAAATAAGAGAGGATACTAGAATAAAGGCAATAGTTGTGACTAATCAAGATCAATGCATACTAGGAGTGGTTGACGAATCATGTATTATGATAAATGTTGCAAGAGATCCTTCAGATCCAGGAATTAACGCGATTCAAAAATCTACAAAAGAAATTGGCGCATCATATATTGATGAGATTAACCAAGTTTTTGACACGGATGCAAAATTTCATTCAGTATTCATACATAGTGATGATGAGTCAAACAAAGCTTTTGACACATCAGGAGCGATTTCAGGAAAAGGGGTAATTTCAGCAGTATACACAATGTCAATGGAAGACACAAATTCAATGTATGAAAAAATTTCAGCGATGTTAATGCCAAAAATAATCAGAGATGGGGGAGGGTTTTATGATGTTGCAAGAAACTTGTCAAATAATGAAAATGCAAAGATGGCATTTTCGTTAATTCCGTCAGACTCAAAATCACTTTTACAGTTAAAACTATCAATTAACTATCCAGATAGCGCCTCAACAGCATCCAAAATAGATCCATTAGAATTTCTCAAGGTTGAAAATATTAAAAGATCAGATTATTTTTCAGAGGGATTTTATCCGCTTAATTCAATATTACAGATAGTAGTACTGTCAGATGAAGATACAAAAATTTCAAATGTAGCAGGTGAAATAATACCAACGCAAATAATCGGAAATGAAAAAATTCCAACAGATGTTACGAAAAAAGGATGGGTTTTTGATCCTGAAGAAGGACAAAGAATACAAGGAAAATATATTTTTGGAAAAGATGCAACAATAAACAAAAAAGAGTTAATTTTTTCATTAGGAGATGAACAAAAACCAATTCCTAAAGAAACAGAAATAGACGAATCAATTATAATAGTAACAATAATTACAATTGTTGCAATTGCAGCTGCAGTATATTACCTTAAAGGATATAAAAAATAATTAAACTAACAATACAGCTGCTGCAAAAACAGTAGTCCACTTTCCATCTTTATCACCTTTGGTTGCCTGAGTAATATTACGAGTGTTGTATATTTGACCAGAAATTGACCATTGTTGGCGTTTTTCATCCCAATCTTTATCCGCATCAAAAGGAATTCCTAAAGAAGAAGCTAACATTTGTGCAGCTATATCTTCAGCGTAATCACCTGCTTGTAGTTCATTTTGACCAAAAGCCTCGTATTCAGAAAGATAACCATATCTGCTTGTATCTTTTGGTTGTGCAATGCCTACAGATGCAGAACAAACTCGATGAGGCTCATTAGTTTGATTTTTAGAATAGATTGTAAATAAAATCTGTCCGGGTTTAATTTGTTTTAGTCCTTCTCTTCTAGAAATTAATTTTGCCTCAGGAGGAAATATACTTGAGATTAATACCAAATTAGTTCCAGCAATGCCAGCATCTCTTAGTGCATATTCAAAACTTGTTAATCTATCCTCATGTACTCCCTTACCTTTTGTAAGAAATAACTTTTTGGCTACTAAATCCAACATTGCTGAATTGATGAAATAGAAATATTATTTATAGTTTAATTTGGAAATTCATAATATCACAGAATATGTTTTTAAAAGAACATACTAGTCACGTTTCTTCTTTTTCTTTCTTTTATCAGGTGCTTTTTGAGTCTGTGTTAAAAAGATGAATGTGAAAAATGCACCCAAACCAATATTGATCACACCCATAAAAGTAATCATCATTTTAAATGAAGGAGGGGTTAGACTAGATAATCCAATAATCATGCCAACAGCACCAGTAGCAAAAAACATCATCATCAAAACCTTAACTCTAGTTGGTTCTATGTATCGCATAACAAAGATCAAAAGACGACATTATTATAAACTGACGGTTAAAGATGATGAATTTTATAAATAATTGAGACTTGGGCATAACTAATCCTAATTTTTAATCAATTTCTCAAACTATTCAAATGAAAAAAGCTAAGGATCTTTACACAACTCATCTCAAAACTGATCATTTAGTGAAATTTTTACGATCATCCTGATCTAATAATTACCGAACATGACTAATTTTCATGCAATTTCAAGAACTAACTGACAAACAATGGAACATGATAAAGCCACACATTCCAAAACCTGCCAAGACGGGCAGACCAAGAGACGATGACAGAAGAATCATCAACGGAACAATCTACGTCTTGATATCCGGATGCAGGTGGAGCGAGATGCCGACAAAATATGGTGATGATTCTACTGCAAACAGAAGACTGAACTCTTGGCAGCAAAAAGGAGTCTGGAAGAGGATCCTATCCGGTTTAATCAAAACAGCTCATAAGCAAGGAAGAATCAACCTGCAAAAGATATCCGCTGACTCCTCGACAATCCCTGCCAAAAAGGGGGCAGCGTAACAGGACATGGCGGATTCAAGAGGATTTCAGGCACAAAGATTCACGTTGCCGTAGGGCAGAACGGATTTCCAATCTCAATCAGGACCAGTCCTGCAAATGTTCATGACAGTACAAAGTCTGCAGATGTCATGGAAGACATTTCGGAATTTATGGATGATGATGGCACCATCAAACAGATTGCCTCAGTTTATGCTGACAAGGGATATGACAGTACGGCCATTAGAGGCTATTTGAAAAATAGAAATCCAATTGCATGTATTCCGTTTAGAAAGAATAGCAAGTCATCGGAGAACAAATCGCACAAAAAATATAATTCGGTTCGATACGTTGTGGAGAGATTCTTTGGTTGGCTCAAAAATGGATTTCACAGGACAAGAATCAGATATGAAAGGAGATGTGAAAACTATCTTGCGTTTGTTGGTATTGCGTCATTTTTGATGTATTGCAGGGTTTTGAGATGAGTTGACA
Source organism: Candidatus Nitrosopumilus sp. (assembly GCA_963422575.2). Classification (GTDB taxonomy): domain Archaea; phylum Thermoproteota; class Nitrososphaeria; order Nitrososphaerales; family Nitrosopumilaceae; genus Nitrosopumilus. Next base: position 1,480,909 of record CAXXKU010000001.1, on the reverse strand, counting down.
ATATCATTTCATTGCAGCATGAATGTAAAAATCCCCGGCAGGGTTCTGTCAGAGTCATTTCTTATTGGCGTTTTGTATCTGGTTAGAACATTGTCTCTGTATGAGGAGATATTCAGACCTGGCAGACCGTATGCCTGTTCAACTATTCTGATGGTGCAATTATTCATCATAAAATCTCAGATGAGAATTCCAAGCAACAGCACACTTCATTATTTTTTATCAATCAAATGCAACGATGACAAATTGTTCAAGGTCTGCAGACTGACTCAAATCCCAGACAGACGTACTATTGACAGGCGATTTCAGAACCTGCCCATTGGGGATATCATCGGAACAATGGGAAACCTGTTCGTATCAGAAGGAATGGCTGATGACACGTCTGCATCAGCGGACAGTTCTCTGCCAAAAGCAGGTGGCCCTGCATGGCACAAATCCGACATGAAGAATAATCGTTTGCCAATTTCAGGAATTGACACGGATGAAAGATGGGGATGATCCTCCAAATCAAAGGGTTGGATATTCGGGTATAAGCTGCACATGAGTTGCAGCGCCGGCAAGTTGATTGCTCCGTTGCCCGCCGGTGTCAGTACCACGAATATTCATGATGGCAGGACGTTTGATGCATTGATAGAATCACTTTCAGGAATCATACAGAATATTTTGGCAGATCCTGCATACGATGATTCCAAACTGCATGATTCGTGCGGCAAAAAGCATCTGGGGTTGGTTACTCCGATAAGGCAATACCCGCGTACGCCCCCGGAAAGGATCAAGCTTGTGGAATTTTACGACTCTGCGATCGGTCAGGAGTTGCATGCGGATAGAAAGACCTCAATTGAACCGCTCTTTGAGACATTCAAAGACGCGCTTGGCATCAGAGCAGTTCCCGTAAGGGGATTATGCAATGTGAAATCATCTGTGTGTTGATCTGCGTTTTGGCGTATCAGTTGGCAGCGCATTACAATTGCATGATTGGTGCAGGGAATCATCCAAGAATTGTAAAGAGAATGCCTTGCTGTTGAATGATCTTAGACTTTATTTTTGTAAACCATTATGCCCAAGTCTCAAATAATTAAGAAAGTAACGTCAGGTAACACTTTAAACCTTCAAAAATTTTATTTTATTTCGTGCCAATGTAGCTCAGCCTGGTTAGAGCAACTGATTTGTAATCAGTAGGTCGTGGGTTCGGATCCCGTCATTGGCTTTTAAATTATTTAAAACCAATATCAGGTAATTTGGCAATACAATTAAGTATGATGAATTTAGGAACAGATTCAAATGAGTTCTGATGATTTAGAGAAAACTGAAAATAATGAAAAAACAACAACAGTAAGAAATGAAGAAGAAATAACAGTAAAAAAATCAACTTTCAATGGATTAATCATAGGAATAATAATCATAGTAGGAGTTGCAGCGTTTTTTGCAGGATCATATATGTCAAATCTAAACTCAGATCAGATATCTGAAGAAGATCTTGAAAAAGCATTGGCCAAATTAGAGCTTAAAATATTACAAAACCAATTACCAACAGAACAACCTCAATTGCCAGTAAAAATATCAGCAGATGATGATCCAATTATAGGGGACCCAAATGCGCCAATTACAATTATTGAATTTTCAGATTTTCAATGTCCATTTTGTGCAAGATTTAACACTCAAACCCTTCCACTAATTCTTGAAGAATACATAGAACAAGGAAAAGTAAAACTAGTTTTCAGGGACTTCCCAATTCAGAGCATACATCCTAATGCATTACCTGCATCAGTAGCAGCAGAATGTGCAAACGAACAAAACAAATTCAAAGAAATGCATGATATGTTATTTGACAATCAAAACGAATGGAGCACACAAGAACCAGTTAACGCATTATCATTGTTTAATCAATATGCTACAGAAATCAAATTAGAGCAAGAATCTTTTGAATCCTGTCTCACTGGTGGAAAATATATCGAAGAGATCAGAAAAGATTTGGAAGATGGACGAGACTATGGAGTTTCAGGCACACCAGGATTTTTTATTGGGAATGACGAACTGGGATATGTTGAATTGAAAGGGGCTCAACCATTTGAAAGTTTCAAAAAAATTATTGATTCACAAATCGGCGCTTAAAAAATAACAAGCGTTTATTAGACCGGAACCCAGCACTCCGAATATCGGAATAATGGCGAGCAAGCAAGAGCTTTTCGTCATTGCTTAAGAGAAGAAAATAAAATGACAAAATTTGAAGATTTAGGGTTAAAAGAGGACATCCAAAAAGGAATTAATGACCTTGGATTTGAAAAAGCTTTTCCAATTCAAGAAGCAGTAATTCCAGTATTACTATCAGGAAGAGATGTTGTAGGACAAGCGCATACAGGTTCTGGGAAAACAGCAGCTTTTGCATTATCGATGTTACAAGAAATCCAACCAAGAAATGGGATTCAGGGATTGATAATGGCGCCTACAAGAGAACTGGCAATGCAGATTAGTGATGAAATAAAGAAATTTGGAAAATATACCAAAATCAAAGTAGCAACAGTATACGGAGGACAAGGAATGGGACTACAGCTAGATGTCCTGGACAGAGGGGTAGAAATTGTAGTGGCAACTCCAGGTAGATTGATAGATCATCTAAAAAGAGGATCCATAGAACTAAGAGACATCACACACATTGTTTTAGATGAAGCAGATACAATGCTTGATATGGGATTCATAGATGACATTCAATTTATTTTAGATTTAGCACCAGAAGACAGAGTAATGTCATTGTTTTCAGCAACAATGCCAACTGAAATTTTAAGACTTTCTGAAGAGTATCTAAGCAATCCAAAACAGTTTCTGTTAGATGCAGATGATCTAAGCGGTGAAGGAATAGACCAATCATATTTAGTGATTAAAGACAGAGACAAATTCAAGTATCTAATTGATTTCATAAGACCAGTGAAGGGTCAATCTATTGTATTTTGTTCAACAAAATACAGAACAAGAGATGTTGCAAAATTCCTACATCAGGAAAAATTTAACGCAGTTGCAATAGAAGGAGACATGTCACAGCATAGAAGAGAACAATCAATGGGGAAATTTAGAAGCGGAAAAGCAGATATTTTAGTTGCAACAGATGTGGCATCAAGAGGAATAGATGTTCCAAGAGTAGAGCTAGTGATAAATTACGATGTCCCAAATCAAGAAATGGCATATTTTCACAGAATTGGTAGAACAGCTAGAGCAGGTGCAAAAGGCAAAGCAGTCACATTTGTCTCGTATTCATCTGTAGGGGATTGGAATTTAATCAAACGCCAAATCAAAGTTCCATTAGTAGATTTAAACCAAGAAATGGGAATTCAAATTTCAATTCCAGATCCTCTAAAAAGACAAACACCATCAAGACGATATGGCGGACAATCAAGATCAAACTACAGAGGAGGACGTTCTGGAGGATATGGAAGATCAGACAAAAGTAGAAACCCAAGAGACGGCAGAGGAGGAAAAAGAAGATTCAATGACAGAGACAATAGAAATAGCTACGGCGGACGTAGTAGATGGTAATAGCTGTAAAACTTAAAGACCTGAACATCATTAATAATTTCAAGATAAGATAATGCATAAAGGGTTCATTTTATTAAATTGTGATCTTGGAGCTGAGGAATACATAGTAGATGAACTAAAACAAATGCAAGATGTAAGTAATGCATATCTCACTTTTGGGGCATATGATGTAATTGCAGAGATTCAAACAGAAAATCAAGAAGGATTTGAGAAAGTAATTGCAACAATTAGAAAACGCTCAAGAGTAGTAAGCACAATGACACTAAATGTAATCAGTCTCGAATAATTGTTATATGAGGGAAGTCAGATGGTTTCAAATTGCAAAAAATAGAATACGAAGCACCAGTTTGGATACTAAATTACAATAATCCAGAACCACTTTTAGATCATGCCATTCACATGTTAGAAAAACACGGGGTAAAACGTGAAGATATGACAATAACTGAAACACCAACGGCAAAAGTTGGAGCAATAGTTGTTGAAATTTGGCCATATGAATTAGTGATAGGAAGAGTGAGGACAATACGTAATGATTCATTTATCAGCGGTACAGAATTTACAATTGAATTAAAATTAGATGAAAATGGAAATTATGCAGATTATCTTTGAAAAAGAAAAAAATTCAAAATATTACAATTGCTATAATAATTAGCCTCATTGTTGGAGGAATCATAGCATACAATTATTCAGTAGAGCAAACCAAACAAAAAGGATTGCAGTTTGGGATAGAGTTAGAGCAAATACAAGAAGAAGTTAAACAAATTCAAACAGAGTTTTATTCAGAAAAAACTAGTTGGGAAGAAGGGGACACTACGAAGGAGGAATTGCTAAAGTTTTATGAAATACATTTAATAAAATTTCAAGAAACAATTAACAAGTATGATGAACTAGCACCGCCGGAATTATTCAAAAGTTCAGTAGAGTTGTTAAAATTTTCATCAGAAACTCAATTGGATAGTGATTCGCAATTCATAGAATGGATGAAGACAGGAGATGAATCTGCAAAAATAAGATCAGATACGCAATTTCAAGAATCATTAGAATATGAAATGTTAGGATTGGTAGAATTTTACTCTGCAAAAACAGGAGTAAAAAGTTATGATGAGGAATCAGAAAAATTTGTAGAGCCAAAAACAGGACTAAAGCAAAAAGTCATACGAGTTTCTGAAAATATGAAAGAAAAATGCAATTATAAATTCAAAAATGAAGTAGACTCGTTTGATTCAGATGAGATAGAAATTAAATGGTTTAATTGCATCAATGATGCTGAAAAATGGAAAACAGAGCACCTTCCATAATTTTAGAAACAACAGCAGGTAGCAAAAACTTCTTTAAAGAAAACAATGAAAAGTGATAGTGGAAAAAATTCTAGCAATTACAGTCATTTTTACAGGAATTATGCCAATAGCATTTGGAGAAGCATACATACAAAATGATCAGCAGTATGTAGGAGACGATAATGCGTTTCACATTGTAGGAGAAATAAAAAATGATCTTAAAAGTCCGTTAAATCAAATTAAAGTCCATGCTACGTTGTTTGATGAAAATAACGAAATAATTGTAGAAAAGGAGACGAGTTCATTAGTAAATACAATCATGCCAGGCATGAAAGGGCCATTTGATATGATACTAACAAACATTGAGGCAAAAAAAACCAAATCATACTCATTAGAATTAGAGTATAAAATTAGCCCTCCAAAAAATCAAGTCATAGACATTACTGAATCAGAAATATCCAGAGACAAATACAATAATTTGATGATAAAAGGAACTGTCGCAAATAAAGGAGACATTACAGCAAACACAGTAGCAATCACTGCAACACTATATGACAAAGAAGGAAAAGTTGCAGCAGTAAATCGAATCCATCCAGAACCAGATTATCTCAGAGTAGAGGACAACGCATTCTTTCTAGTTACAATACCAGATAAGATTCAAACTAAGGAGATTAGCAACTATGCATTAATTGCAGAATCAGAAGAATATGCGGCAGTTCCAGAATTTCCAATAGCGCTAGCGTTACTTGCAGCAACAATGTCAGCATACATCGGAATTACAAGATACCCTAGCAAACTTACAGCAAACCTGATTCCTGTAATAAATTCAAGGTAGGAAAAAGCTCATCCATAAGCATAGTTTTTTCAAGAGGGGTAGGTTTTGAAAATTTTATTTGAAAAGTAATTGTCAACATATCTTGATCAGTGTGAGATATTCTAACAGAGTGCGTGTGTCGATTGGTATGAGATAAAAAATTCTTCCAGGATTCAAGATGTTTTGTAACTCTGATGACATTCTCTTCAACATCAGAAATAGTAGTATCCAAATCAGTATCAAACAAACCAAATTTTACAAGCGGTACTAAAATTACCCCACCTAGAATTTTATCATGGTTCTTTAACATAGATAAAATAATCTCTTCAGCATTTTCTTTAGGATAAAGATCACCATAATCAGGATCAAAATATCCAGCAATCAATTTTTTCGAATCATAAATACGAAAAAAATCTTCGTCAGATTCTAATTTCCACAATAATTAGAAAATGACCTATAATGAATAAATAATTTGTCAAAGACAATTAAATAAACTAGGAAAAGAAGGAAAGGCAATGGCAATATCTAAAGAAAACAAAGACTTCATAGATAGTTTAATTGATTATTACATTAGTGAGTCCGAGTCATATAGACAAATTGCAGAAAACTTTGTGCCTGAAATAGAATCAATTCCAGATACAGCATTTGGGATTATTACAGGATGTGTGTATTCAGGATTTTTACAAGCATATCAAAATCAACAGCAAACACCAAGTTTGGAGGATGTGAAGGAATTCAATGAGATCATAAAAAAACGTGCCCCATTAATTAAGGAGTCCACATTAGCATCTGCTGAAACTAAAATAGAAGAAAAAGTGGATTCTGAAGAAGATGAAGAAACATGAATGTAGATGGCAGTAAAATCATTTTTGGATTAGGAGTGGCATCAGCAGTAGCAGTAGCAGTAGTTGCGTTATATTTTGCAATTCGTTAAAGATAAATCATCATAAAGATCACACAGTACAATGTCAGCAACAAATGAATTTAAAATCACACAGGTAGTAGATAATGGACAGATGATACAATTGACACTAATTGAAAATGTCTCAACAGAACCAGTTTCACAGCAACAAATGATCATAGAAAATGTTTCAAAAAATTTAGACTCGGAGACAAAAGAACAAGTCATGCCATTATTAGAAGCAATACTACAAGCTCAACCAACAGTGAACATCAAATCATATCAGCAAACTCAAGTTACAATGGCAATGCCAAAATCAAGGTATGACAACATTGGAAGACCACAAGTTGGAAGTACAATGGAAGTAAATTTAAGAAAAATTTAGAGATTGGAGGCTACTTCATCAATCGTGTGCAAAGGCAGTGAACAAGTAAAATCCTTACAAACAAAAACAGAAGTACTATCTTTGAAGGTTTTTCCAGCAAAGAAAGGATATTTAGATAGAGCATCTAGCTGATCAGAGTTTTGAACTGTCACAATAAAAGAATTGGGCAAATAATCTGTAAGAAGCGTTTTACAAAGTAAAGAATTCTCAGTATTAATTATTGTAATTTCAGCAGGTTTTTCCAAATAGGCAGTAAGAGTATTTAGAAGATGGCCAAATCCAAATGGGTTTTCTGCGGCCATTCGTGCCTGAGATCCCATAATTTTTGTGGCGACATCAAGAAAAACAGATTCCTGTGAGAGGTGATATAATCGAAGCATTGCAAAAGCAGAAACAGAATTTCCAGAAGGCAAAGACAAATCATAATTACTTTTTGGCCTAATAATTAATTTCTCGTGACTGTCAGAAGTCATAAAAAAGCTATTAGCATCAGAATCCCAAAAGTGATCTATCAAGTGATGGCCAAGTTTCAAAGATAATTCAAGATATTTTGGGTTAGGCTCAATCTCAAATATATCAAGCAGCGCATTTGTAAAATAGGAGTAATCCTCAAGATATCCATCAATTTTTGCAGTTCTGTTTTTGTAAGTTCGTAACAGGCAGTCATCTTTGAAAAGATTATTCTCAATAAAACTGACACAAGTTTTTGCAGCATCTAAATATTTTGAATTATTTGTTATCCGGTATCCTTTGGCAAAAGCAGTAATCATCAGAGAATTCCATGATACAAGTATTTTGTCATCCAATCCCGGAGAAACTCGAGTTGAACGAATATCCAATAACTTTTTAGAACAAGATTCCAAAACATCCCTTACTCTATCTTCTGAAATTCCAAAGTTAAAGGCAACAGTAGAGATGTCAAGATTATTACAAAGAATTGTATTTCCTTCCCAATTGCCCCCATCAGTTACATCAAAATAAAGACAAAAAATATCAGCGTCATCGCCAAGAATTTCTTTGATTTGGCTTTTCTTCCAAACATAGAATCTTCCTTCTACTCCTTCAGAATCTGCATCATATGCAGAATAGAATCCGCCTTCAGAAGAGGTCATCTCACGTAAAACAAAATCAAGTGTCTTTTGCAATACGTCAAGATAGAAAGGATCTTTTGTTATTTGATATGCCTCTGCATAATTTACTGGAATTAAGGCATTATCATAAAGCATCTTTTCAAAATGTGGAACTAGCCATTTTGCATCAGTAGAATATCTATGAAACCCGCCTCCAATTTGATCAAATATCCCGCCTTTTGCCATTTTATCAAGGGTTTTGAGTGCAAATTCATTGAATTTTGAAAGTCCTGAAAGTTTAGCATAGCGAAACAAAAAAGAAACGTTTGCAGCATTAGGAAATTTAGGAGCAGCACCAAATCCGCCATAAGTAGAATCACCTAATTGAAACAGATTCATGGCAGCCTCATCAAGAAGAGTTCGTTCTAGTTTTGAAGGAACGGTGATAGTTTCAGACTTATGCAATGCATTTAGAAAACTATCTGCGGATTTTTCAATATCATTTGGCTTTTCTTTCCAAGCTTGAGAGAGTTGTCTACAAAGACTTCCAAAACCAGGGCGGCCATAAGAATCTAAAACTGGAAAATAAGTACCAGCGTAAAATGGTTTTTGATCAGGAGTAAGAAAAATACTCAGAGGCCATCCGCCTTGACCTGTTGCCATCTGACAAACTCTTTGATAAATGTCATCAATATCAGGACGTTCTTCTCTGTCAACTTTTATGTTTACAAAATTCTCATTCATGAATTTGGCAACTTCACCGTTTTCAAATGATTCATGCGCCATAACATGACACCAATGGCAAGCACTATACCCAATGCTTAGGAAAATTGGTTTGTTTTCATTTTTTGATTTTTGTAATGCCTCATCATTCCATGCATGCCAATGTACAGGGTTATTTGCATGTTGAAGTAGATACGGACTTGTTTCATTGCCAAGATTATTTTCAGTCACAGTTAATCAAATTCATTAGAATATTAGTACTTAATTGGTAGAAATCATCCCCATATGCCTTTACCCTCAGTTAATTCATAAATTCTGACGTTAATTTTCTTAAGAAATTTTACTTTAGAGTTATGAGCTTTTTTATCATGGCTATAATCTTTTTTTTCAATCAATTCTTGAAGTCGGGTTAATTGCTCTAAAGAGAGTTTATTGAATTCATGTTTGGATCTTGAAACAAGATTCAGTAATTTTACTCGTTCACGATCATCATTAGTGATTTCAGTCACAATAATACACAAAAACAGCCCCTTATTTTTCTAATGAGCGAATCTTAAAATTCTATGATGGATCTTAAGCATTATGGAAAAAATGCGTGCAATGGTACTTTCTGAATGCGCAGCAATCGAAACAAATCCATTAAAAATGACAGAAATAGACAGGCATGAAATTAAAAGATCAAATGAGATTTTACTAAAAATTGAGGCATGCGGAGTATGCCATTCACAACTACATGGAATCGAAGGGGATTGGAAAGACATCGGAATTCCACCAGCACTTCCAACAGTCCCAGGACATGAAGTAGTAGGGAAGATCATAGAGGTGGGAAAAGATGTAACTAAATTCAAAGTAGGAGACAGAGCAGGAATTACTCCACTTTTAGAAGCATGTCAGAAATGCCAGTATTGTAAAGAAGGGAAAGAATACCTTTGTGAATCATCAATAATCCTAGGAGAGTCATTCAAAGGAGGATATACTGAATACGTTACAGTTACAGAGGATTTTGCAACCAAAGTCCCAGAGAATATGAAACCAGAATATGCAGCACCGTTATTTTGTGCAGGAATTACGGCATACAAGGCAGTAAAAGCTGCAGAACCCAAAGTAAACAAAAAGATTGGAATATTTGGAATTGGAGGAGTGGGACACATGGCAGTGCAATTTGCAAAAGTTGAAAATTGTGATGTAATTGCATTTTCTAGAACTCAAAATCATTTGGATATTGCAAAAAGATTAGGCGCAACAGATACAATGGTATTTTCAGAAAATCAAGAAGAATTTCTTGCAAAACTCAAAGAAAAACATGGAACGCTAGATGCGGCAATTGTGTTTGCGCCAGCAGATATTGTAACTGATACGGCAATAAAATCAGCAAAGAAAGGAGGATTAATTGTAATTGCAACTGTAGGCGAGAATCCATCATTTATGTCATTTGAAGAAAAAACAATCAGAGGAACATTAATTGGGTCTACAAAAGATATGGAGCAAGTTATCAAAATATGTGATGAAAAAAATATCAAAGTAGTCACACAAACATTCCCATTAGAGAAAGCAAACGAAGTACTCAAAAAACTAAAGGATTCTGAGATAGAGGCAAGAGGGGTTTTGATTCCTTAATTATAAAACAAGAATAGAATATCATGAATTGTAAGAGATGCCATCATACAGATGAAATACACATCACAAATGAAGAGGGTGATTCAATTATCAAGGCCGGAAAATGCCAAATTCCAAACTGCACATGTCAGCAATACATAGATCCTATTCAAGCAATTGACGAGGATCTGCTGTAACAGTTCATATATCAAAACCATTTCATATTATCATGGATAAACACAAACCATCAGATGAAATGATCAAAGATCTAGACAACATGTTGTCAAAAATCAATGCAATGGAAATTGTAGCGTCAGATGAATATCAAAAAAATTCAATTAAAATTATGAGGGCACTGGTAGGAGGCCAAATGCATTCAGTTAATGAGTTTCAACATCTGAAAAAAGCAATGGATTTGTTAACTTTACAATTATTTGATGTTCAAAATAAGATCAAGAATTAAGCTTTGTGTCACTTTGACATCCATCATACCACCAGTTAACGCCAATCTTGTTCAAAATAAGATCAAGAATTAAGCTTTGTGTCACTAATCCCACAACCACTACATCGATAAAGTGTTGATTTTTCAAGAACTTTTTCTTGTTTCATTTCAGAGCCACAACAAGGACAAGAAAATTTTCTAGAATCCATATGTGGTTCTTCTGTTGGTCTTACAACATAATCAGGTTTAGGTGTAATATCAGAGGAATTACAAATCGGATTATAACGTGCAATTATTTTATTGAGAATACTATGACGATGTTCTTTGCTTGATTCAAATAATGGCAATATTGCAAGGTGTAATGATTTTTCAGAAGATTGCTGAAGCCAACATTTGAAATTAGGATGTTGAGTGAAAAAAGATACTTCGTCAGTTTTTTCACAATCGCCAGCGTAAATGATGTTGAATCGATCTTTATTCCTAGAGAGGATCAAATACACTAATTTCTCCATTGGCGGTTCCCACTCATCAAGTGAGATAGGACCAAGAAACTCATACTGAAGGATTTGAATACTCAATGAAGGTATTTCCCAGTACTTTCTTTTCTTTTTTTCTCAAACAAACACTTCAATATCACAAATTTGATCGCAAAATACAAGCCTGAAAAGATTAAATTCAAGAGTTAGTGATTTTCCATAAATGAAAGAAGAGCATAACCACGCAAAAGTCGGATATTCCATGATTGTTGTATCAGCTAGCCTTGCAGCAATTGCCCTCATAGCACTTGCAATTGGAGATGACGTATTGTTTTCAGATAACATACAAAGAGACAATACAATGCACTTCAACGAATGTAAAGAAAATGACTTTAAAACAGATGGTTGTGAAAAATACTGGGACAGGATTAATACCAAAATCTCAGGAATCTATGTAGATTTAGATCAATGACTTAGAAACCTTTAGAAAAATCTTCTAACATATTTTGATTTTTTGTCAGTCTATTCATTGCATAAAATGCACCACCTACAATTCCAGCTTGATAAAATGTATACAAGAAAACTCCAGAAGAGGTAGGATCTGATTTTGTAAAACTCAAAACAAGCATAGTAACAAAAACAAATGTTCCAACAAATGTTACCAATCTATTTAAAAATCCAGCATTCATTCCAACAATTCGTTTGGTTGCTGCAGCCATCAAAGTAATACTTGTAATGATCAAAAAAGTGGAACCGCCATTAGCAGTAACAAACGCATTAAGCCAAGATAAAAGGCCGTCTTCTAACATCAGGACATCAGGCATCACACTGCCGCCATTTATAGCAAAATTAGCAGAACTAAACATGCCACCAATAACAAAAAGGAATAAGAAGATTTTAACAAATGATCTTTTCACAGAACTGCGAATTTCAGAAGGTCTAACTGCACGCTCTGTAATTCTAACACCATAAAGAAATCCAACTGCCATGGCAGGAAGGAACATAAGATTAATCAAAATTGGAGATTCTTTGTTAATAGATTCTATTTGAGGATGAAAGATTAGAAACAAGACAATGGCAAGTGTGGCAGACATTCCAAATAACACGAATCCCACATATCCATGACCGTGGGATTCTTGGGAGTCACTCCAATTGTACATTTTATGAAATCTAAAGAATGGAATTAAAGACCAAATCCAAAAATCATTTGGTCAAATGGTATACAGTTTTTACCCTTTTTAGAAATAAACAAGAGGGGAGAACTTGAAGATTAACAAAATAACAATAATCATAGGCGCCATTATCGGTATTTTTGGGGCAATATTTCATCTTCAAGGGCAATCAATCATAGGACCGGAATCATCATTCATGCATTCCAATCCAGACTGGATTACATACGGTATTCAAATCCTAGTAATAGGAATAATCATAATTGGAATAGGAGTCATAATCAGCATCATTAGAAAAAACTAATTCATTGCACGTAATGTAATGGTACTACGGATTTTTTCGAGTTTTCTAATTTTTGATGTAGTGATTTCATTCATCTCTTTTGAGGTTTCAGTTAAAAATTCAGCACACATCATAACTATCAAAGGGTATCAAACAGATTTTAACTTCAGGAATTTCTCGTAGTTGGGAATAAGGAGATTGCTCTTCTCCAATTTCACAGCTAATTAACATGTACAACTCATCCTAAAACTAAAAAACAGTAATACTCTCTAACATAAGTTCGTCAACCGTCCCCTCGTTGCATGTACTTGATGATATCCAAATTGAATCTGGCAGTTCTGTAATATTTGGAAATCCTGCTCTTCAGATTATTCAGCGATGGCTGATATTGTGAGACCAACAAATCGTATTTTCCCTGTTTCCATACTTCTTCCTCAACTGCGTTAAACTGCGGCGAACCCTTTGGGAACCAGTCCAATACGACATCATGATTCTCATCAAGATATTTTTGTATCAGTTTTGATTTGTGTTGCGGTGCCCTGTCTGCATAAGCTAAAATCTTGCCAAACTTTTTGCGTAATTCTTTGAGATAATCCAAAAAGCAGTACTGATCAAATCGGTCATACTGCCTGAATAGCTGTCTGCCATCATGAGCCAATGCCCCAAAGATGATCGTCTTTTGATGATTCCCATTTACCAGAATTACTGGACGCGTTCTTTTCTTTACCCGCATCTTTTTTCTGAATATTGAATCTGCAGCAAGGATTGATTCATCCTGTGACAGTATGGTGAATCCTTTTGCTATTTTTGAGGCTATTTTTTCCTGAGATTTTTTTTAAACCAAAGTTTTTCCTGTGCAGTTGCAGAGTTTACGAGTCTTTTCTGTGCAACCTTTGATGCGTATCCCCAATTGTGAAGCAGCCTGTACACATGAACCTCATGGTATCTTACTCCTGATTTTTCATAAATGAGATTCATCACCTGTCTTGCGCTCCAACCTGCAGGATTCCCTGCGATCTGTCTTTCCATTGCGACTAGTCTGTCTTTTGGTATCTTTGGCGGTCTTCCTGTTCTTTGTCTGTCATGAAGACCATCCATCCCATATTCTTTGAACCTGCCCAGCCACTTGTATGGCCAAGAACGCACATGCCCGAGATTCTTTGCAACATGCGAGGCAATCTGATTATCAAATAAAACTTGCTTTACCAGGAATAACCTCTCTTTTGTTTTGACATCTTTCTCGTTTTTGTATGCTTGAATCAATTCTTGCTCATTCATGGCTTGATGTATGATGTTCTGATCCATATTCTATTTGGTGTGATAAATTAGATCAATAGATCATAAAGTTTTGTTAGGAAGTAAAAATACAGTTCAAATTTTCAAACTCATCTCCAGTCGTAAGGATATCTGAATTGTAATGGAAATCTGGGTTTTGGGATGAGTTTGTAATCTTTTTCCATTTTAGTTATTTTTTCTAAAAAATACACTAACTTAAAGACATCTAAGAAAAGATTCCTAAAAAAATAGACCTTAAAATCCAGCTGCAATTGGATCGTTAGGTTTCATAATTTCACGTAAAAGAATAGTTGCAAAAGAACCTCTAGATAATGAAAATTCCACAGTAGTGTTATGAGAAGAATAGTCATTACAATGAATTGCAGATTGTCTAAAACCACCTTCACTACTTACTTCTTGCATTTCTTTTATGAAAAAATCTTTAGGAGTAATTTCTTCTTGTTGTAATATTTTAGATATTTGATAATCAAATCTAGTTTTTTTATAATAAGAATAACCAACAAAAGGTAACGCCAGTCGTTGACCTAATCCTTTCAAATATTTACCAATGATTCCTTTAAAATCAAAACAGATATCGCCAGATTGTGCCTCAAACAGATTTTCACCATCAGAATAAGCTAGACTTAATGAATGATTAAAGATGAAGGATTGGTAAGCTTGAATATAGAATCGTCTCAAAGACAAAGGAATAGAACGTATTGCACGAAACGAATCGTTATGTTCAATCATTTCTTTTAGAACAATTCGTTCAATATCCATCTGAAATGGAACTTGATCAAAATATTTTTCATAGTTTGTACTATCAGATAATTTTTCGCGAATCTCAGTATTTTCCTTAGAATCATAGATAGATGTGAAAGACAGTATAAGATCAACTGCTTTTTGGAAATTTTTTTGTAAAATAGCCTTGCCAATAAGATGAGTGACGGGTCTTTTTGAGCCAAATCTCTGATAACCATAAAAATTTAAAATTTTGTCATGTTCATTAAAAGAAATTAGGTCATCTGTACTTTCAGAGATATTTATCTTGAAATGGTTCCCAATCATATCTTTTTTTGATAATGGTTTTTTGACAAAACCAATTGGTTCTAAAGAATATTTGTCAGTTGAAAAATTTTTGGTTGCTTTTCCTTTATTTCCTGAACAAACAAATTGTTCGGTAATTGCAGAAGCATCTTTTAATCCAAGTGATTTTAAACGAAGACCTGTTTTTTTAAAAATACTAGACAATGCATGGTTAGTATCAATTTTTTTCTTTTTTAGTTTGTATACTGCGTAACCCTCCTCTTGATCAGAAATAGATCTTTGGGATTTTTCTGAAATTAATTCAGATACTTTAAAGTCATCAGGAGTCAATCTAATTTTTCCACCAATACCGTCAAAGTCTGTACTGTAAACAGCAATTCCAATTTGAGAATCTAAATTTGGTATCACTCTATTGTCACTGTGATGAATTTACTAATTGCAACATCAGATGTTTGTGCACCAAGTAAGATTTTGTAGACTCCAGGCGTAGCATCTTCAGAGGCTGAAATAGCAGTATGAATTGGTCTAGGTGCATCAAAATCTAACTGAAATATTTTAGGAGTATCATGAGTTAATTCAACATCTAAAAATTCATGAGTTGCAGATAAAATCAAAGAGACGTCAGACAAATCCGTTTGTGATTTTGGAGATATTACAAAATTAAAGTGTCGAGAATCTTGTTTTTCAAGAGTCAAAGTATCAGTTTCTAGTTGTATTTCAAGAGGCAATGGGACAGAGGTATCTACCACCCCAATATTGTTTTCCACCCATTCAGTGAACCATATTTTTTCACCATCAATAGCAAAATCAAAGACTTGAGCTAGACCACAATCATCTAACATGAGACCAGTACCAGGATCACAATCACCCCAGTAAGGATTTTTTGAAGGAACATGATATTCTACAAGGGATTGTGATTTTGGATCCATTACAGAAATATTGTTTGCATTTTGTGAATTAAAAATAATACGCCCCTGATCATCAGATTCAATCCAATAAGGTCTAGAGATAGGAGATTTTACGATTCCCGTTTGGTTGCCATATGTACTAAACATCGGATCAGCTGTAACATACTGAATAAATTTTTCAGATGAGGGATCGAAATTAAAGAAAGATGATGAAGTAGTATCAGCTAACCAAAGAGTGTCATCATCACCTATTGTAGCTCCATTTGGCGTAAGTAATTCCGGAGGTAATTCAAACAGCTCAATGAAATCAAATAGAGGAAGAAATTGTTCATTAGAACTCGTAACAGAATCATAATAACCGTCTTGATTGAATTTAACTAAAGATCCACCTTTTTGAAGTAACCAATTAGTAAACCAGACATTGTTATTGTCATCAACTGCAAATCCAGCAGTTACAGAATCATCAATAGGAGAAGGAACGCTAAGATAATTTACATCATCTGAAGAGAAGTTAGGATCTAAAAAGGTTAATTTATTTCCAGTAAAATCATTTACAATGATTTGAGAACCATGGATTTTGAGTTTTTGAGGTAATGAATTATCTTCAGAAGGATATTCTAATCGTTGATATTTTTCAGTAATAGTTGAAAAAGTCCACAAAGAATCAAATGCCTCATCAGTATACCACAAAGAGCCATTTGGAGCATAATCAAGTCCCCACATCATTGAACGTGAACCAGGTGGCCATGAAGGATTATCATATTCAGTAAAAGCTTCAGTAGCAGGATTAAATTTTGCCAGTTTACCGGTGTTTGTTTGAATAAACCAGACATTTCCATCATAATCAGTGGTGATGGCTAGAGGATTAGTACAAAATGTTGGAACAGAAAATTCTCTAACATATTTGGTAGACTTTGCATCACTAGAGCCACAAAACTGTGCACGCTGTTCATCAGGGAAATTATCAGCAGGAGTTCCAGTAACAGTTAGATCTGCATTATCATCAGGAGGCATGATGCCAGGTAAAGTGATCATGATAGTTGACGAAAGTAAGATGAATCCAAAAAAAACGGTCACAATAACTGCTTTTTTCTTCATATCTCAAAAATTAGAGAACCTTGTTATATCTCATTCTAAGTAGAATTACAACTTAGAGTAATTTTAAATCGCCAGTTATTTTATCAATCAAATTCTCAGGGGCAGGTCCAATCGAAATACAAGTAGTAGTTCCAGGAGATAGTTGAGTATGTCCAGCATCAGAAACTTCAGACCACGGAAGGTTCAAATCTATTGCATGTCGTTTTACTTCTTGCAAATCCTTGACACCTGAAACTTTTAAAACAATTTTTTCTTGCCCGCTCCACCATTCATCATACCATTCAGGATGAGACTTTCTAACATGTTCTGCACCAAGAACACAAGCATGGCCTACCTGTGCAGCTATCTTGCCTTTTCCCATTTCAAGATCGGTTCTAACTACAATCACCTGTTTAACATCGTCCATATCATTATCAAGTACAGGCATAATGAAAAACTTTTGAATTAAATAATTGACAAAGAAACAAAATCCATGGACTTTGATGTAGTCGTAGCAGGAGGAAGTGTTGCAGGACTATTATGTGCACGAGAAATTTCATCAAAGGGATTCACAGTATTAGTAATTGAAGAAGATTACGAGATAGGAACGCCAGAACATTGCGGGGGACTAGTAAGCATTGCAGGGCTAGAAGAGTTAGGAATCATTCCATTTAGAAAAACTTTTGACCATATGATAGAATCAGCAGAAATTATATCATCTAATGGAAATAATTTTACAATTAATTCAAAAAAACAAAAAGTTATCGAAATTAGTAGAAGGGAATTGGATAAACAGATAGCTTTTCAAGCTCAAAAAAATGGAACAATAATCAAAGTTAGAACAAGTTTTCAAGAAACTACAGATACAGGAATTAGAACAAAGGAAGGAAAAGTCGATTGTAAAATTTTTGTTGATGCAAGAGGGGTCTCATCAATTATTCATAAAGATAGAACTGGAATTTTATCATCAGCACAATATGAAATTTATGCAGATTGGATAAAGAAAGGAAAAGTCGAAGTAATTTTTGATCAAGAGAAATATTCAGGATTTTTTGCATGGGTAATTCCATCAAATGAAGGAAAAGGAAAAGTCGGAGTGGCAGGAAGGGGCATCAACGTATCTGAAGCATTGGATAAAATGCTTGAAGAAAAAGGAACCCACTCGACAATTAGAAAGATTTTTGCCCCTATTTGGATAAACGGTCCTATTGAAAATTTTGTAGAAGGGAGAACCGTAATTGTCGGGGATGCAGCAGGACAAGCAAAACCAACAACAGCAGGAGGAATTTTTACCAGTGGAATGGGAGGAGTGTACGCAGGACAAGCGATATCAAAATTTTTGAAAACAAACAATAAAGAAGATTTGGAAGAATATCAAAAAAGATGGATGGACAGATTTGGTAAAGAATTTGAAAAACAAAAATTTGCAAGAAAGGTACTAGAAAGGATCGATAACAAAACCATCAATAAGTTGTTTGAATCAATCACACCAGAAATTACAAAAGAAATTTCAGAAAAAGACGATTTTGATTTTCACACAAGTTCAATTATAAAATTATTAGGTTTGAAAGGTTCGATAAAAACCGCTCAAACTCTCATTAGCGGAGAGTTGAAAAAATTAACGAATTAAAACGCGCTTAATCTCTAAGGAAGGTATAAATGATGTTTACAGAAAATCGGGATATGTCATCCACTATTTCATTACCAACATGTAGTTGCTGCCACAGACATATAATGCCTAATGATAAATGCGTAAAATTTAACTGTCCTAATTGCGGAGAAGACTTGGTTTGGAGATGTCAAAGTTGCAGAGAAGCAGCAAGAAATTACACTTGCTCATCATGTAACTTTCAGGGACCTTAGAAATGGCTCAATTACTACTAATTACAAAAATTCTTCCTACAGGAACAGAAGTAGATTTAGACAGATTAGCAGAAACTATCAAAACGTCATTAATTGAAGGGATGTCAATGAAGAGACATGCAAAAGAGCCCTTAGCATTTGGATTGGAATTTCTAAAAGCAGAATTTGTTTTAGATGATAAAGAGGGTCAAATGGATGCATTAGAAAATTCTGTAAAAACGACAGAGGGCGTAAGCGAATTTGAAGTTCTCAACATGAGTCGTATGTCAGTTGATATGAAATAGGTGATTTTTTGGTACGCAAAGAAGAACCTTTGCAGATGCGAATTGGAGAAGCAAAACAAAGAGATGTAGGTAAAAAGCGTGCCAGAATTGGTCCAGAATCCATGGATTTTCTCAAAGTCACTCCAGGAGACATAATTGAAATTATGGGTTCAAGATCTAGTTGTGCAGTGGTTTGGCCGGTCGATGAAGATGAAAAACTGCCAGACATTATAAGGGTTGACGGTCAAACTAGAAAAAATGTCGATGCGTCATTAAATGACATAGTAAAAATTAGAAAAGTGACATCAAAGATTGCAAAAACAATTGCATTAACGCCAGTAAATGATTCAGTTACAGTAGACAAAGAGTTTACAGATTTTGTAAAAAATAGATTGAAAGGATTGCCAATTGTTCACGGAGATGAAATTTCTGTAATGATTTTAGGGAACTCTATGGATTTTAAAATTATAAAGACAACCCCAAAAGGAGTCGTAAAGATAGACCGTTCTACAAACCTTAACATTTCAACAGAAACTGCAGTGGATAGAAAAGTTCGTGTAACATATGAAGAAGTAGGAGGCCTAAGAGAAAAAGTAAAAGCTATGCGAGAAATTGTGGAATTGCCATTAAAACATCCAGAATTATTTGCAAGATTAGGGGTAGAGCCACATAGCGGAATTTTACTGTATGGGCCCCCAGGATGTGGAAAAACACTTCTTGCAAAAGTAATTGCAAGTGAATCAGAAGCTAACATGTTTCCAATTAATGGTCCAGAAATTATGAACAAGTATTATGGCGAAACAGAGGCAAAATTAAGAGATATTTTCAAAGAAGCCAAAGACAATTCCCCAAGCGTAATTTTCATTGATGAGATTGACGCAATTGCACCAAAGAGAGAAGAAGCATATGGAGATGTTGAAAAAAGAGTAGTAGCGCAATTGTTAGCATTAATGGACGGCCTAAATGACAGAGGCAATGTAATTGTACTAGGGGCTACAAACAGACCGGATAGTGTAGACCCAGCTCTTAGAAGACCAGGAAGATTCGATAGGGAATTTGAGATATCAGTGCCTAATGAAGAAGGCAGATTGGAGATTCTTGAAATTCACACAAGAGGAATGCCAATTAGTGAGGATATAGATTTGAAGGGATTATCATCTGAATTACACGGATATACCGGTGCAGATATAAAATCACTTTGTAGAGAAGCTGCATTAAAATCAATTAGAAGGTATTTACCAGAAATAGATCTTGAGACAGAAAAAATTCCATCTGAAGTATTACAATCAATGCAAATCAAACTAATTGATTTCTATGATGCCATGCACGAAGTAGTCCCAACCGCAATGAGAGAAGTGTATGTCGAAAGATCAAAAGTATGGTGGCAAGACGTAGGGGGATTAGACGAAATCAAAAAAGCACTAACAGATAATCTCATTACAACAATGAAAGAGCCAAGCAAATTTACAAAAATGGGAATCAAGCCGCCAAAAGGAGCTCTAGTGTATGGACCTCCAGGATGCGGAAAAACACTTTTGGGACGAGCGTTAGCTACTGAGACTGGTGCAAACATGATCCTAGTCAGAGGGCCGGAAATTCTTTCAAAGTGGATGGGAGAATCAGAAAAAGCAATAAGAGAGATATTTAGAAAGGCAAAAGCATCATCACCATGTGTGGTAATCTTTGATGAATTAGACTCACTTGCACGTAACAAAACAGGAGATGGGGGAGTAGGGGAAAACATTCTAAGTCAACTGTTAACAGAGATTGAAGAAGGCATTTCATCAAGGGTTGTAGTAATTGGAATTACAAATAGGCCAGATATCCTAGATAACTCCCTATTAAGAACAGGCAGATTAGACTTAGTTTTGTACGTATCACAGCCAGATGAAAAAGGAAGGTTGGAAATAATTAAAATACTGACTAGAAAAATGCCATTGGCAAGTGATATTAAATTGCAAGAGATTGCAGTTGCCACGCAAAATTATACAGGTGCAGATTTGGCAGCTCTTTGCAGAGAAGCAGCAGTTCATGCAATGAGAAGCAATGCAGGGAAAATTTCAAATCAAGACTTTGCAAATAGTTTGAAGCAAATCAAACCGTCAATCACTAAAGAAGTAGATCAATGGTACAACAGCGTAAGAGAAAGTATATCTAATGTAGTACCAAAAACAGGAGATGAGGCGTTTTACGGATAAAAATGACAATGCCATTACGAAATACAATATTTGACAAAGTTAGAGATGCAGGATCATTAACAGATGTTGAGCTCTACAAACTTTTAACAAAAGAGGGGGGGCATGAAATTGCAGGAGACAAATACGATAAGATATTATTAGATTTGGAGATTCTCGGTCTTATCAAAGTATCATGGATGACAAAAGATGAGCGCAGGATAGAAGTAGCAATTACTGAAAAAGAAGTAGACGTGGTCGAAGAACAAAATAAAGAAGTAATGGAAAGAGATTATGAGGCAAGTTTTCCAGGTTTTGAAAAATAAATATTCAGAACAAAGGAATATGAAATGCCGCATCTAATGCAACTGCTACAAAAATTATTGTAAGGTAGGGGGCAGTTACTTTGTATGCTTTCCAAGCAAATTCAGACGTAGGATATTTTGTTAGTTTATAGTGATATACAAGCATCAGCCCACCGGAGACAATTGCAATTATTGCATAAACAAGTCCCATTCCATCTGGGATAAATGAGAGTATGAGAGAATATGGAACCAAAATTATGGTATTTCCCAAAATATACTTTGATGTTTTCTGCATTCCAATAACAACTGGAAGCATCGGAACTTTAGCTTGGGCATATTCATCTTTAATTTTCATGGCAAGACACCAAAAGTGAGAAGGAGTCCAAACAAAAACCAAAAATCCAACCAAAAATCCTAACAAGTCCATACTGCCAGTAGCTGCAGCCCATCCAGCCCAAGCTGCTGCACTGCCAGCAATTCCGCCAATTACGATGTTAGAAGAACTTTTGCGCTTTAGCCAAACTGTGTAAATTATGACATAGGAAAATATTCCCACTGCAATAAAGAACGCAGACACGGCATTTAGAGCAAAATATCCATAAATTACAGATATGCAACTAACTGCCAAACCATAAATCAACACGCTAGATGCAGACATTCGTCCAGAAGGAATAGGTCTGGAATTTGTTCTAGGCATTTTAGGATCAATATCTTTATCATAATAATGATTTAGAGCGCTAGAACCAGCAGATGCCAATGCGCCTGCAATAATTATATGCAAATAAGGCCAATAATCAAGTTCTGGGACATCGGCAACAAGTTTACTTGCAGCATACATAGAAGTGACTGCAGTAATAACTAGAAGAACTACTATACGTGGTTTGGAGATCTCCATTATTTCGTTTAATCCCAATCTCACTCTACCAGAATCCGAAGCCATTTAATTTCTTCGTCTACATAACATGCATTTCAAAAGGAATAAGTATCTCAGTCCTACCAGCTATCTTAAATGAGTAATTGGGACCTCATGATGCCAGGAATGGGATTAACAGCCATAGGGTTGGCCGGTGTCGTATTATCATATGCAGGGATTGCGCATACATTCATCGATGGAATGCATGCTTTAACTGGGCTAACCATGTTTGTAGGTTTAATCTTTCTAGCAGCAGGCATCCTAGATGGCGGGATTTCAACTAGCAACAGAGCCAAAGCTACGACTTTGGTGATTTTATCAATATCATTAGGATTTGGAATGTATGCCCTAGGAACAATGAATGCATCAAACTTTACAGTCACATTGGCAGGAATTTTAATGGGAATAGCATTTCCATCAATACTCATAGCATATCTTGCTATGAAGCATCCAAGTTTAGTAAAACCAATGGGGTCCATTGTTGCAATAGCTGCGGCAACTGGCATCATTGCATGGTTAGCATTTGGAGTTGTAAGTCCAGACGCATACATGATTCCACAAGTTGTAGAAGAAGTTGCAGAGGAAGAAATAGCAGCAGGACCAACATTTGCAATTGAAATTTTGAAAGACTCGATTCTAGAAGGAAATCCAGACTATGGTCCAGATGTTGCAACAGTACCGCAAGGACACACGATTGAATGGACAAATGCAGATGAAATTGTACATACAGTAACTAGTACAGAAGGATTTGGAGAACTATTTGATTCAAGTTTAATTAGTTCAGGAGAAACATTCAGACTGGATACAACAGAACTAGAGACAGGCGAATACGAATATCTATGTACCTTACATGCTTGGATGGTCGCTACAATAATTATTGAAGAACCAGACGAATCAATCAGGGTAGCAATTCCAGAAGGGGCGGCAATTCAAGAAGATGGTCAAATCTATTATGAACCAGAAGTAATTGATGTAGCAGCAGGCACGGTAGTAGTATGGGATAATGCAGACAGTGCAATACATACTGTAACATCACAAGAAGGGACAACTGAAGTATTTGATTCATCAATGATGGCAGCAGGCGATGTGTACGAATACACATTCACCACGGCAGGAAATCATGACTATTTTTGTACTCTCCATCCATGGATGACTGGAACTGTTAACGTGGAGTAGACTTGCAAGAGATCATAATAACGCAATCAGATAAAAAAATCCTAACCGAGCATGCAGAAAATGAAAAACCAAATGAATCATGTGCCATATTATTTGGAAAAAATAACATTGTATCAGAAGTGTTTGTAACAAGAAACATTGAAGAGTCACCCGTAAATTTTACAATTTCAAATGAACAATTAATCAAAGCATACAGCATGGCAGAAGAAAAGAAAACAGAAGTAATAGGAATATTTCACTCACACCCAAAATCAGACGCATACCCATCAAACAGAGATAAAAAATTCATGCAGAGCAATCCAGTAACGTGGATGATTTACTCAGGCATATCAAAGAATTTGAGGGCATACATACTGGAATCAGAAATCATAGAGGTATCAATTAAAGAGAAGTAATTGAGACTTGGGCATAATGGTTTACAAAAATAAGGTCTAAAATCATTCAACAGCAAGGCACTCTCTTTACAGTTCTTGGATGATTCCCTGCACCAATCATGCATGTAATGCGCTGCCAACTGTACGCCAAAACGCAGATCAGCACACAGATGATTTCACATTGCATGATCCCCTTGCGGGAACTGTTCTGATGCCAAGCGCGTCTTTGAATGTCTCAAAGAGCGGTTCAATTGAGGTCTTTCTATCCGCATGCAACTCCTGACCGATCGCAGAGTCGTAAAATTCCACAAGCTTGATCCTTTCCGGGGGCGTACGCGGGCATGTCTTATCGGAGTAACCAACCTCAGATGCTTTTTGCCGCACGAATCATGCGGTTTGGAATCATCGTATGCAGGATCTGCCAAAATATTTCGTATGACTCCTGAAAGTGATTCTATCAATGCATTAAACGTCCTGCCATCACGAATGTTTGCAGTACTGGCACCGGCGGGCAACGGAGCAATCAACTTGCCGGCGCTGCGACTCATGTGCAGTTCATGCCCGAATGCCCGGCCCCTTGATTTGGAGGATCATCCCCATCTTGCATCCGTATCAATTCCTGCGATTGAAAGTCGGTTATTCTTCATGTCGGATTTGTGCCATACAGGACCATTTGCTTTTAGCATCGAACTGTCCACTGATGCAGACGTGTCATCAGCCATTCCTTCTTATACGAACAGGCTTCCCATTGTCCCGATGATGTCCCCAACGGGCAGGTTCTGAAATCGCCTGTCAACAGTACGCCTGTCTGGGATTCGAGTCAGTCTGCAGACCTTGAACAATTTGTCATTTTTGCATTTGACTGATAAAAAATAATGAAGTGTGCTGTTGCTTGGAATTCTCATCTGAGATTTTATGATGAATAGTTGTACCATCAGAACAGTTGAACAGGCATACGGTCTGCCAGGTCTGAATATCTCCCCATGCAGAGATAATGTTCTGACCAGATACAAAACGCCGATGAGAGACGACTCTGACAGAACCCTGCCGGGGGATTTTTACGTTCATGCTGCAATGAAATGACATTGCAAGGATCCTTGGCTTTTTTCATTTGAATAGTTTGAGAAACTGATTAAAAATTAGGATTAGTTATGCCCAAGTCTCAGATATGTCGGAGAATTCTCTTCCCCTGAGACTTCCCCGATTGTTCCCTGCAGTTGTATGCATGCAGTGCCGATTGCATTTCGGAACAATGCCATCATCATCATAAGGCATGCGTCTGAATAGGCAAATGGCGCTCCAACCTTATTCTTATTTAGCTGCTCAACGCCTCTAGGCATTATTGCGTCATCAAGATGTAATGCATGGTATCTTCCACGTGAGATGTGCTTTCTGTCATCGTACTTTTTCTCAGACACATGATATCTCCCTAACTTTTCAGATCCAAATCTTTTTTGGCTGTATTTTGAGCCTAGATGAAATAATTGGGAAACAAAGTTTGGCATTGGCAAGTTTAGTGAAGGACGCAAATGTCTTAGAAGGGGCAATGAAACGGCCAAATGGAATTTGTCGTTCTTTCTCCAGAGGCGACTAGTCGACACGAAGAAGATTTCAAGCCCAAGCCATGACAAGTTAGCAGAACCGAAAAAGAAAAAAATGTTTAAGGGCAGCCTTCCATTTTTTGGATAAAGTAGCCGTTTTCCTTAATTGCCTGTTCAACAGGCTCTGGTGCTCCTTGTGAGTGGCAAAATTGACATTCATTTGTAGTCATTTCTGCTTCGCCTTCACCGATTGAGTTTAACCATTCTTTACCATATGTGATGGCTTTATCATGATCTTTTTCACCAGTAATTACATCAAAGTGCATGGTATGTCCATCTGCCGCTTTGACATAAGTGTCGTATACGTGAATTTCCATGTTATTTATTCAAAAAAGGGATATTTAATTCTAGAACTCTTTCTAATGATTGATATTGTGATTTTATTGAATGTGGTTTACTCTTACTGTCTCTTGACTTATTAGAAATTCTAACGCTAAAATCATCTCATTTTCTGTTATCTTATTTTCTATATGCCACGCCATAGTATTTTTTACCCATCCGGGATTTTTTTGTTCTTCAATATTTGAAACATTACCTTCGTTAATCATCCGTATTTGTCTTGTAAATGCCTCTTATCGCTGTTTTGCCTTTTTGAACTTTGATTGTTATTGGCCAATTTTCATTCCCCTCTGGTATGAATATTTTTCTAGCTGTTGTTTCTTTACTATCTGGATTTGCTTGATGCTCTAATGTGATTATTTTTGTATTGCTTAAAGCCGTCGCTTCTGTATTTGTAAATTCAAAATTCCAACATGGCACTTCTTTATTTTTTCTACGATTTTGTTTTTCATTTTCAATCATTGTTTGGAATAATTCATCATTGACTGTGTTCGTTGGCATTGCACTTCCTTGATGTTTTATAGTAATCCTGAATTACTTCGTAAATATGCTTGAAGGGATACTTTTTTTTGATATCCATTCCAATTGCCCTTTACCTTCCAATTTGATGGATGTTCTATCGAAAATCATTTTTTTTCATAAGTTTTATTTCCTGTAGATTCTGCTGTGTGAATACTTCCAAAAAGAGTCAAAGTTGTTATGAAAAAATTATTTTCTTTTGCAATTAATTAAAAATTAAATTTGTTTGTAATGACTATCATGTGCTCTAAATTTGTGATTTATTCTAGTAATTGTTTTTTTACTTTGAAATAAATCAAAATCATGAAGCATGCTGTGCTTGTGACAACCTCAAATGCTTGTACAATCCTTTTAGAACTAGATGACATGCATTCTCCTAAACCCGTGCTTGATTTTATTTCCAATTGCCCTTTGCAGTTGATCTTAATCTTTTGGGGGGGATGAAGTCTATACTTCGGGGTCTCCTATTACACAATCTGGCGAAAATGCACAATATATCGTAAATCTTAATGATGCTACGTTTTGGCCTACTGGAAAAGCAATATGCTTGTTTTATGGATATGTGCTCCTATCGGAAAACCGGGAGAAATCACTGTTGCATCTCCTGTAAATGTACCTGGTACTATCGTTTCTCCTGATAAACCAATTTTAAAAAATGCAATTGGCAAGAGTGCTAGTTTTACTTTGAAATCTTGAATTAATTGAGACTTGGGCATAACTAATCCTAATTTTTAATCAGTTTCTCAAACTATTCAAATGAAAAAAGCCAAGGATCCTTGCAATGTCATTTCATTGCAGCATGAACGTAAAAATCCCCCGGCAGGGTTCTGTCAGAGTCGTCTCTCATCGGCGTTTTGTATCTGGTCAGAACATTATCTCTGCATGGGGAGATATTCAGACCTGGCAGACCGTATGCCTGTTCAACTGTTCTGATGGTACAACTATTCATCATAAAATCTCAGATGAGAATTCCAAGCAACAGCACACTTCATTATTTTTTATCAGTCAAATGCAAAAATGACAAATTGTTCAAGGTCTGCAGACTGACTCGAATCCCAGACAGGCGTACTGTTGACAGGCGATTTCAGAACCTGCCCGTTGGGGACATCATCGGGACAATGGGAAGCCTGTTCGTATAAGAAGGAATGGCTGATGACACGTCTGCATCAGTGGACAGTTCGATGCTAAAAGCAAATGGTCCTGTATGGCACAAATCCGACATGAAGAATAACCGACTTTCAATCGCAGGAATTGATACGGATGCAAGATGGGGATGATCCTCCAAATCAAGGGGCCGGGCATTCGGGCATGAACTGCACATGAGTCGCAGCGCCGGCAAGTTGATTGCTCCGTTGCCCGCCGGTGCCAGTACTGCAAACATTCGTGATGGCAGGACGTTTAATGCATTGATAGAATCACTTTCAGGAGTCATACGAAATATTTTGGCAGATCCTGCATACGATGATTCCAAACCGCATGATTCGTGCGGCAAAAAGCATCTGAGGTTGGTTACTCCGATAAGACATGCCCGCGTACGCCCCCGGAAAGGATCAAGCTTGTGGAATTTTACGACTCTGCGATCGGTCAGGAGTTGCATGCGGATAGAAAGACCTCAATTGAACCGCTCTTTGAGACATTCAAAGACGCGCTTGGCATCAGAACAGTTCCCGCAAGGGGATCATGCAATGTGAAATCATCTGTGTGCTGATCTGCGTTTTGGCGTACAGTTGGCAGCGCATTACATGCATGATTGGTGCAGGGAATCATCCAAGAACTGTAAAGAGAGTGCCTTGCTGTTGAATGATTTTAGACCTTATTTTTGTAAACCATTATGCCCAAGTCTCAGATAACTATCTCCGCATATGCTGATAAGGGGCACGATGCGAAACAAATTAGGAATTATCTCAGATGTTGCGAAATTGACTGTTGCATCCCGTACAAAAAGAGCTCAAAGAGCATCGCACAAAATAGGAATCAAAGACATTATGGCAAAACAAGATTTGTTGTTGAGAGATTCCTTGCACGGCTCAAGTGTGGCTTTCACGGGAAGGCAGTCAGATGCGAAAAGAACTGATGATTATTTGGGATTTGTATACCTGGCATCAATCATGATGTATTGGAGGGTTTTAGGATGAGTTGTCAGTATTTTTGTTATTCATGAGATTACATCTACTCAAAAAATTTCTAACTGCCAATGATATGGGTATCCAGAAGATTAGATTGGATGCGACAGTAATTATCGGATGAATAAACCACTCGTACTGGTACATTGATGTATCATAAAAGAAAGGCATGTTTAAAAGCGAGGCAACAGATATTGCGCCAAGGTTTGGCAAAAACAAAAGAACGCCAACATGATAAGGAAAGACAAATGCATTATTAACCAAAGATGCCAGGATATCAAATGATATGCCATAAAGAGGCAAGATCACCAAAAAAATACGAGGATGTCTTGTAAAAAAAGGAAAAAAGGATGTCACTTGTACCAAGTCTTCACAGTATGACTAGGGTTTGTGTTTTGAGTATCCATCAAATGGTTCCAAGTGTTGCTAACATATAATGTATTTGAGAAATCACTCATAACTTGGTAATGTATTGGTGCAAAGGACAAGAATCCCTGAGACTTGCTTCCGCTATCCAAAAACCAAATGTTGCCATTACTTACATAGAATTTCTCAACATCTTGTATTCGTCCATACTCGTACAATCTATAGACATCATAGCCTGCATCAATGTAAGAAACTGGATGGTCCTCATCGGCAAACGTCAAGGTGTACTCTCTAAGACACGAGATTAGATCGTTTCTCTGTACAGACTCTAGTTCGTTGTCACCTTCAAATCCCACAGCCCCATCAATATCCAAAGTAAGCTGTTTGAAGCCAGTTACATCCGGTTGAACACCACATGATGCAAAAGCTGCAGGCAGGATATCAAAACCTAGAACAGTGATGATGCCATCTTCAACTGCAAGCATGTCTGATACAAACTTTTCCTGTATTGGAGCCTTGAATTTTTCAGATATTATAACATCAATCATATCTTGTCTTTCATCAGGTGTCAGTTTGGAATAGTTATCGCCCAACTTTAACTCAAACTCCTCATTAAGCTCTGGGGAAAACTTTAGTTTTAGTTCATCGAGCTTGCTTGATAATTTTTCGTTAATCTTGGCAAGCCTGTCTGGATTGTCAGAGAACTTTTCGGTTTTCTTTACAAATTTTTCAATCACCAGATCTATTTTGGCTGATAGTTTGTCATACCTGTCGTTGCCATCATTTAGTAGCGTTATGGCCTCTTTAATTTTTGATATCTTGGATTCTAGTTTCTGGTGCTTTTGTTGCTTTTTGGCAATCTTGTCTTCTAACTCACCTATCTTTTCATCATCTTTTTGGTGTTTGGCTTTGTCAAGCCTGTATTCAAGAATCAGGATATCAAGATGAACTTGGTTTGATTTGTCTATGGTTCCTTGCAATCTTGATTCTAGCTTGTCAAGTTTCTGTTGCTTTTTGGTATCAAATGCAGCATCTGCTATTCCCATACTGGAAAACGGCAAAATCATTGCGGCAATTAATGATGCAAACAGTATCGTCTTTGCGTTGTATTTTATCATTAGGATCATAAAGTAATAACAGCATTTATCGTTTACATACTAATCGGCCTTGTAGAAATCATTCATTTTTGACCCGTTTGTGATCAGTTCTGGCTAATTATGAACTATCTGAGACTTGGGCATAACTAATCCTAATTTTTAATCAGTTTCTCAAACTATTCAAATGAAAAAAGCCAAGGATCCTTGCAATGTCATTTCATTGCAGCATGAACGTAAAAATCCCCGGCAAGATTCTGTAAGAGTCATTCTTATCGGTGTTTTGTATCTGGTCAGAACATCATCTCTGCATGGGGAGATATTCAGACCCGGCAGACCGTATGTCTATTCGACTATTCTGATGGTGCAATCATTCATCATAAAATCTCGGATGAGAATTTCAAGCAACAGCACACTTCGTTATTTTTTATCAATCAAATGCAACGATGACAAATTGTTTAAGGTCTGCAGATTGACTCGAATCCCAGACAGGCGTACTATTGACAGGCGATTTCAGAACCTGCCCGTTGGGGATATCATCGGGACGATGGGAAACCTGTTTGTATCAGAAGGAATGGCTGATGACACGTCTGCATCAGCGGACAGTTCGATGCCAAAAGCAAATGGTCCTGCATGGCACAAATCCGACATGAAGAATAATCGTTTGCCAATTTCAGGAATTGATACGGATGCAAGATGGGGATTCTACAAATCAAAGGGTTGGATATTCGGGCATGAACTGCACATGAGTTGTAGCACCGGTAAGTTGATTGTTCCATTGTCCGCCGGTGTCAGTACCGCGAATATTCGTGATGGCAGGACGTTTGATGCATTGATAGAATCACTTTCAGGAATCATACAGACAACTTATCCTAAAACCCTCCAATACATCATGATTGATGCCAGGCATACAAATCCCAAATAATCATCACAGTTCTTTTCGTATCTGATTGCTGTTCTGTGAAAGCCACACTTGAGCCATGCGAAGAATCTCTCAACGACAAACCTTGTCTTGCCATGATGTCTTTGACTCCTGTTTTGTGTAATGCTCTTTGAGTTCCTTTTGTACGGGATGCAACAGTCAATTTCGCAACATCTGAGATAATTCCTAATTTGTTTCGCATCGTACCCCCTATCAGCATATGCAGAGACAGTTGTCTGCATCAGGCTGTCATCTGCAAATTCCGAAATGTTTTCCATGACATCAATGAATTTTGTGCTGTCATGTTGGTTTGCAGGACTGGTTCTAATCGAAATTGGCAAACCGTCTTGCTCTACGGCAACATGTATTTTTGCGCCTGAAATCCTCTTGAATCCGTCATATCCTATCTTATCCCCCCTTTTTTGGCAGCAATCGATGAGGAGTCAATTGATATTTTTTGGAGGTCAATCCTGCCTTGCCTGCGTGCGGATTTTATTAGTTTGGAGAGAATTTTCTTCCATATTCCTTTTTGTTGTAGCTCTTGGAATCGAAGATGTGCAGCGGGTTTTGAGCCGTACTTGTATGGCATGTCTGCCCATCTGCATCCGGTAGTTAAGACAAACAATATTCCGTTTACAGTTGTCCTGTCATCACGTCTCGGACGTCCTGTTTTGGCAGGTTTTGGTAATTGCGGTGCAATGGTACTCCATTGAGCATCTGAGATTTCCTTGTGAATCATGAAAAACGTTTCAACAATATTTTCTTAGATCTGTATTATCATGAATGATTTACTAAATGATCTGTTTTAGGATCAGTTAATAGATTATCTTATATTCCAACATCATTTCAAAAAAATTTTTTTAATCTACGGAATTGAATCTAAAAATCTAGCAAAATGTGATTATTTTGTTTTAATAATTCATCTCAAGGTTCTACAGGAATTTGTATAAATGGAGTTCCGCCTTCTCCGACAACTAGGGGCAATTTACCATCCCATGCTTGCGTTTTTAGCCATTCCAAGTAGTTTGGATTTTCGGATAAAGCCTTGTTGATAATGGCAATTGCTTCTGCTTCACCTTTAGCCTCTGCAATGTTTGCATTTGCAAGACCTATAGCATTGGCCTCTCGTTGTCTTGCTTCAACCTCGATTCTTCTCAAATCATTTTCTGCCTTTAGTGCTTTTTGTTCTGCTTCAACTTTGGATTCTATCGCTCGTGAGAATAATGGTGAAAATTCAAAATCCGTAATCGATATCACTTCTGTTACTACATTAAATTGATTCAATCTTTCTCTAATTGATGCTTCAATATCTGATTTGACTAGAGGTCTTTTTGTAATTAATTCTTCAGCGTTGTAATTTGCTGTAACTTGTTTTACAGTCTCTTCAATAGCTGGTTGGATTACTCTATTTTCATAATCAAGACCCAAATTTTTGTATAATCTGTGAATTTGTTCTTTGTCTGGATGATAGTTTACAGTCACTGTTGTTTCTACTGTTTGCAAGTCTTTTGATGCGCTTCTAGCGTCATTTGCATATTTCAAAGTACGAACTTCGATGTTTACCACTTCATCTTGGAAAGGAACTACAAAATGTAACCCTTCTTCAAGTGGAGGTTGTGTGAGGTCAACAGCATTCCAATGCAGTAAGACTCCTCTATTTCCTGAATCTACTATTTTTACTGAAGCTGTTGCTACTACGCCAACAATGATTAGAATAACAATTGCAATTACTACTCCTTTTGCTACACCATTGCTTACGCTAACTTTGGGTGATTGATACTTTGACAAGGATAACTGGTGTTTGTTCACTCTATTATACCCATACATCAACCGCTAGTTTATAGGGATGAACAGAGCTTACATTGCGGAATGGTTTTTTGTAATTTAATTCAATTCAGAACAAAACATTGTCTGTCTAGGTTTAATTGAATCTATCATCCTCAAATTAGTTCACCCCATCGCTTCCAGACTAAAGTCAAGATATGTTTGGAAAGGAGGAAAGAATCACAGGATTATGCAAAAGTCAGATCCAATCCAGATATCATGGATAATCAAGTCAAAAGAGGACGGTGCCAAGAATGCAGATGCAGTCTCATCCGTGAAGATATCTGTTCGCTAGGTGCAGAAACTCTGCTCACGGCATCGTAAGACAGGAACAGTTCCAATTCCAGGCAAGCCTGGAAGGCCAAAGAGAACAATCACAGAAGAGACGGTGCAAACCGTCCAGTCGACATTTGAAAAGTCCAGGCGTTCTGCAGTGTTCTTGGAGAAGACAATTGACACCGCTGGAACACGCATACCTCACAATACAATACACAAAATTATGAGAGATGAGGGATTGGCAGAGGCCCAGCCAAAGAAGATGAGAAGACGAAAACGGGTTTGATACGAGAGGACACATTCAAACTCCATGTGGCATACTGACTGGAAGCAGCTAGACGATGGAAGATGGTTTCTGTGTTACCAGGATGACGCATCAAGATTCATCGTTTCTCATGGAGTGTTTGCAGAGGTAGCAACGGATAACGCACTTGCAGTGTTACAAGAAGTAATTGCAAAGCACTGCAGGCCTGCGTCAATTCTAACTTACCATGGCTCCCAGTTTTACGCAAACCAATCTGAATACAAGAGAAAAGGAGCATCGCAGTTTGAGCAGGAACTGGTAAAATTAGAAATAAAACACATCATGGCAAGAGTTAACCATCCCCAGACAAACGGCAAGCTCGAAAGATTTCACGGTGAGATTCAGAGAAAACAGAGACGGTTTGGCACAATTGATGAGCTGGTCCGCTGGTATAATCACATCAAACCGCACATGTCACTTGACTGGGACAACCTGGAGACTCCTGCAAAGGCATATGCAAGAAAGATGCCAGAGAAAGGGACAAGAGTTATTGATGAGCAGACAGGAGAAGAATACGATGTCAGATAAGGGACGAACTAATTTTGGGATACAACAATGGTTTATGTAAAGAGTTCTTTTGAGAGCATTCTTAATCAAATGCATTGTTGCAAGCTGGCAGTCCATCAGTTGCAAAAACACTAGGTTGACAGAACCGGAGAGGGAATTGGTTCTTCTAGGGCTTTTTTCATAGATTGCTTCCCAAGTTCATTATCCAGATCTTTGAATTTCTGGACAAGTGTGGAATCCGGATTCAATGCATACAGTTGTGCCTTGCCATATCTTCTCGTAGTTTTTAGAAACTCAAACCCTAAAATTCCATCCCAGACCTTGTAAAACGTGGTTTTGGAGATACCCGTATACTCTATGATCTCTTTTTTGGAATAATCACTATCCCTGTTATCCAGAAAAAAGTCTATTATTCTGAGTTTGGGAGTGTCTCCCATGCACTGTAGGAGTAGTGATTGGTCTTCCATAGCAATACCATGATTTTAAATGTATTTAAATGTGAACTAGCAAAGGTACTGTAAGTGAACATATGCTAACTGATGAAGAAATCAAGAAAAAAACCCGAATTATACGATAAACTCATCCCAAAACCCAGATTTCCATTACAATCCAGATATCCTTACGACTGGAGAGGAGTTTGAAAATTTGAACTGTATTTTACTGTTTTTTAGTTTTAGGATGAGTTGGATATATGCTACTTTCATGTAAGTGAACATATGCTAACTGATGAAGAAATCAAGGGCAGAATCATACGAAAACTCCACAGACGTGGAAACTGGGGCGCTAGTCATACCTCATTTGAGAATCTCAAGAAAGGATTCACCCCCAGAGATACTGGAAAACAAGGTTCCAAAAAAGTGGATAAAATGGGAGAATATCTGATCAAAGAGAATGTGCTTTTATCAAAACCTACAGGATATGGATTAGAAGTTAGTCTGAATCCTAAGATGATTGAGATAATTCAGGGGCATTTGGAGGAAGAATAATTGTTTACCAAAAAACAAGCCAATGAAACTGTTGCAGAATTAAAAGGGCAGCGAGAATATGACGATGAAGAAATTTTAGAATATTTGAAGGCACGTGAAATTACAGAATCAAAAGGCATGCTCAAAACAATAGACGCAATGCTGTAACATGAACCATACCTTAATTTCTTTATAGGAAAAAACTTTGCAAATTATGCAGAGGCAGGTAGCAAGTTACTTGAGATGGTTGCAAGATTGTCGAAGATGGACAGATTTGGACATGATCAACTCATCTCAAAACCCTGCAATACATCAAAAATGACGCAATACTAACAAACGCAAGATAGTTTTCACATCTCTTTTCATATATGATTCCTGTCCTGTGAAATCCATTTTTGAGCCAACCAAAGAATAATCCCTCTGCAACGCATCGAACCGAATTATATTTTTTGTGTGATTTATTCTCCGATGACTTGCTATTCTTTCTAATCGGAACACATGCAATTGTATTTCTATTTTTCAAATAGCCTCTAATGGCCGTACTGTCATATCCTCCCTTGTCCGCATAAACTGAGGCAATCTGTTTGATGTTGCCATCATCATCCATAAATTCCGAAATGCTTTCCATGACATCTGCAGACTTTGTACTGTCATGAACATTTGCAGGACTGGTCCTGATTGAGATTGGAAATCCGTTATGCCCTACGGCAACGCGAGTCCTTGCGCCTGAAATCCTCTTGAATCCGTCATATCCTGTTACGCTGCGCCCCCTTTTTGGCAGGGATTGTCGGGGAGTCAACGGATATCATCTTTTGCAGGTTGATTCTTCCTTGCTTATGAGCTGTTTTGATTAAACCGGATAGGATCCTCTTCCAGACTCCTTTTTGCTGCCAAGAGTTCAGTCTTCTGCTACAGTAGAATCATCACCGTATTTTGTTGGCATCTCGCTCCGCCTGCATCCGGATATCAAGACGCAGATGATTGTTCCGTTGATGGTTCTTCTGCCATCGTCTCTTGGTCTGCCCGTCTTGGCAGGTTTTGGAATGTGTGGCTTTATCATGTCCCATTGTTTGTTTGTCAGTTAGTTCTTGAAATTGCATGAAAATTAGCCATGTTCGGTAATTGTTAGATCAGGATGATCGTAAAAACTTCACTAAATGATCAGTTTTGAGATGAGTTGGAAATAATTGGGAAACAAAGTTCAGCATTGGCAAGTTTAATAGGACGTAAATGTTTTAGAAAGGGCAACAAAATGGCCAAAGGGAACTCTGTTGTTCTTTCTCCAGAGGCGACGAGGGTCAACACGAAGAAGGTTTTGACCAAGCTATGACAAGTTAACAGAACCACTTTTTCCATAAGACTATATTTTAGACAAATCAGAATAGAGAAAGCATGTCAGAACACAAATATTCAAAATGGACTGTAGAAGGGGACAAAAAAATAAAATGGATTTGCGGTTGTTTTCAAACAGCAGATAACTATTTTAAATTCTGCGATAGACATAATGAAATTTTGAGAAAAGCAATACAGAATCAGATTGATGGGTTAGATATGACAATGGTTGTAGAAGATTAGATGGCAAGTATTGCTACAAATGCAGACACGAAGACTATTGCAATCGTGTTCAACAGTTTAATCACAGTGTTAAGCGCAGGTCCGGCAGTATCTTTGTAAGGATCACCAATAATATCACCAACAACTGCAACTTTGTGTACTTCGGATCCTTTCTCACCTTTCATCTCAACAAGTTTTTTGGCATTATCCCATGCACCGCCAGTATTTGCCAAGTGGTATGCCAACAAGATTCCAGTGACAACAGAGCCCATCAACAATCCGGCTACAGCAGTAGGACCAAGTAAAATTCCCAAGACAATAGGAGCTATAATTGCGACAAGGGCAGGTTTCCAAAGTTCTTTAATGGATGCAACAGTTGCAATATCTACACATTTAGCATAATCAGGTTTTGAGGAACCCGCAAGAATTCCAGAATCTGCTTTGAATTGTCGTCTGACTTCATCCACCATCTTTCCTGCGGCCCTAGATACGCCATTGATGAGCTGTCCTGTAATGATAAATGGAATCAATCCGCCAATTAGCAATCCGACAACAATTGCCGGATTAGTTAAACTATAATCTAGTTCCAAAACACCTTCAAAAACATGTGCTGCCTCAAATTGAAACGCCTGAATCATGGCCAATGCAGCTAATGCGGCACTAGCAATAGCAAATCCCTTTGTAACTGCCTTGGTAGTATTTCCAACGGCATCAATTTCATCAGTGACCTTGCGATTTTCTTCGCCCATGCCAGTCATCTCAACTATACCTCCCGCATTATCAGCAATAGGCCCAAACGCATCAATACTTAGAACGATTCCTGCAAGACTCAACATCGACATTGCAGTCAAAGCAGTACCAAAGATTCCATAAAGTACTGGGTCTGCACCGTCAGGAGCTGCAGAAGAAGCAAGACTGTAAGATACGATAATTGCGACAACCAGTGCAATCATAAATGGTCCTGTCGATTGCATACCTTTGATAATTCCCATTAATGTCAATGATGCATATCCCCATTTTGCAGAGTCTGCGATTTCTTTTACAGGGCCTTTTTGGTAACTAGTATAATTATCAGTAATTTTTTGAATTACAGGAACTAGCACAACGCCAATTACCGTACTTCCAAACAATGCATAAGATATTGCAGAATCGCCAATGAATTGTGTAATGAATGCATAATTCAATCCAATTGCAATAGCTGCCGAAACATAAAATGAGCGATTAAGCGGCTTCATAACATCTGTGATATTCTTTGAACCGACAATTACAACACCGATAATGGATGCAATCATTCCAGACGAACCAATAAGAATCGGATATAAGAAAAAGTTTGGTGCACCAATTAATGCTGCAATTAATAACGCTGCAAGTATTGTAACAATGTAAGATTCGTAAACATCAGAACCCATTCCTGCCGCATCGCCAACATTGTCACCAACATTGTCTGCAATTGTTGCAGGGTTTCTAGGATCGTCTTCAGGAATATTAGCCTCAACCTTTCCTACCAAGTCTGCGCCCATATCGGCAGCTTTAGTAAAAATACCACCACCAATTCTAATAAACAACGCAATTAGACTTGCTCCAATTCCCACTCCAGCAATCGTGATTGGGTCAGGATAAATCAAGTATAATCCAGTAATTGCCAACAATGCCATTGCCGGAACTGCCAAACCCACTGTAGCCCCACCTCTAAATGCCATGGCAAATGTTTGACCAAGGCCAGTGCCACTAAGATTTGCAGCTCTAACTGCCGCTTTGACGGTAATTTTTAATGAGATAATTCCCGCTACTGCGGAAAGTGCCGCACCCACTGCAAATGCTATTCCGTTTGAAGGAGTCAAGAAAATACCGATAATTAACGTTAATGCGATAGCTACTGGAACAACAATCATCATCTCACGTTTTAGAAATGCGCCAGCACCTTCTTTGACGGCATTTGAAATATCCATCATGTCTTTGGTACCTGCAGGCTGTCTTGCAATCCATACAACCAATCCTCCAGCAACCAAAAATGAGACAATTCCCGCTACAAAAGGCAGAATTTCTGGAATTTCCATGCTATACTGTGCTTGCCAAATCCTGGGAAATATAAATCAAATAGCAGAAACCTTGTTTCTTTTTCGATATGGTAAAAACGTTTTTCCTCCAAGTCCTTGTCTTACCAATTTGTTGAATCTTTTTCCATGGGCCAGATAAGGAAATCGCATATGGATCAATTCATGAACGATGGTATTCTCAAGGGTTTTCCCATCAGGAATTTTACGTACATTAATGAAAACCAAGTTGTGCTGAAGATACGACACACCATAGTACTTGTAAGCAGAGGTACGTCTGCCTTCAGTCATTTCTTTTGGAGCATCTAATACTTCTTTTGTAGATAAAAGAATTCGAGGCTCATGAATAGAAAACCGATTAGAATACACCCCTACCTTTTCTAAAATTTGTAATCTAAGATCAGGATCAAGCTTCATAACTCATCACCTAACAATACATGTTTATCTTGAAATGTCAATTGTTGCAATAAATTTAGTTGAGAATTATACGTTAAAAATTTAGAAAAAACAATACCAAAGCTACAGGATTTTTGGTAAAACTGATGAGAAGGCCGTAGGATCAGATGTTACTGGGATTTTTCCATGGTGCTGTTCAATCATATTTCTACAGCTTGCCAATCCCAGACCAGTTCCTTTTTGCTTTGTAGCAAATAATGGCTCAAACATGTTTTTCATCATATCAGGTAAAATCGTGGGGCCAGTATCTTCAAATTCCATCTCAACCACAGAATCATCATCAATTAATCTAATTGTGATGGTTCCATCATGTTTCATTGCATCAATTGCATTAGTAATTAAATTAACAAAAACAACATCTAACTGAGACTTGGGCATAACTAATCCTAATTTTTAATCAGTTTCTCAAACTATTCAAACGAAAAAAGCCAAGGATCCTTGCAATGTCATTTCATTGCAGCATGAACGTAAAAATCCCCCGGCAGGGTTCTGTCAGGGTCATTCTTATCGGTGTTTTGTATCTGGTCAGAACATTGTCTCTGCATGGGGAGATATTCAGACCTGGCAGACCGTATGCCTGTTCAACTGTTCTGATGGTGCAACTATTCATCATAAAATCTCGGATGAGAATTCCAAGCAACATCACACTTCATTATTTTTTATCAGTCAAATGTAGCGATGACAAATTGTCCAAGGTCTGCAGACTGACTCAAATCCCAGACAGGCGTACTATTGACAGGCGATTTCAGAACCTGCCCATTGGGGATATCATCGGGACGATTGGAAGCCTGTTCGTATCAGAAGGAATGGCTGATGACACGTCTGCATCAGTGGATAGTTCGATGCTAAAAGCAAATGGTCCTGTATGGCACAAATCCGACATGAAAAATAATCGTTTGCCAATTTCAGGGACTGATACGGATGCAAGATGGGGATAGTCCTCCAAATCAAAGGGTTGGATATTCGGGTATAAACTGCACATGAGTTGCAGCGCCGGCAAGTTGATTGCTCCGTTGCCCGCCGGTGTCAGTACCGCGAATATTCGTGATGGCAGGACGTTTGATGCATTGATAGAATCACTTTCAGGAATCATACAGAATATTTTATCAGATCCTTCATACGATGATTCCAAACTGCATGATTCGTGCGGCAAAAAGCATCTGAGGTTATCACTCCGATAAGGCAATACCCGCGTACGCCCCCGGAAAGAATCAAGCTTGTGGAATTTTACGACTCTGCGATCGGTCAGGAGCTGTATGCGGATAGAAAAACCTCAATTGAACCGCTCTTTGAGACATTCAAAGACGCGTTTGGCATCAGAACAGTTCCCGTAAGGGGATCATGCAATGTGAAATCATCATCTGTGCTGATCTGCGTTTTGGCGTATCAGTTGGCAGCGCATTACATGCATGATTGGTGCAGAGAACCCAAGAATTGTAAAGAGAGTGCCTTGCTGTTGAATAATCTTAGACTTTATTTTTGTAAACCATTATGCCCAAGTCTCACGTAGATGATTTTTCCGTTGATAATTCTTCTGTCATCATCTCTTGGTCTGCCCGTCTTGGCAGGTTTTGGAATGTGTGGCTTTATCATGTCCCATTGTTTGTTTGTCAGTTAGTTCTTGAAATTGCATGAAAATTAGTCATGTTCGGTAATTATTAGATCAGGATGATCGTAAAAATTTCACCAAATGATCAGTTTTGAGATGAGTTGGTCATAATATCATTAACTGATCCTAAAACAGATCATTTAAAACTCATCCCAAAACCCAGATTTCCATTACAATTCAGATATCCTTACGACTGGAGAGGAGTTTGAAAATTTGAACTGTATTTTACTGTTTTTTAGTTTTAGGATGAGTTGTTAGTAAATTATTCATGACAATACAGATCTAAGAACAGCATTGTTGAAGCGTTTTTCATGATTCATAAAGAAATCTCAGATGCCCAATGGAGTACCATTGCACCGCAATTACCAAGACCTGCCAAAACAGGACGTCCGAGACGTGATGACAGGACAACTGTAAACGGAATATTGTTTGTCTTAACTACCGGATGCAGATGGGCAGACATGCCAGGCAAGTACGGCTCAAAACCCGCTGCACATCTTCGATTCCAAGAGTTACAACAAAAAGGAATATGGAAGAAAATTCTCTTCTATTATCCTCAAATTAGTTCACCCCATCGTTTCCAGACTAAAGTCAAGATATGTTTGGAAAGGAGGAAAGAATCACAGGATTATGCAAAAGTTAGATCCAATCCAGATATCATGGATAATCAAGTCAAAAGAGGGCGGTGCCAAGAATGCAAATGTAGCCTCATCTATGAAGATATCTGTTCGCTGGGTGCAAAAACTCTACTCACGGTATCGTAAGACAGGAACAGTTCCAATTCTAGGCAAGCCTGGAAGACCAAAGAGAACAATCACAGAAGAGATGGTGCAAACTGTCCAGTCGACATTTGAAAAGTTCAGGTGTTCTGCAGTGCTCTTGGAGAAGATAATTGACACCACTGGAACACACATACCTCACAATACAATACACAAAATTATGAGAGATGAGGGATTGGCAGAAGCTCAGCCAAAGAAGATGAGAAGACGAAAATGGATTCGATATGAAAGGACGTATTCAAACTCCATGTGGCATACTGACTGGAAGCAGCTAGACGATGGAAGATGGTTTCTGTGTTACCAGGATGATGCATCAAGATTTATTATTTCTCATGGAGTGTTTGCAGAGGCAACAACGGATAACACACTTGCAGTGTTACAAGAAGCAATTGCAAAGCATGGCAGACCAGCATCCATCTTGACTGACCATGGCTCCCAGTTTTACGCAAGCCAATCCGAATACAAGAGAAAAGGAGCATCGCAGTTTGAGCAGGAACTGGTAAAATTAGAAATAAAACACATCATGGCAAGAGTTAACCATCCTCATACAAACGGCAAGCTCGAAAGATTTCACGGTGAGATTCAGAGAAAGCAGAAATGGTTTGACACAATTGATGAGCTGGTCCACTGGTATAATCACATCAAACCACATATGTCACTTGACTGGGACAACCTGGAAACTCCTGCAAAGGCATATGCAAGAAAGATGCCAGAGAAAGGAACAAGAGTTATTGATGATCAAACAGGAGAAGAATACGATGTCAGATAAGGGACGAACTAATTTTGGGATACAACAGGAAGAAAATTCTCTCCAAACTAATAAAATCCGCACACAGGCAAGGCAGGATTGACCTCCAAAAAATATTAATTGACTCCTCATCGATTGCTGCCAAAAAAGGGGGGATAAGATAGGATATGGCGGATTCAGGAAGATTTTAGGCGCAAAAATACATGTTGCCGTAGAGCAAAACGGTTTGCCAATTTCGATTAGAACCAGTCCTGCAAACCAACGTGACAGTACAAAATTCATTGATGTTATGGAAAACATTTCGGAATTTGCAGATAACAGCCTGATGCAGACAACTGTCTCTGCATATGCCGATAAGGGGTACGATGCGAAACAAATTAGGAATTATCTCAGATGTTGCGAAATTGGCTTTTGCATCCCGTACAAAAGGAACTCAAAGAGCATTGCACAAAACAGGAGTCAAAGACATTATGGCAAGACAAGGTTTGTCGTTGAGAGATTCTTCGCATGGCTCAGGTGTGGCTTTCACAGAACGGCAATCAGATACGAAAAGAACTGTGATAATTATTTGGGATTTGTATACCTGGCATCAATCATGATGTATTGGAGGGTTTTAGGATAAGTTGCATATACTCCAATCCAATATAACTAGAAAGATTGTTATTTTTATCGATTCTCTCAATTTTTGTGCCTGATTGTTTCACTTCTATATTCTATAGGAATCTTATCTATAAAAATATTACCAATGGTTTTATCTATAAATTCTAAATTATTAAATATAACCATCGGTAACAAGTTAGATGGTTTTGGTGATTAGACGTAAAAAAGGAAAAGGCTATTTCCACTATCTTGTTCATGATTCAGGCAAACAACAATATGAAAAATATGTTGGTAAAAAAATGCCTGAAGACATTGAACAAAGAAAAAGAGATTTTCTTTTAGAGATTTCACGTAAAAAGTGGAAAGAGAGTTTGGATGTTATCCATTCAGAATATCTAAAACAACCCAAGTCAATATTGGAAAAAAATCTTGAGGAATTTTCGTATAAATTCACTCACGACTCACAAAAAATTGAAGGATCCACATTAACTGAGAAAGACACTTTTAATTTGTTGAGATTTTCATTGACTCCAAACCAAAAATCAGAATCAGATATGCTTGAAACAAAACTACATCATCAAGTATATTTGAAGATGATAGAATCATTACCTAAACTATCTCAAAAAACAGTATTGCAGTGGCATAAAGAAATGTTTAAAGAAACCAAAGCAGAGTTTGCAGGAATAATTAGAACATACCCAGTTTATGTAACAAACAGTAATTCAGTATTTCCACATGAGAAATTTGTACCAAGTTTTTTAAAAGAATTTTTTACATGGTATGACAAATCAATTAAAATAATAGAGCCAGTGGAACTTGCAGGATTGACCCACTTTAGATTTGCAAACATACACCCTTTTGGAGATGGTAATGGAAGAACATCAAGATTATTGATGAATTATGTTTTGATAAAAAACAATTACCCTCCATTAAACATAAAATATTCTGATAGACATCCATACAACAAATCATTAGAGAAGGGGAATTTACAGCATGATGAATTTTATTTTCTAAAATGGTTTATAAAATATTACATCAAATCAAACAAAAGATATCTGTAAATTCATTCCTCTCATACGGTAGTTGAAATTAATTGGCATGATCTGATTGTTATGCGTTACTCAGATCGACCAGAATCCCTCCTGAAATATTTGGGAGGGAAGAATGCCATATCATTGGGCCAGATTCAAAACTTGTATAGTTCTAATATATTTTTGAGGTTACTTTTTACAAAACATTACACACATGGAATGGTTTAAGACATGTCA
This sequence comes from Candidatus Nitrosopumilus sp., assembly GCA_963422575.2. GTDB lineage: Archaea > Thermoproteota > Nitrososphaeria > Nitrososphaerales > Nitrosopumilaceae > Nitrosopumilus. The sequence continues at coordinate 1,436,965 of CAXXKU010000001.1, read as the reverse complement.
ATCATTACAAAGTGGTATAATGATAGAACTACCATTTGAAGACAGAATAAAAAAAGCAATAGAGATGAAATTTGATAATCCAAGTCATGGAGAAATTGATGTTATGGTGTCATGGTTTGATGTAGATGGCACCAAAGTATCTCAGAAATACCGACTCCCACTAAATGAGACAATAGAACTCTAGATTCTCTTTATCTGTTGGAGTGACTGCAATTTCTGACATGTTTTGGTTCCCTTGGGTTTGGTTAAGCACAAAGTTACAGCATGGACAGAGCTTACCATCCCAGTAAAGAAACATTCCACATTCAGAGCACCTTTTTTGCCCTATCTCATAACGATTCCCACCATAAACCTTGACTGCCTTGTATTTTGTGCAGACTCCCTTACAGACCATTTATAAAATTTCTGAAAATACGATTTATGAATCAATAAGATCATCTTTTTGTATTGGAATAACCATTACACCATTAGAGCCAACACAATATCTGATTGTCATGGTACGATTCAAAGACGAATTCATCGTGTTGCTTGTGCAAGAGTACTATCTGCACTAGTAAAGGGTGAGTAATGGTTGGCTAGTTTTTTCCAAAGATGTATCAGTAATTTGCAATGAGTGATTCTTAGAATTGAAAAAATTCAAACATCACATATCTTACAATCTGAAAGAAATTCCAATTAATACCACTACCATATGAGATGGTGCTCAAGCTCGTACATTAGATACTGATGGCATTGCATCCCTTGCAAAATCAATAGAGCAGGAAGGACTACAAAATCCACCAATGGTACAAAAAGATGGCAAGAATTCATATTTACTCATGGCAGGACAGAGAAGACTAGAGGCACTAAAAAGACTGGGTGCAAAAACAATCCCAGTTTTAATACTAAACAAAGACAGTTCACATGATATTGTAGATGCAAAGGCAGTATCAATCATTGAGAATCTTCACCGTAAAAACATGAACCATGCTGAACTGACTGCCTCATGCCAGTTTTTGGCCCAAAAAATGGGCATTAGTAATGCCGCAAAAGCACTTGGAATCAACCGCCAGACCATGCGAGAATACCTAGGATTTGGCGCAGTGCCAGACCAAATAAAGGAGATGGTGCCAAAAGTACTCTCAAAAAGAGACGCAATCAGAATATGCAAAATTATCATTGCTCCATCAAAGGCAATAGAGACCATTCAGAGAATCTCAAGATACGACTCGGTGCAGAAGAAAAGATATCTTGATGCACTGGAGCAACTCGGAAGTACAGCAAAGCATTCAGAGGTATCAAAACTTGCAAACCATTTTAGGGCAAGACAGAATCTGTCAGTTAAGATATCAAAGTCTCAAGCAAAGGGACTATCAAAACTATCAAGGGAACAAGACATGGAGCCATCAGAGATGGCACATAAAATAATTAGCGATTACTTGAATAGGCGAGGATTCAAGTAGATTTTATTTTTCTTGTAGTGTTTACTGGAATTCTTTATTTATTTGAGACTTGGGCATAATGGTTTACAAAAATATAGTCTAAGATTATTCAACAGCAAGACATTCTTTTTACAGTTCTTGGATTCTCTGCACCAATCATGCAATTGTAATACGCTGCCAACTGTACGCCAAAACGCAGATCAGCACAAATATGATTTCACATTGCATGATCCCCTTACGGGAACTGCTCTGATGCCAAGCGCGTCTTTGAATGTCTCAAGGAGCGGTCCAATTGAGGTCTTTCTATCCGCATGCAACTCCTGACCGATCGCAGAGTCGTAAAATTCCACAAGCTTGATCCTTTCCGGGGGCGTGCGCGGGCATGTCTTATCGGAGTGATGACCCCGGTGTTTTTTGCCGCACGAATCATGCAGTTTGGAATCATCGTATGCAGGATCTGCTAAAATATTTCGTATGATTCCTGAAAGTGATTCTATCAATGCATCAAACGTCCTGCCATCACGAATGTTTGCAGTACTGGCACCGGCGTACAATGGAACAATCAATTTGCCGGCGCTGCGACTCATGTGCAGTTCATGCCCGAATATCCGACCCCTTGATTTGGAGGATTATCCCCATCTTGCATCCGTATCAGTCCCTGAAATTGGCAAACGGTTATTCTTCATGTCGGATTTGTGCCATGCAGGACCATCTGCTTTTAGTAGAAAACTGTCCACTGATGCAGACGTGTCATCAACCATCCCTTCTGATACGAACAGACTTCCCATCGTCCCGATGATATCCCCAACGGGCAGGTTCTGAAATCGCCTGTCAACAGTACGCCTGCCTGGGATTTGAGTCAGTCTGCAGACCTTGAACAATTTGTCATCGTTGCATTTGATTGATAAAAAATAATGAAGTGTGCTGTTGCTTGGAATTCGCATCCGAGATTTTATGATGAATGATTGCACCATCAGAACAGTTGAACAGGCATATGGTCTGCCAGGTCTGAATATCTCCCCATGCAGAGACAATGTTCTGACCAGATACAAAACGCCGATAAGAAATGACTCTGACAGAACCCTGCCGGGGATTTTTACATTCATGCTGCAATGAAATGACATTGCAAGGATCCTTGGCTTTTTTCATTTGAATAGTTTGGGAAACTGATTAAAAATTAGGATTAGTTATGCCCAAGTCTCATTTAATAATTACAAACCTTTTCTGATGCATTCATTAATCACCTTACCATAACTAACTGATGCGTTCTCCTTTTGAATCCTCTTTGCCTGCATGATTCGCAATTTCTTATCCAAATCCTCATCTATCATTATTGTGACTCTTTTTGCCATAATATCATAAAATTATACTATGATTTAAAGTAAAAAATATTAATCAAATTACAAGTATGCAGACATGACACGTGATTACCATTCCATGATATCTGATTTAATAGATTCGGGCATTGGTGACAGGGGAAGACTAGAGTTTATGCTTGACTGTCTGAATTCTGACAAACCGCTATACAATACTGACATGATATATTTGGAATCTGCATACGACCAACTTGAATCAAAGATTAAAACACTGACAAAACCCTCAAAAACTCCGATAGCTCATTCTCAAAAGGCATTGATCTCTGATGATATCTTAAATGACATAATCAGTAATGACAGGCATGATTCAGAAAACATAATTTCAGATGATGCTGTCATAATTAACAAGGCAAGTAAAAACAAAGTTTCTGCAAATTTTCTTACGTCATTTGTGATGGGTCTCTCGATATCATTATCTGTTGGCCTTACAGGAATAGTCTTGTTTTTGCTTGTTGTATGACTTGGAGAATTACGGTACCTTGAATTTGGATATCGGGGGAATTTTGAATCCCAGTAACTTTTGTGGTAAAATAGCAGAGTCTATTGTTAACTTATCCTAAAACAGATCATTTAGTAAATTATTCATGACAATACAGATCCAAGAAAACATTGTTGAAACATTTTTCATGATTCATAAAGAAATCTCAGATGCTCAATGGAGTGCCATTGCGCCGCAATTGCCAAAACCTGCCAAAACAGGACGTCCAAGACATGATGATGGGACGACAATCAATGGAGTTTTGTTTGTGTTAACTACAGGATGCAGATGGGCAGACATGCCAGACAAGTACGGCTCAAAATCCACTGCACATCTGCGGTTTCAGGAACTGCGGCAAAAAGGCATCTGGAAAAGGATTCTGTCAAGACTGATCAAATCCGCACACAGGCAAGGAAAGATTGACCTGCAAAAAATTTCAATTGGTTCATCATCAATTGCTTCCAAAAAGGGGGCAATGAAACAGGATATGACGGATTCAGGAAGATTCCAGGCACGAGGATTCATGTCGCAGTGGATAAGGCGGGACTGCCGATCTCAGCTGGGACCAGTCCCGCAAATGAGCATGACAGTGCGAAATTCATTGACGTGCTGGAAGACATTTCAGAACTGGCAGGTGATGATTTGGGACGTGCGATTGCTTCTGCATATGCAGGTAAGGGCTATGATGCAAAATGCATCAGAGACTATCTGAGAGGTCATGGAACTGACTGTTGCATCCCGTACAAAAGGAACTCAACGAAAATCGCACAAAACAGGAATCAGAAACATCATGGCAAGACAAGGTCTGTCGCGGAGCGGTTCCTTGCATGGCTCAAGTATGGGTTTCACAGGACGGCAGCAGTAAGATACGAAAAGAACTGTGAAAATTATTTGGGGTTTGCATATCTGGCATGCATCATGATGTATTGAAGGGTTTTAGGATAAGTTGCAAGTATTTTTTATTAAAATTATGAATTAATAGGGTCAGAGGTTTTAGTAGTGTAATCATCAATCATACAGCCACCGTCTCATCACACCCCAATTATTCCATCAAATCAAGTAGTGTTTGTACTTTATTTCTAATTTCTGAAGTAATTTTAACTAAAACAAGTCCTTCGTTAGGCTGACCATACAAAATAACAGCATTATCAGGAGCATGAATGCAGACTGGAAGCACCAAAAGATCCTCTTCGCCATTAACGTACAATCGAATTGGCGGTTGCATGTCAAAAGATTGTTTAATCATGTCAATACTTTGAGGAGTGATTTCTGCCGCAGGATTATCAACAGTCAATTCAGTAGCATTCTCTAATTTTGGAGGGGCTCTCTTCTCCCTTTTTTCTAATCCATCAATAATTTGTAAAGAAGGGATTAAACCAAAATCAATCATTTTTTCAGTAGTTCTATCGCCAACAGTTACAATGTACGTATTGTCTGAGAGATGTTGCTGAATGGTTGTTTTATTAGCATGATCATCGGGTAAAAGAATCCCTAAAGGGATTTTCATTTGATCTCTTATAGAATCAGGTAATTTCACAGGAAATCGGTTCTAGTCAGTATCTGAATCAGAGGGAGATTCAGTAGTTTCAGAAGAATGATCAGAGCCTTCAGACTCCATTTCTTGTTGCAATTTTGCTGCAAGAATACTGCATTGTGCTGCAATGTTTTTTGCACTTGTCCTAAAAGCAACAGCGCTTGGTGAATCAGTGTTTGTAATCATAATTGGTCTTCCCAAATCAGAACCAGACATGATTCCAGAGTTCAGTGGAATTTCACCCAAGAAAGGCATGTTAAATTGTTCACTAATTTTTTTAGCACCACCGTCACCAAAAATGTAATGTTTTTCATCACAGTTAGGACAAATAAAATGACTCATGTTTTCAACAACGCCAAGAATTGGTACATTGAGTTTTTCAAACATGCCAATTGCTTTGACTGCAACATTACTTGCAACATCTTGAGGAGTCGTTACGACAAGTATGCCCGTAATCGGAATTGTTTGTGCAAGGGTTAATGGAATATCACCAGTTCCCGGAGGCAAATCAACAATAAGATAATCCAAATCTGCCCAGTCAGTATCGACTAGAAATTGTTTTAGAATTCCAGAAATAATCGGGCCACGATAAATTGCGGCTTGATGAGATTGTTCTGCAAAGAAACCAAATGAAACAACTTTGAGGCCATTTGATTCAGCAGGTTGAAGTTTGTTATCCTCAACTTCCATGAAACCATCTTTCATGCCAAGCATTAACGGAATACTAGGCCCGTAGATATCTGCATCCAATAATCCCACTTTGGCTCCAGTTTGAGATAATGCCAAAGCTAAATTTAATGAAACAGTGGATTTGCCTACACCACCTTTTCCGCTTGCAACACCAATAATATTCTTGACAGTTGCCATTCCAGCATCATCGTCAAGAGAGCGACCTTCCATAACCTTGGCAGTTACATTCATATCAAAATTTTTCAAATCAGATAGTTCGTCGATTGCTTTTCGAACATCTTCTTCAATTTCAACATTAAAAGGACATGCAGGAGTTGTTAACTCTAAAGTAAATTTCAGATTGTTATCATTAAGTTCCAAATCTTTAATCATACCCATAGATACAATATCTTTTTTCAAATCAGGATCAATAACAGTGCTTAATTTTTCAAGAACTTGATCGATTCCAACCATTGCGTCAAAAAGTCAGCCTACATTATTTAAACATAAGTTGGATATCAAAAAAATTGTCAATTATCTAAAAAATTAGCAAAATCTTTGGAAATTTGAGTGTAAATTACCCAAAGATTCATAAATTCAAATTCAAGAAAAATATCACAGTTGTTTTCTATATCCACCCTAGTTGATGTTGTTAGGATTCCTCCAAGTTTGTTTGGAACCACACTCAAAAAAGCAGCAGTAAACATCCTCAAAGAAAAGTACGAAAGTATGATAAATGCAGATTTAGGATACATCATCATGATTTTAGATGCCAAAGTAGACGAAATGGGAAAAATGATTGCAGGAGACGGCGGAACATTTCATAAAGTTGAATTTGAAGCATTAACATTTTATCCAAAATTACAAGAGATTGTCAAAGGTGAAATTGTAGATATTACTGACTTTGGTGCATTTGTAAGAATAGGTCCAACTGATGCATTGTTACACTTGTCACAAGTGATGGATGATTATCTAAAGAGTGATGTAAAATCTGGAATGATTTTAGCTAATCAAAGTGGAAGAACACTCAAAGTGGGATCTGCACTTCGTGCAAGAATTACAGCAGTGTCATTAGGAAAAGCTGCAGCAATGGGTAAGATTGGAATTACATGCAGACAGCCATTCCTTGGTGCAGATGATTGGATCGTTGAAGAAATAAACAAAGCTGAAGGCGGTTCAGATGAACCAGCAAAGAAAGCGGACGCAGAGGCAAGTTAAAAATGGCTAGAGAAATGGCATGCAGAAAATGCAAATTTGTAACAGTAGGAAAAGTATGCCCAGTTTGTAAATCATCAGATCTAACACCAGATTGGAATGGAGTAGTACTTGTAGTTGATCCAACAAACTCAGAGATTTCAAAAACTCTCGGAATCACTCAAAAAGGCAAATACGCAATCAAAGTAACATAAAATATTTTTAAATATTTAAAATTGCAATAACATCTTATCATAATGTTGTCATCTAATACTAAAAATCAATTATCAAAATTCCTTGCTGAAGACATAGGCAAATCAGACATTACGAGTGCATTACTAACCAAAAAGAAAATTTCAGCTAGAATAATTTCAAGAGAAAATACAATTATTGCAGGCACAATACATGCTAGAGAAATTTTCAAACTAAAAGGATGTGATGTAAAAATTTTGAAAAAAGATGGAACCAAAATAAAACAAAATCAAACAATAATGACAATAACTGGAAATGCGGGAAAAATTTTAACATGCGAAAGAACTGCGTTAAACTTACTTACAAGAATGAGTGGAATTGCAACACAGACAAATGAACTGGTAAAGAAAACACCAAATAAAACAAAAGTATATGCAACAAGAAAAACAGCCCCAGGCTTAAGACATTACGACAAAGAGGCAGTGGAAATTGGAGGAGGTAAAAAACACAGATTAAGATTAGATGAGATGGTGATGATAAAAGACAATCATATTGCAGTTGAAGGTTCATTATCATCTTTAATTAAAAAAGCCAAGAAAAAATACAGAAAATTCGAGGTTGAGGTTGAAAATACAGCAGATGCAGTTCTTGCGGCAAAAGAAGGTGCAACAATAATTATGTTAGATAACTTCTCACCAGTTCAAATTAAAAAAACAATCAAAGTACTTCAAAATAAAAAATTACGAAAAAAAGTAATGCTTGAAGCATCAGGTGGAATAAATTCTAAAAACATATCAGAGTATGGTCAAACAGGAGTAGATATCATTTCAGTTGGAAGCATAACAAACTCAGTTAAAGGAATCGACATGAGTTTAGAAATTTAAGAATCAAGGGCCTTCAACAGTTCAAGTGCAGGTTTATTTTTTGGATCAATTTCTTGAATTTTTTTACAGCATTGAAGTGCACGTTTGCCCTCACCTAATTTCTGATGAGAGTAAGCTTTGGAAAGCAAAACATCAACATCATAAGAACCAATATCAAGTGCTTTATCAAAATACGAAATAGCCGTTTTGTATTTTTTATTCATATAATAAATTCCACCAACAACAAACAAAATATCATGATTGTTAGGAACTTTGTGCAGGTATTCTATGCCTAATTTTAAGCCCTCATCATATTTTTTGTCCTTGACAAGTTTTTTTATTTTTTTGAATTTTGCAAAATTTTTTTTCTGGTCAGGATCTTTTGGAGTCCTACTAAATAATCCAACCAATTGTCAACACGATCTAACTAATTTCAAGCATTCTATTAATTGCTAAACGAGCTTTATCAGCAATTTCTTTTGGAACAGTAACAATATTTTTTTCATTAATTAACGCATCATACACATTTTCAAGAGTAATCATTTTCATGTATTGACATTCAGCTTTTTCAGATGCAGGAATGAAGGTTTTACTAGGATTTTGTTTTCTCATTCTGTACAATATACCAGTCTCAGTAGCAACGACGAAATTCTTGGATTTAGATTTATTAACATGGTTTAGCATTCCTTCAGTGGAAAGAATAGAGATTTTTTGATCATTAAAACTTCCATCTGCAACATCATACATCATAGGGGTAGTACAACTGCATTCAGGATGTATAACAAATTCGGCATCTTTCATAGAATTCAATTTTTCAGTAACATCTTCAGGAGTGATTCCAGCATGAACGTGGCATTCACCTGTCCATATGTGAATATTTTTTCTTCCAGTCATTTTAGCAACATAAGAACCAAGAAACATGTCAGGTAAAAATAAAATTTCTTTATCTTCAGGAATGGCTTTAACTACATTTACAGCGTTAGATGAGGTACAACAGTAATCAAGCTCAGATTTAATTTCAGCAGTAGTATTAACATAGCCAACTGCAATGGCATTTGGATGTTGTCGCTTCCAGTTTTGCAATTCATCCAAAGTTATAGAATCAGACAAGGAACATCCAGCTTCTAAATCTGGAAGCAATACTTTTTTTTCAGGGCTAATAATAGCAGCAGTTTCAGCCATAAAATTCACACCGCAAAATAGAATTGTTTTTTGGGAAACTTTTTCCGCTTGTCTTGACAACCCCAAAGAATCACCAACAAAATCTGCAACATCCTGTACATCAGGAATTTGATAATTATGGGCTAAAATCACAACATCTTTTTCTTTCTTGAGTTTTAAAATCTCATCTTTTAGTTGTGAGATAGGTCGTACCAGCATGCCATACAAATTTGAGAATGTCCGAATTTAAAGAATGGGAAGTAGCCTATAATTTTCAAAAATGCCGTCAAATGTGGCAATTATTGCCATATTATGTTCCAATTTGGATATCATCTGAACAATACTTTCTCAAAGTTTCAATAGCAGACAAAATTGCCAATCTGCTTGTTTTAGGATTATCAGCATCAGGGAAATTTTCGATGGTAAATGCCATCTTGCCAAAGGTTCCAATTGCCTCAATATGGTGGGTATTTTTGTCAGTGTCAGGATCAGCCATGATCGTAACAGTGGTTTTTTCACCACCAATGCCAGACAAGGATAACAGTGCTGCAACATTGATGTTAGCAGGAAACAAAGATACAGCATCTTTTGCAGTACCAGTAAAAATTGTAGTAAGTGAAGATATTTCATCTAGGTTAAGAGAAGAGTTCTCAAAGAATTTTGCACCAACAAGGGAACGGGGATGTTTTGTTGTAGTAATAGACAAGGATTCTAACTCATCTTTGATAGATTTGATGCCATCTAATCCAGCAATAGATCCAGAAGGAAGATAAATCGTTTTTTTAAAATCATTACAAGCATCAGATAAAACATCATAAATTGATTCATCAAGTAATGCACCCACACTCATAATCATCAAATCACGTTTATTTTGTAAAACACTCAAAGCAACATCTTTTACAGCATCTTGAGATGCAGCTTCAACTACAATATTTACTGGATGGGAAGACAGAAGATGGGAATTTTCAACAATTTCAGGTTTTGTATCTAATTTTGAAACAAGTTCAAGGGCAGAATCTTTTGATGCATCGTACACATGAGTTAAAGTCGCAGGTATTTTTCCAGAATCTATAGCAAGGGCAATTTGTGTACCTATTGCACCACATCCCAATAAACCAATTTTTTTCAAGCATTAGAACTAGAATTGATCTATTAATTAATTCTAGGTTAATAATCAAAAAACTATTCATACTAATGAATCAGTCCCAATATTTTTAAGAAAAAACAGATTACTAACCAGTATGAATCTTAAAAATCCAATTTTCATATCATTGTTTTCAGGATTGATACTAACATTTGGAATTCCAGCAGAAGGGGAAATAGAATCTCCAAAAAAACAGATGAAACAGGGAGGATAGAATCCCATTAAGTTTATTAGAATATAGAGGAGAAGGAGGAATAAGAACAACTCTTGCAAATCCAAGATCTGATGCAAACTCAGGATCATTAATTGAAACAGATCCAGACACAAGTACATTTGAGGTAAAGATCAAAATTCCAAGAGAATTAGATGGGAAAACAGTAAACATCGGAGACAAGTATGAAATCAGATACATAGATAGAAGTACGCCATCAGATACAGATGAAAAAATTATTTTGAAAGGCAGAATTGGCTAAATGGATCAGTTTTGTCAAAGGTTGATGTAACCTAAAGAATTTATTCAAACGAACGAAGTAGTTTTGTGCTCAACACGGTATACAAAGATGCCATTATCAATAGAGACAAGATGCTGTCCATACTCAAAGGTACAAAATTTGAACAGATATTACAAAAAGCAAGGGAGAGTTGGGTAGAATTTACGCCTACAAAAGAAGAAATAGCCACAGCAGGAATAGACAGTAGTTTCAACAGTACCAAATTCCAAGGCATAGAATTATGGGCAACAACTGCAGTATCCATCAAATCAGATGGAGAAGTATTAGTGGATTTACATGATTCAGGATTGGGTTCAGACACAGACCTATCACGAATTGCCAGTAAAATGGAAATTGATGCGTGTGAAAAAACGGCAGATTCAGTGGATTTAGTACTAATGGATGGTTCGCTTCATTCTCAGTTTATGACAAGACAATCATCACTAGATGCACTAGTTGTAAAAACAATGAAGAAAAAAGATAATGTGATATTTATTGCAAAGACATCAAATACAAAAAAACAATTTGAAAATCTAGGATCACTTGCAGGAGATATTTTCTATTATAATCATGTAACAACAAAACCAGGATTCAGTAAAGTGTTTGTAGAAAAAAAATATGGTTCAGATAAAATTATTTCATCAACATTTGTTAGGTTAAGCGAATCAACTCCAATAATAAAACTAGAGTTTTTGGGTAATCAACATGAAAATAACGAGGTTAAGTCAGTAATGAACAAATTGTATAAAACTAGTGTTGGAGGATATCCATATGCATTGAAACTTGCACATAATAATTGTAAAATATCAGACAAAGAACTTGCAAAAATGGTAAGTTTATTAGGATTAAGTAATGAGATCGGATCACGGGAGGTACTGGGTTGAGTTTGGGTTTTGTGATTGGTGAATCAAAACCAACAACAGTAACAGCCATTACTTCAAGAGCGTTATCAGTAGGAGAATATATCAAAATTGGTTCAGATGAAGGGGAGATATTAGGATTGGTTGAAAGTTCATCAGTATCAAGTGCAGCTTTTACAGATGTCAAAAATTTTGATGAAGCAGTAGAGAGTACTGAAATTGCAGAAATCAACAAGAGAGATAAAACATTCACAGCACACATAGGAATTTTAGGATTTTTAGAAAACTTAAGAAAAGGTCAATCAATCATACCTGCAATTCCAGCAATTCCAGGCACAGAAATTGCCCAACCGAGTAATCAAGATTTAGAAGAAATATTCAGTCCAAAAAATGAAGGATGGGTAAGAATTGGAAATTTATTACGAAACAAAACAATCAACGCTAAAATAGACTTGGATAAAATAGTTTCAAGACATTTAGGTATTTTAGCAATGACTGGTATGGGTAAGAGTAATCTTGTATCGCTAGTTACAAAACAAATTGCAAAACTAAAAGGAACTGTAATAATTTTTGACTACCACAACGATTACACATCACTTAACATTCCACGTGTTAACGTAATAGATGCAAAAATCAATCCAAGATTATTAGACGCAGATCAATTAGCAGAAGTGTTAGAGATAAGAGATGGGGCAAATGTTCAACAACGTGTTTTAAGAATGGCATTTACAAAAAATGTAAAAGAAGCAAAAGAGTTTTGGGGTAAATTAGAAAACGAAGTAGATTTTATTGTAAATTCAGAAGATAAAAAATTGAAAGAAATTCGTACATCAGCGTATAGAGTACAAGACATCATAGAAGAGTCTCAAAGAAGATTTGAAGACATACTAGATCCAGATATGGGAGATCCAATCAGCTTTATCAAAGAAGGGCGTACAAATATTCTCAATATTTCAGAATTATCAGAAAAACAGGCCAATGTTGCAGTTGCATTTTACTTACAGCAGCTACTCAAAGATAGAAAAGATGCAAGCATTGCAAAACATGGAAGAAGTAAGAAAGAAAGAATCTATCGATTTAACTCACCAATATTTGTAATAATAGAAGAAGCACATGTGTTCATTCCAAAAGAGCATGATACCAGTGCAAAATATTGGGCCGCAAAAATTGCAAGGGAGGGAAGAAAATTTGGATTGGGTTTAGGAATAGTGTCACAAAGACCACGAAGTGTTGATTTAAACGTGCTCAGTCAAATGGGATCATTTGCAATAATGAAGATCATTCAAGAAGATGATCAACGTCAGATAGCTTCGGCAACAGAATCAACTAGTAGAGAATTAATTGCTCAGTTAACTTCGTTGAACGTAGGAGACGCAGTATTGGTAGGTCAATGGACAAATCTACCATCATTAGTACATGTTGAAGAAGTAAAAGAAAAGATAATGGGAGCAGATCAAAGTGCAGTTAATGCGTGGGCAAGTGCAGATAAAATGAAAGAAGTTGCAATAGAATCAACGCAAGGGCTAGTACAGAAAGATTTGTTGTTAGAATAAATGTTATTTTCTCACATTTCAGATACACATTTAGGATTAGTTCAATATGGTTCAGAAGAACGTGCACAAGATGTGTATGACGTGTTTAATCAATCAATTGACACATCAATAAAAGATCATGTAGATTTTACAATATTTGCAGGAGATATTTTTCATGTACCAAATCCAAATGGGACTGCAATTGTTCAAATGGCAAATGGATTAAAAAGATTAAAAGAAAACAATATTGATTCATTTTTTATTTTAGGAGAACATGACATAAGTCGAATTAGAACAACTCCAATTCCATATGTATATCACAATTTAGGATTTTCAAAATATATCGGTCAAGGCAACCCAATAAAATACAAAGGAGTGTTAGTAGCAGGATTTGATAAAATAAGAAAAGCTGAAATTTCACAATATGAAGAAAAATTTTCTGCAATAGATAACAGTGTTAAAGAACATTCAGGTCATAAAATTTTAGTTTTACATCAAGGTATTACAGAGTTTAACAAATTTGCAGGAGAATTGCAATCAACAGACTTGCCAAAGAATTTTACATATTATGCAATGGGACATCTTCATGACAAAGATGTCAAACAGTTTAATCATCTCAATGGTCCAATTGCATATCCAGGGTCTATAGAATTAACAACTAGTGAAGGAATCAAAGAAGCAAAAAAAGGATTCTTTGAAGTAGACATATCAGGAAAAGAAGCAATTCCAAATTGGGTTGAACTTGACGCTAGACCTCAAATTTCATTTAAGACAGAATATCAAGAACTAACAAAAACAATTGATGAAATTGCTGAAAAAATATCAAATTATGAAAAAAAACCAATAGTTGAAGTCAAAATCCAGGGGGAAAAGATAGAAACAGAACACATTCAGGCACAAATTGCTAGACTAAATTCACTAGTTTTAAGATGTTTCTGGAAAATAAGTACAAGACAAATTTCAGATTCATCAGTGTTACTAAACAGACCAAATGTGATAGATGATGAAATGTATAGATTATCAATTGACACTTTAGGATCCGAACAATCAGCAAAATTTGCAATCAAGGAATTATTACCAATTTTAGCATCAGGGGAAACTGAAGAAGCATCACAAATAATTTTTGAAAATTTTGAAAAATTCAAAAAGGAGAAAAAATTATGATAACATCAATTGAATTAGGGGATTTTTTAGCACATTCAGATACAAAAATAAAATTTGAAAATGGGGTTACAGTATTTGTAGGAGAAAATGGGGCAGGTAAATCAAGCATAATTGACGCCATTACATTTGCATTGTTTGGTCAACATACAAGAAAATCAAATAAAGGATTAATTAAACGGGGGACAAATCAAGGATTTGCAAAAATAAATTTTTCAATTAATGATAAACAATTTGAAGCAGTACGAAAAATAGATAGTAAAGGAACACTTGCTGCAAAATTTACAGAGACAACAGGAAATGATCGTATAGAAATTGCTGCAGGAGAAAGAAAGCAATTTGGAGAATCAATGACACATGAAGTTGAAAGAGTAATTGGTTTAGATTTTGAAAAATTAAAAATCGCATCAATTGTTCAACAAGGCGAATTAAATGCAATAATTAATGCAAAACCTAAAGAATTCAAAGAGTTACTTAATGCAATAATAGGAATTGATAAGTTAGATGTGGCATCTGAATCAATGAAAATAGTAAATAAAGAATTTCGTGAAAAAATAAGATCTAATTTTGGATATGACGATACTCACATTGAGATTTTGGATAAGGATTTAGAGGGATATCAAAAAGAAGACATAGAATCAAAACCAAAAAGAGAAGAATTACAAGTAAGACAAACAAAATTACAAAAAGAAGTTGAAGATCTAAGAAGTAAGATAGAAACAGAAACACCAAAAATCGATAAAATTAATCAGTTAGAATTAAGAAAAAAAGAACTTCAATCATATGCAAAAGAAGCAATTCAAGAAATTCAATACGAAATCAAAGAAAATGAGCGTAAAATACAGGATTGTGAAAATTGTTTTGAAGATGCATCATCTAAAGAGGATTTAGAATCTAAAATTAACAAAGTAGAGGAAGCAATAGAAGATACAACTAGAAAAATTCAAGAAATGACAAATCAAACAATATCATTAAAAGAAAAATTAGCATTAGCATCCAAATTACAATTAAAAGATAGCAAATGTCCAGTATGTGATTCTAATGTAGAAAAATTAAATCCATTATTCCAAGTAGAACATCTGAAACACGAGATTTTAGAAATACAGAATCAAATCAATTCTAAAGAAAAAGAAAGAGACATGTATAATCAAAAAAGAAAAGAATTTTCAGAAAAATTACAAAATGCAAGAAATGCGGAAACAACATTAAGAGCTCATTCAATTAACAATAAAGAAGAATTAGATGAAATACAAAAAAACATAGAAACAAAGAAAGGAAAAATACCTTTATCAATAAGCGGGAATTTGGAGGAAATAGCAGAAATAGATTCACATACAAAAACAATTTTTGAAAATATTTTAAAATTAGAAACAGAAACTGATGGATTTAACGAACAAGAATTTAACCAGATTAAAAAATCAGTAAATGAAAAACAAACAGAATTGTCTCAAATAGATCAAGAGGTAGGTGCAATTTTAGAAAAAATTTCGAAAGGAGAAGAACAAATAAGCATGATTAAAAAAACAATAGAAGAATTAAGAATTGTAAAAGACTATGTTACAAATCTTAATGAAATTCAAACAAATATTTTCAGTAGAGATGGACCTGTTGCAACAAGCCTTAGATCATGGGCGCTAAACGCAATTTCTGTAAAAGCTTCAGAATATCTGACATCACTTAATACAAAAATTCAAAGAATTCTTTTATCAGAAAAAGCTAGAGATGTTTCAATAACATGTTATTCAAAAAATGAAGTATTAGAATTAGAATCCCTTAGCGGAGGAGAGAAAGTTAGTGTTGCATTAGCATTACGATTAGGTATGGCTAACCTACTCGGAGCATCAAACCTAAATTTAATGATATTAGATGAACCCACAACACATCTAGATGTTGAACGAAAAAAATCACTAGTGAATGTATTATCACAATTACCAAATATTTCAAATTCAGAGACCCCTATGCAATTTATCATAATTACACACGATGCAGAAATTTTTGAAGACTCAACAGTAGAACAGATTTACAAATTTGAATCAATAGAAAATAAAAGTAAAGTTGTAATTGTCTAATTTACAGTAACAGTACCAGTCATCCAAGGATGAACCATACAATAATAATCATATGTGCCTACATCAGTAAAAGTAAATTCAAAAACAGATCCTGACATAAAGATACTAGAATCAAATAAACCATCATGACCAGCTGGAAGGACACCACTTGTCACAGTATGTGCAGCAGAATCAACATTATTCCATTCAACTGTATCTCCTGCATTAATTGTGACATCTGCTGGAGAAAAACATTCGTTAGTGTCTTCACATCCTGGAACTGATGTTCCAGATGGGATATCAACTGTAACTGTTTGTGGATCAGATGATGTTTCAGTTACTTCTTCTTCCATAGTTTCAGTCATTGCTTCTTCAGCTGCTTTTGCTTCTTCAGCTGCTTTTGCTTCTTCAGATATACATTCACCAGCATGATCTAGATTCACATTAGATGCATCCAACATGCATGAATTACCATAAGTTTCTCCATCAACACCACACATAGGATCCCACTGCATAGTACAAGCGACAGGAGAATCTTCTATAGGGACAATTCTCGGTCCCATAATATCATCAGGAGAAGCTGCAATGAATCCTAAAGAAATCGCGGCAAGAACCCCCACAATAGCTATAATACCATACGAAAAATTCATCTCATCCACCTGTTAACTTTGCAAACTTTTCGTTCTTACTTAACTTTTCCATAAATTGAATATTAGACAAGGCTACAACAGCAGATTCAACTACAGGTTTATCAGGATCATTTAGTGCTTTTTCTAGAATTTCTTTAGCTTCTTTAGAGCCAACCACACCTAATGCAATTGCAGCTTCATGTCGTACAAACATACTAGGATCGTTCAGAGTTGCATCAGATAAAGGAGCAATAGAACTAGAATAACACATTTGCCCTAAAGAAAATGCAGCTTCATGTCGTACCAATTCATTTTCATCATTTTTTAAAACTTTAGCAATATATGGAATCTTATCTTCTCCACCAAAATCAACCAAAATACAAGTGGCTCTTGTTCTAACTACATAATCAGGATGATCTAAAAGAGACACAAAATAAGCCGTATCATTTTGCTCGTACTTTGATTCCATTTCAGCAAAAAGTGCTAATCGATCATCAGTTACTACCTGCAATTTGTTTTGAAACTTTTTGTGTCCTATATTAGGTTACTTGAGAAAAATCCAAAATCAGGTAAGATATGTATTTAATGTAAAAAATATGAGAAAGGTCATGAGTGCAGTAATAGGAGAAAAAGTACCAAACTTAGGGGTTTCAGAATGGGTGCAAGGATCTCCAACTAATTTTGATCAAGAAAAAGACCATATTGTACTAGCAGAAGTATTTCAAGTGAATTGTCCAGGATGTTTTATGCATGCAATTCCAGAGGCTATCAACATCTATAACAAATTCAAAGAAGATGGAGTTAGAGTAGTAGGAATAGCTACAGCTTTTGAAGATTTTGACAAAAATACATTAGATAATTTGAAAATGCTTGCAGAAACTGGAGAAGTAATTGGTGAAACACAAAGTGCACTTGCAATGCAAGGGCAATTACAGGAAGGCAACAAACTGCCATACAAAATTCCATTTCCATTAGGTATGGATAATGTAGTAAAAACTTCAGGAGAAATTAGTCAAGAGAAAATTATGCAATTCATATATACACAAATTCCAGAATTTGATTCACAACCAGAAGATTATAGAAATCAAATAATACAAAGAGTGAAAGATTACATGAAATCAAAAGAATACTCAGCTGAAACATTTGAAAAATTTGCGTTACAAGGCACTCCATCAACTATCTTAGTAGATAGAAAAGGCATTCTAAGAGAGGTATCTTTTGGACAAGCAGGACATGTAGAAGCAATGATTCAAAAATTACTTGATGAAGACTAAATTAACGTATTAAGACAGCCATCACAGACAATGCGACAACTATGACAAATCCACTAATTAAAACAAGTTTTGGTGCATCCACATTAAATAATTTTTAAAACTATAATTTGTATATTTTGAACAAAAATAATTAAAATCTATTCTTAACTAAAACAATAACACCAGCTGGAATTCCAACATACATTCCAATATTTAGAATAATTACACTAATCCCATAACCCAAAACTTCAGAGTCCGAATTCATATCAACATAATTTAAAACAGAGAGTGAACCAATCATAGGAGTAATTGTAAGTTTTACCATTTCTTTGAACAATAAATTTTCACGTTCATAATCAGCAACAATAGGACTAAATGAATAATAGAAACTGTTGAAAGTGTTCATAAAAATAGTACCATATTCTGTTTGCAGTAGGGAATTATCACGTAGTTCTCTAAGTTGTTGAACTTGTGGTGCTAATTCTGAACCATATGTTGCAGTTGCAATCAGACATCCTTCTTTTTCATCATCATTATTTAACGAAGATTTAGGAATAGGTATTTTTTCAGTTCCAACAAAAGACTCAGTTGCAATTACATCAATTTTATTTTTACCAAGTCCAGTGAAATTTAGAGTGATAAAAGAAATTTTGTCATTAGATTTGATTGTAGGATCAAACTCATTATCATTTAGATAAAAAGTAAAATCTCCGCCCAATAAAGATTTAGGAATAAATAATTCACCTAAATTATTTTCTAAACTACTGTTTACAAAAAGAGTTAATCGATGTTCGTCTTTGTCAAACTCATGATCTAAAACATTAAAGTTAGAAGTAGTTTCAATCTCAAAAACAGAGCCCCCTGTTTCAACATCAAAACGAAATACCAGTCCTGTAGTATCAGAGAGTTGTGCAAATGCGGGAACAAACATTAAGAATAAAAATACAGAAACGAACAGATATAATTTCAATTTATGCTGTTTGAGAAATTCGTTTGTTTAATTCTTTGTCCTGAGCAATTCGTGTATGTACTGGATCAGCCAAGATAACCTCAAACCAATAGTGTTTTCCATCTTTGTAGATAAAATAAGAACCTAAAAGTTTCATGTTTGGATATCTCTCAAGAACTCTTCTCTCAGCAACAGTTTTCATATTATCATCTGCTTTGATTCTAGTCACACCAAGGTGTTTTGGTCTTCTACCGCCAGTAGGTCTTTGTTTTCTCATACCACCGGTACCCACTCGCATTCTGACAACAATAATTCCTTGTTTTGCTTTATAGCCTAATCTTCGTGCTCTTTGCAATCTACTAGGTTTTTCAATTCTAGCAATAGCGTTTTGTTTACGCCACCCAACTACACGTTCACGCAATTCAATGGCATTTTCTTTCCAAAGTCTGATCCATATTTGATCTTGATGACTAGGCATATCGGGCATAGTAAATCCCCTTTAATAACTGTAAATCGTGAAATGAACCTAAGTAACACTAAACAATAAAAATTTCCTTGAGCGGAGGCATAACCACACACTCAAAGAGTTACTTCCGCAGAAAACTCGATAATATAGTACGTGAAAGTTGTTAAAAAGCATTCCTCAATAGTCATTTGAGATTTTTATTGAGCAATATAAACAAAAAAAAGATGTACAAAAAAAGTATGATTATTCTCACAGTTTTCATAACAAGTGTGGGTGTTCTTCCAGCAGTATATGCAGAATCAACAATTTCGATCATAATGGAAAAAACGTCATACAGTTATTGTGAGAAATTATTCTATACAATCGAAGTATCCGAAGTTACAGGTGAATCTGCAATCATCCACATCAGAGATGAAGCAGGGAAGGGCAGTAGTGCAATCCCCATTGCCATAACAAATTTACAAAATCCAATTCCATCACCATTTGCTTTTGAAAAAGAAATATTTCCATTAGGAAAATATTTCATAGATATAGAATATTCTGGGTCAAAAACAACTGCTGAATTTAGTTTGATTGATTCAAATGTAATTTGTATTCCAGCAGTTATCAAACCAATAATGACCAATTGGATTACCGGAAATATTTCAGATGGATTCCTAGTTGATGCATTTCAAAAATACATTGAAAAAGAGATAATCAACATACCATTTGAAATTAATGAAAATAATGTGTATGAAGTAATTATTCCCAATTGGGTAAAAAATATAGGCAAATGGTGGATTGAAGAAAAAATATCAGATGAAGATTTTGCTAAAATTATAAATTATTTGGTAAATAAAAAAGTCATAACAGATTCAATAGAAATGGAAAATAAAATATGAACATACATTCTATCATAACTACAATAGCAATAATCATAATTGTGATTCCAATTTTATACTCAGGATTAAGCATTGTAGGAGTACAACAAACAGAATACAGATGGGATAATCCAGGACAGTTTTCTTTTTTTACAATGTCTAATCATGGCGAAGTAGAATTCTGTAATACAATACCGTTTTGGATAAGTTATCAAAAATTTGAAATTGCTACATTCTATGATTCAAAACATATTGGTTCATTTGTAGTGGATCCATTTACAATTAACCCATTATCATCAACAGTGAAAGAAGGGATTTTTACATCGGAAGAAATAACAGCGTCACAACACATCTTCATGACATTGGACTTTGAGTTTGATGGAGGAGACATAAGACTAGATCCTAACAAATTGATCATTCTAGTCAATACAGATACCCCAATAATAGGAATAATTCCATACTCATCTACAACTCAAATTTCAGGATTTGATTTTGATCAAATGATGAACGCAGAAGATTTGCCTTGTGATTAATCACGACTTTTACTGGCTTTAGACATAATTGCTAGAATAATTCCAACAACTCCAGCAACCCCAAATGCCGCTATAACTCCAATGATTAGATCCTTACCCATTCCTTTGACAGAAGTGTTAGTTGGTTGGGAAGATGATTGTGATGAAGAGTCAATAACACACTCACCGTCTTTCAAAATAGTTCCAGGGCCACATCTTTCATCTAGTACACATTCACCGTCTTTCAAAATAGTTCCAGGGCCACAAGTGTTTTTTGCAGATTCTCTTGCTGCATCCTCAGCTGCTTTTGCAGCTGCTGCTGCATCCTCAGCTGCTTTTGCAGCTGCTGCTGCATCCTCAGCTGCTTTTGCAGCTGCTGCTGTATCCTCAGCTGCTTTTGCAGCTGCATCCTCAGCTGCTTTTCCTGCTGCATCCTCAGCTGCTTTTCCTGCTGCATCCTCAGCTGCTGAATCATCAGAAGTGCCAAAAACAGTACCTATGATTTCTACATCTTCAGTACCTGGAGGTAATTCAATACTCAAAGTTCTACTTTGAGCAGTAGTTTCAGTTTCAGTAAAAGTCGGTTCATCAGCATCAGCTAATATGATAAAATCATCGTCTGCACCTTCAAAAAGAGAATCAAAGAAAGATCTATCAAAAGTGATATTCAAAATTCCAGAAGAGTCAGTTACATCGACAGTTATAATCAAAGAAATAGAATCTAAATCAGCTTCAATATTAGAAATAGTCATTCCAGTTGCAGTGTATTCAACATCAAAAGAAGTGCCATCAATATCTACGGGCATAGTCTCAGCATAAACTAGTACAGACGAAATCATAGTAAACAATACCAATCCAAGAGAAATTTTCAATAAAGAATCAACATTAGGAAAACGCATCAAACGCTCAGAACTGGATTTTCCCATACCATATGAATTCATCATATGAAAATAACCTCCAAAGGGGTGTTAAAAAGAATAAGACGATAATTAATCACGTACAAGTCAAGCTTTTTTACTTATTTTTAAAACGTGCGTAGAAATTATTCGAAAAAAGCTAGATTACACCACGTAATATCTGAACAATTTTTTCAGCAATTACGTTTGCAGCTAAAGATTGTGCCTCTTTGGTTTGAGCACCAATATGAGGAGTCAAAATTACATTGTCAAGTTCTGCTAATTTAGTTCCAATGGCAGGTTCTTTTTCAAACACATCCAAAGCAGCTCCACCCAAAGTACCATTTTTGATGGCATCATACAAGGCATCTTCATCAACAACACCACCTCTAGAAGTGTTAATGATTTTAGCAGTTTTTTTCATTGTAGACATTTTTTCTGCATCTAAAAGGTGATAAGTTGAATCCAATAATGGAACATGTATAGAAACATAATCAGAACTTTGTAAAAGAGTGTTCAAGTCAGCCTTCATCAAACCCACTTCTTTTGAAAATTCTTCATCAATTGGAACTACATCATAGCCAATAATATTCATGTTAAGTGCATGAGCAAGTCTTCCTAATCGTTTTCCAATATTACCCAAACCAATAATTCCAAGATATTTTCCTTGAAGTTCTGTTCCCTTTAGTTCTTTTTTCAACCATTGTTCATTTCGTATTGCTCTATCACCTCTTGCAGTTTGTCTTGCAAGTGAAAGCATCAATCCTAAAACTAATTCAGCTACAGCATTCATAGCACCTTCTACAGCATTTATGACACGGATATTTTTGGACTTGGCAGCTTCTTGATCTACATTATCAAGACCAACACCAACTCGTGCAATAATTTTACAATTATCTGCTTTGTTAATCATCTCTTTTGTAATAGTAGTCCTGCTTCGAACAATTACAATATTAAAAGTGGGAATTTTTTCTAGAATTTGTTCAGCAGTAATTTCAGGTTCATATGAAACCCTTAGTCCATTATTTACTAAGATTTTATTCAATATTGGATCTACTTCATCACAGATCAATACAGAATCTTCAAAGGACATAGCTAAGGAAAATGATCTACGGAATATAATTCATTAAGATAATAAAAAGAAAAAAAGATGTTAAATTATCAAGAAGTTAAGATTTCTGCAACTACAGGAATTACTTCCCATAATGCTATATAATCACCACTTTCTTGCATTTCAGAAGCTACATCATCAGTGTATAATCCGTGAATGTTTAGTGCAGGATGAGCAATACTGTTCATTCCCATTGGTGGGACAGCATCACTTGGATTGCCTAAAGCGTATGCATAAGATGCTACTGGTTCTGGGATAACGCCTTTCTCAACTAGAACGGGGTTCAAGCCAAATGGGTCACCTGCTACAAAGACTGTAGCTGCACCAGTGTAAAGTGCTGCATAATCATGGTTTACTGCTGCATATGTACCTGGTTCATCAAATACCAAGTCAACAATCATGTTTTGTGAACCACCGAGTAACCATGTTTCAGTTGCTGCGGATTGCACTCTATTGCCTTGGACAACTCTATCCAAAATTTCTCCAACAATGTGGAAGAATAGTGGTTCGTTGCCATGGTTTTCAATAAAGAGTCTCACATGTTGATCATTTTCAACAAACAAGAGTTGTGATTGGTATTGCTTGTGTTCAATTCCATTCCATGGTTGTGCTACAAAGAGGTTCTTCTTTACATCGCCGTTGACGAATAAGTTATGAGCCATGTTTGGTACATAACCAAATTGCATTCCGTTAACAACTGTTGCAGTATTTTGATGTTGGAACATTGCTCCTGCATCATAGTTACCTTCAGGTGTTAGGTACAATTGATTGTATTGGAGTTGGAACTCGAGTGCATCTGCATCATAGAATTTTCTGTCTAATTCGCCGCTTCCGCTTGTTTTCTCAACCATTAATTTCTTGTATCCATTTGCAGGATCAACGATTGCAATTCCGTACATGCCGGAAAGAACATGTTGGTCCATGCCAATTAATTTGACACCAGAACAATGGTATTTGAAGACACCAGCTGATTCAGCGATGTAACAGTACTGACTTGTTTCACCAGGATTAACTGATTCAAAGTTTCCTGATGACATTTGTGATGCGTGCATGTCGTTACCGTGTCCAGTAACTTCATCGTCTGGAATTGTAAGTGTCATTTTTACAACATCGCCTTGTGTAACTCTAAGGGTTGGTCCTGGGACTGTTCCGCTAAAGGTCATGGCATTGTAAGTTTTTCCTCCCATAATTGGAAGTTCAACACTTTCACCAGTTAATTGGAAATCATGTACGGTTCTACCGGATGATTCCAAAACACCACAATCAGTTTCTGCGAATGCTTGAGGCATTACAAGCTGTAAACCGCCCATTTGATGGATTTTCTCAATTACATCGACATCCATTTTGTTGATATCGAGTGATTGTCCAGCAATCTGGGTTTGTGTGTATGTGCTTCCGAATAAGGTTGCTCCCATTACAGCTACTGCTGCAATTGTGAAGAGCACACTAACACGCTTATTCATAATGCATCGGACTTGCAATTCCTATATAATAATTCCCATTATTGTGCATATGAGATTATGAAAATATCTGAAAAAGAATGAATAATGGGGAAAACAGAGCATAGTCAATATGAAATTTAGATTAGATCAAGATTCACTAGGAAAGGTCAAAATTCCAACTGACGCATATTATGGAGCATTTACAGCAAGAGCAATCAAACAATACCATGTAACAGGAAACAAAAGCCATGAAAATTTGATAAAGTCGTTTGTTATGATTAAGCGTTCTGCAGCAGTTGCAAACATGAAAACAAAAGTAATTGATGTAAAACGTGGAAAAGCAATAGTTTCAGCATGTGATAAAATTCTAAGTGGAAAACATGTTGATCAGTTTGTAGTAGATATGATCAACTCTGGAGCAGGAACAGCATTTAACATGAATTCAAATGAAGTTATTGCAAATGTTGCACTAGAAATCATACACAAAAAGAAAGGACAATACGAGTTTTTACACCCAAATGACCATGTTAACATGTCGCAATCAAGTAATGACACATATCCAACTGCAATGCATGTTGCGATTTTGATGAATCTAAAAGAAACAATTCCAGCAATAGATATTTTGATTAAATCATTATCTAAAAAAGCAAAACAATTTTCAACATTTAAAAAACTAGGAAGAACTCATCTTATGGACGCATTACCAATAACATTAGGAAGTGAGTTTGCAGCTTATGTCACATCAATAACTAAAGCAAAAAATGAAATTGTAGCAGCACAAAAAGAATTACAAAATGTGGCACTTGGCGGCACTGCAGTAGGGTCTGGCGCAAATACGCCAAAAGGTTATAGAAAAATTGCAATATCAGAATTAGGAAAAATTGCAAAAATGTCACTAAAACCTGAAAAAGACATGCAACATAGTTTACAAAGTAAATTTGCTGTTGTTAATTTATCAGGTGCGTTAAGAAATACAGCATTAGAAATTGGAAAAATTGCAAATGACATCAGATTAATGGCATCAGGTCCAATTGCAGGATTAGGAGAAATTGGCATACCAGCAGTTCATGCAGGTTCATCTATCATGCCTGGAAAAGTAAATCCATCCTTAGCTGAGTGTATGAACATGGTTTGTTTCAACGTAGTAGGAAATGATACAGCAGTATCTTATGCAGCACAGGGAGGTCAATTCGAGCTAAATGTCATGTTACCTGGAATGTTAAAGTGTATGTTAGAATCAACAGACATGCTCAAAAATTTCTTACCAATATTTTCTGCAAATCTGATTGATGGATTAACAGCCAACAAAGACAAGTTACGTGCAGACATTGAAAACAGTCCAGTGATAGTTACATTACTAACTCCAAAAATAGGATATCTAAAATCTGCAGAATTATTCAAAGAGTCATTGAAAACTGGAAAGACCATAAGAGAACTTGTAGTTTCAGAAAAATTGATGAGTAGCAAAGAGATAGATGCTCTATTTGGATAGAACATGGCAAAAATTTTCGTAGAAGCTTATGGATGTTCTGCAAGTTTTGCAGACTCGGAAATGATTTCAGGATTAGTTCTAAATGGAGGACATACGCTAGTTGAAGACTCTTCAGAATCAGATCTAAATATTGTAGTCACATGTTCTGTAAAAGATGCAACTGCAAACAAGATGATTCATAGAATAAAATCATTAAAAACAAAACCTCTAGTAGTAGCAGGATGTCTTCCAAAAGCTGAACAAAATACTGTTGAAAAGTTTTCAGAAAATGCAAGTCTCTTAGGCCCAAATTCCATAGGGAAAACATTGCAAGTGATCGATGCAACCCTACAAGGTAGAAAACAAATTGCACTAGAAGATTCAGACTTGTCCAAAGTAGGTTTGCCAAAAGTTAGACTAAATCCGATAGTAGGAATCATAGAGATTGCAAGTGGATGTATGAGTGAATGTACATTTTGCCAAACTAAATTGTCTAAAGGAGATCTTTCAAGCTACAGATTAGGGGACATTGTACGACAAGTGCAAACAGAGATAAAAGAAGGGTGTAAAGAAGTATGGCTAACATCCACAGACAACGGATGTTATGGTTTTGATATTGGAACAGATCTACCATCTCTGGTAAATGCAGTTACAGAAATTCCAGAAGATTTTATGATCAGAGTAGGAATGATGAACCCAATGTATATGCCAAGAATAAAAGAACAATTAATCAAATCTTATGATAACGACAAAGTCTTCAAATTTTTACACATACCAGTACAAAGTGGAAGTGACAAAGTACTCAACGATATGAAGCGAGGTCACACGGTAGGAACATTTAGGGAAATAGTAAAAAAATCAAGGGAGAGATTTGGCAAATTTACCATTTCAACTGATATCATAGTAGGATTTCCTTCAGAAACTGAAGAAGATTTTGAAAAAACAATGGATTTGTTAAATGAAACAAAGCCAGACGTAGTAAATTTATCAAAATATAGTGCCAGACCAGGAACAGATGCAGCAGAATGGAAACAAATCGATGTTAGTGAAGTAAAAAGAAGAAGCAAGATAATTTTTGAACAGATCAGCAAAATATCAATAGAGAACAACAAAAAATGGATCGGCTGGAAAGGCAAAGTATTGTTTGATGAAAAAACAGAGGATGGGATAAAGGGAAGAAACTTTGCCTACAAACCTGTATTTGTCCCCGAACATGTAGATATTGGTCAATCACACACAGTTGAAATTACAGATGTGACTGTAAATTCGCTTTTTGGAAAGATCGCAAGCTAAATTTTTTAGATCTAAAATTTGATTAAAAAAACGTAAGAAGGTTTTTTATCTAAATCAGAGAATAAAAACAGAATGAGTTTTCAAATAAAAGAACCAGTGTTAGTAATAGGATTAGGTGGAGTAGGTTCAAAATTGGCAATAAAAGCAAAAGAGGCTCTAAACTCAGAATGTTTACTAATTAGTAATGATGCAAAGGATTTCTCAGAAGAGAATTCAGTCCATATTTCAACAAACGCAGTAATTAATCCATCAGTACAACTAATCAGAGGCTCAACTTACAATGCAATTAATGAAATTAAAGCACAAATTTCAAACTATTCTACGATTATCTTAATGAGTAATTTAGCAGGCAAGGCTGGAGCAGCTATGGCACCAGTAGTATCAGAATTATGTAAAGAATCAGACAAAGGACTAATCTCTTTTGTAATTATGCCTTTCAAATATGAGAAAGACAGAATTTTCAATTCAGGCATATCACTAAAAAGAATTAGAGAAGACTCAGAATGTACAATTGTTCTTGACAACGACTCATTACTTGAGAGTAATCCGGATCTAAGTCCTAATGCATGTTATGATATTGCAAATTCTGCAATGATGCATGTTGTAAAATCATTAGATTCGTCAACAATACCTACTGAAACAAATGTACTCACAACAAGTAAAGATGGTCAAAATATGGAAGAATCACTTAGAGATTCATTAAAAATGCTATATGATAATGCGCCTGCAAATTCCGTTAAACGTTCAATGTTGTATGTAGTTGGTGGAAATAACATTCCAGTTGGGATTCTAAACTCAATTATAAGCATAACAAGTGGAATATTCAATGAAGGGGAATCACAAATAGATATGACATCCAATACAAATGAATCCAAAGTTGTAATGTTATCATCCATTCAAGGAATGACAAAATTTGATAGTTACGATCCACTAGGAGTTATCCCTCAAGAAGATACACTTGACTGGCATACTCCAGATTGCAGTATAGATTGTGATCTGGATTTATACCAATTAGAATAAAATAATTTTTTAAAAGTATAATTTTTTTTTGAAAACTATTCTTTTGTTTCTTTAGATGGTGCTTCTTCTTTAGATGGTGCTTCTTCTTTAGATGGTGCTTCTTCTTTAGATGGTGCTTCTTCTTTAGATGGTGCTTCTTCTTTAGATGGTGCTTCTTCTTTAGATGGTGCTTCTTCTTTAGATGGTGCTTCTTCTTTAGATGGTGCTTCTTCTTTAGATGGTGCTTCTTCTTTAGATGGTGCTTCTTCTTTAGATGGTGCTTCTTCTTTAGATGGTGCTTCTTCTTTAGATGGTGCTTCTTCTTTAGATGGTGCTTCTTCTTTAGATGGTGCTTCTTCTTTAGATGGTGCTTCTTCTTTAGATGGTGCTTCTTCTTTAGATGGTGCTTCTTCTTTAGATGGTGCTTCTTCTTTAGATGGTGCTTCTTCTTTAGATGGTGCTTCTTCTTTAGATGGTGCTTCTTCTTTAGATGGTGCTTCTTCTTTAGATGGTGCTTCTTCTTTAGATGGTGCTTCTTCTTTAGATGGTGCTTCTTCTTTAGATGGTGCTTCAGTGGTTGGTTCTTCTACTTTATCTTCAATTTTTTCAGTCTCTTTTTCAGGAATTATCTTAGCCTTTGTTTCTTCATCATATCTAGAAACAAGGACATATCCTTCATCTGTTTTACTCATTCTGACTCTGATTTTTCTTGGAGGACTTCTAATTCCTTTAGCCCAAATTTGATGAGATAGTTCTTCTTCAATTTTTATTTCTTCAACTTTCATGTGATGACGAGCAAATTCTCTAATCATGTTAATTGCTCTAACAGCTCTATGTTGAGATTGAGAAAGTAAAACTTTGCCTAGATTAATTGTATAAACTCGTTCTAATTCTTGAGACAGCTATCCGACCTCCACATCAGTTGATCTCCAAGCTCTACGTTTTGGATTAGTTCTGACACCTCGTTTTGTTTTGAGAATTATCCAAGCTGGTACAGGTGATGCTTGCCTTGTCTTTTTCAGCAAACGGATCTTCCTTGGAGAAGACTTACGAGCAGCCATAGATGTTCAGGCACGAAAAGCTCTTTTTAAATGAATCTCAAAATTTTAGGCTATGGTGTATCTGTTTTAGTATTCTAGCAGATGCCCCCCAAACTATTTGATTTTGATATTCAAAAATATGCATTTCTTGAATTGTGTTATGAAATGGATCTGGATCATTTTCCATAGTTTTCAAAAAAGAATCCAATGGGATGTGAAAAATATTTTCAACTTCAGAATTTGCCACAAGTGGAGGAATTGTATCAACAACAGAAACAAACGGTAAAATCAAAAAGCCAGAATTCAGTGTGATCACAGGATCCAATTGACCAATTACTTGTTCTCTAGTAATTTTTAATCCAATCTCTTCATGTGTTTCACGTAGCGCAGTCTGTAAGAGATCATCATCATTAGAATCTAGTTTTCCACCTGGAAAAGAAATTTCTCCTGCATGAAATTTCATGTGTTTTGGTTTTTCAGTCATTATAACAATTGGGGATTTACCATAAATTACTACAAGAACTGATGCTAAACGATATTTTTTATCAACTTCAATATCAGGATTAATTGGAGTAGAAAGTAAGAGTCTTAAATCATCTAAGAGCATTGTAGTTATTTCCTACTATTCCATATGGGTTTTGGCATTCAAAGGTTTTAACCGAGGATAAAAGAATGAAAAATATGACAATCAGATATGAAGCCAATCCACCTAAAATTTTATCTGGAATGGATTCAAAAGAATCAATTCTAAAATTTATAGAAAAAATAAAAATTATTTCAAAAAAATGTAATGCGATACATTTAACTGAAAACGTATTAGGTCATCAAAGGATTTCACCCATTAAAGTTGGAGAAATAATCAGAAAAGAGATTCCAGATTTACCAATTACAGTAAGTTTACGAGTTAGGGACAAAGACGAAAATAAAATTTTTGAGTTTGTAGAAAATTGTATAAAAATAGGTTTTTCAGGAATTTTAGTAATTATGGGAGACCCGTCACAAACAGGAAAACAAGATTCAGGCCAAGTTCCAAGTGCAGTAATTAAAAAATTAAAAGAACAAAATTATGATAAAAAAGTTGACTTATACCTCTCAATTTCAAATAAACCAAATTTTACCAAGATAGAAAAAAAATTGCAATCAAATCCAAAAGGATTCATGACTCAGGTAGTTCAAAATATAGAACAAGTTCAAAATATAGCAGATAATCTAAAGGGATTTTCTGTAATTCCAATCATATTATATCCATCTGAAAAAAATGAAAAATCAGCACAGTTTTTGAATTTAGATTTAAAAATATACAGTCAAGGATTTGAAGAATTTATAAGAAAAGCACATGAGATTACAGGAGATGTACTAATAACATCACCTAGTGATTTTAGTGGTTTGGATAAATTTTTAGAAAAACTATCTAACTGAAACTTAGGCATAACTAATCCTAATTTTTAATCAGTTTCTCAAACTATTCAAATGAAAAAAGCCAAGGATCCTTGCAATATCATTTCATTGCAACATGAATGTAAAAATCCCCGGCAAGATTCTATCAGAGTCATTTCTTATCGGTGTTTTGTATCTGGTTAGAACATTATCTCTACATGGGGAGATATTCAGACCTGGCAGACCGTATGCCTGTTCAACTATCTGATGGTGCAATTATTCATCATAAAATCTCGGATGAGAATTCCAAGCAACAGCATACTTCATTATTTTTTATCAATCAAATGCAACGATGACAAATTGTTCAAGGTCTGCAGATTGACTCAAATCCCAGACAGACGTACTATTGACAGGCGATTTCAGAACCTGCCCATTGGGGATATCATCGGAACAATGGGAAATCTGTTCGTATCAGAAGGAATGGTTGATGACATGTCTGCATCAGTGGACAGTTCTCTGCTAAAAGCAAATGGTCCTGTATGGCACAAATCCGACATGAAGAATAATCGTTTGCCAATTTCAGGGACTGATACGGATGCAAGATGGGGATTCTCCAAATCAAAGAGTTGGATATTCGGGTATAAACTGCACATGAGTTGCAGCGCCGGCAAGTTGATTGCTCCGTTGCCCGCCGGTGTCAGTACTGCAAATATTCATGATGGCAAGATGTTTGATGCATTGATAAAATCACTTTCAGGAATCATACGAAATATTTTAGCAGATCCTGCATACGATGATTCCAAACTGCATGATTCATGCGGCAAAAAGCATCTGAGGTTGATTACTCCGATAAGGCAATACCCGCGTACGCCACCAGAAAGGATCAAGCTTGTGGAATTTTACGACTCTGCGATCGGTCAGGAGCTGTATGCGGATAGAAAAACCTCAATTGAACCGCTCTTTGAGACATTCAAAGACGCGTTTGGCATCAGAACAGTTCCCGTAAGGGGATCATACAATGTGAAATCATCATCTGTGCTGATCTGCGTTTTGGCGTATCAGTTGGCAGCGTATTACATGCATGATTGGTGCAGAGAACCCAAGAATTGTAAAGAGAGTGCCTTGCTGTTGAATAATCTTAGACTTTATTTTTGTAAACCATTATGCCCAAGTCTCATGTAATTGCCCAAATCAAGAAATTCAGGATAGACCGTGATGTGTCTAGGAACAAGTCATGCCGGTATAATGCCATAAGCGGGATTGTCGGAGGGACTCAATTTCAAGACAAGATGGAAAGAGGAATTCATCAGCATTCCATAAAATTGGAAACCAGATCAGGCGAAAGGCCGGATTTTGTATGTAATTGCGCAACTCATCTATTATTGTAAAGATCCTTATCTTTTTTCATTTGAATAGTTTGAGAAATTGATTAAAAATCAGGATTAGTTATGCCCAAGTCTCATCTAACTAAAGTACAAAATATTTTGCATCAGGGTGATGAACTACGATTGCAGCAGTTGATTGTTCAGGAATTATTTGACCAGAATCAGTTAAAGTCATTCCAGATTTTTCTGGTTGTAGTAATTTCCACACTAGATGATGCTGTGCTACATCAGGACAACTAGGAAAGCCCCAACTATATCGCAAACCGCCTTTCTGCAAATTTAATTCAGATTTAATTTTTTGATTTACCCATTCAGCCAATGCCTCTGCAACTTCAACTGCCAAACCATGCAAATAATATGCATCAGCGTACTTGTCTTCTTTGTTCCATTTTTCAATAATTTCTGCGACTTTATTACCTACGGTTACAGATTGAAATGCAACAACATCATCAGCTCCAAAATAATCACTCAAACAAAGATGTTCAGGTTTTGTAGAACGCGGAAAATCTAACTCCACATCATCGCCAAAAGGATTCTCAACTAGTAACTTTCTATCTTTATTATGACATTTGAAATAACCGTAAACAATTTCAGGTTCAAATAATTTTTCTCGAATAATTCTAATCTTCCATTCAGTTAGTAACTGCTCATGTTCAGATTCAGATTCAAAACCAGCTTTTCCTCTCAATCCCCAAGACAATTTGAAGAGGGATTTTTTATCAATCATGGACCAAACCTTGCCCATCTTAATTTGATCAAATCTTAATCGGATCGGTTCCCCAACATTTGGAGGAGAAGGTGCCTGAACAGGTTTAACCTCACTTTTTGGAATAGTGTTTGGATCAATTTCAGCAGTAGATTTTTCTTTCCAAGTTTCTAACTTTTCTTTCCAATCAGCTAAAAGTTTTGGTCTCTCATCTGAAATCAAAACATCCATTGTCTTGAGACCTTCAAACATTGTATTACAATAAAACACGCCAGGTTCATAGATTCCATCTTCTTTTGCTATTCTATTGATGTAATTACTGTTAATTGCAGCACCGCCACAAAGAATTGGGATATTCATATTGTTTTTTCTTGCATGCTCTACAAAGAATTTCATCTGTTTTGAAGTTGAAACTAACAATGCAGATAGACCTATTGCATCAGGCTTTACTTCATCAATTTTTTCCAGGAATTTTTGTAATGGTACTTGCTTTCCTAAATCATATACAGAATATCCATTATTTTGAAAAATTGTTTTAACGAGATTTTTTCCAATATCATGGACATCACCATAAACAGTTCCTAAAACGAGTTTACCTTTACTTGTGCCCTCTTCTTTAACCAAGTATTTCTCTAGTTCACCAACTGCTGCTTTCATACATTCTGCAGATTTGAGGACAAATGGTAGAATTAATTCTCCTGCACCAAATTTATCACCTACCTCTTTCATAGCTGGAAGAAGATCTTCATTTAGTGTTTTAATGGCACCGTCATGAGTTACTTCAGGGGAGACGTTCAAAGATAAGACACCATCGTTATCTTCAATAATGTCATTTTTCTCAAGTTTATCTGCAATTGCAGATACAACATCATTCTGAATTCCGTCTTTTTGCCGATTTACAATTCGAAAGTTTGCACGTTTTCCAGCAGGCCAAGAGGGATCAACATCTACTTTCTTGGAAGCACTATTCTTTTGAGGTCCTGCATTCTCAAAATAAGCAATTAGATCAGACAAGGCATTTGGATGTATGTTGAAAACTAAATCTTCAGCAAGTTTTCTTTCTTTTTCATCAATTTCACCATAAGGAATGATCTCTTTTGCATTTACAATTGCAGTATCAAGACCAGATTTAACTGCATGATAGAGAAAAACTGAATTTAGTATTTTTCTAGCATATGGAGCTAAACCAAAACTAATGTTACTAAGACCCAGAGCAGTAAAAGAATTTGGGAATTTTTCTTTAACAAGTCTAATTCCTTCAAGAGTATTTTTTCCTGCATCAAGAAATTCATTTTCGCCAGTTGCTAAAGTAAATGTCAAAACATCAAAAATGAATTGTTCAATTTTTAATCCATGTTTTTTTCCGGTTTCATAAAGAAGTTCAGCAGTGTCTACCTTTTGTTGAGGGGTTTTTGCCATACCATTAGGTCCAATACATAACGCAATAGATGGCAAGCCATATTTTGCCATAAGAGGAGCTAATTTTTCAAATCTACTACCATCACCTTCAAGATTAATTGAATTAATTATTGGCCTACCAGGAATTTGAGTTACAGCGGATTCAATTACTTCAGGATCTGTAGAATCAATTACAAGTGGCGCATCAATTTCTAGACTTAATCGTTTAACCAAATTCAACATAAAATTAAGTTCATCAGCACGTTCAGTTGTTGCAACACATACATCAAGGCAATGAGCACCATCTTCAACTTGTATTCGTCCCAAATCAACTAGACCATCATAATCATCAGTGAGGACCAAATTCTTTGCTTTACGAGAACCCTGAGTGTTAATTCGTTCTCCAATAATCATAGGTGCTGGAATTTGTTTTAGATCCACTGCCTTTAAGGCTGAACTTACTCGAGGAATAGTCAATGTTGTAAAATCACATCTGTTTTTCTAAATACTTAGCTCTCGACAGATTTGGCTTTTTCGTCAATTACTTTCCTTAATTCTTTAATGTGTTCAGGATTAGTCCCACAACATCCACCAATAATTCGAACTTTTTTGTAGTCATTAAGAAAATCACCTAAAGCATCACCCATTTTTTCAGGAGTCATTTTGTAAACAGCTTTGCCTCCATCATTTTCAGGCATACCTGCGTTTGGCACTACCAATACATTATGCTCATTTTGTTCATCTAACCACCTAACACTTGGAGTCATCTCAATTGGACCAGTAGAACAATTCAATCCAAATACATCAATTCCCATATCAGAAACAGTTGTGTATGCAGCTTGGATGTTAGTTCCAAGTAACATCTTACCATATTGATCCAAAGTAGTATTAGCAATAATTGGAGTTTTTTTACCAGTTTTCTCAATAGCGTTGTGACAAGCTTCAATCACTAATTTTACTTCCAAAATATCTTGACTAGTTTCAATAAGTAATGCATCCACTCCACCAAGAATTAATCCTTCTGCTTGAAGCTCAAATGCTTCACGTATTTCATCAAGAGGCTTTTGACCTAAATCAGGATCATTTGAACTTGGAAGAAATCCAGTGGGGCCCATAGAACCAATTACGTAACGAGGTTTATCAGAATATTCTTTACAAACATCAGATGCTAATGCTGCAATTTTTTTGTTAAAATCAATTGTTTGATCACCAAATCCATATTCGTCAAGTTTAATTTTATTAGAGCCAAAAGAATTTGTTTCAATGCAATCAGAACCTGCATCCAAATAATTTCTGTGAATTTGTTTGATCCATTCAGGATGTGTCAGTATCAGACCATCATTGAAACCATCCTGATTGTTTGGAAAATCCTCAGGTTTAGGATCATAATTTTGAATTTCAGTGCCCATTGCACCATCAAAGAGTAGAATCCTATTTTTTAGTGCATCAAGAAATGATTCTTTGTTTGACAACTTAATTTTAAAATATTTCTGGACGGTTTAACTCTTTTCAGAAAAAACCACAGAGAAGAGGGGTTTTGATACGTATGTTGAAATTAGGTAAAAACCAATTTTGTGTACATTTATGCAAAAGTTACATGTCAACAATCTAGTTCGTAGTGCCACCTTTTTTCAACATGCAGGAATTTCCATAGTATTTGTTTTCATGCCCATAATTGCAAGGGGGGTCACAGAATCAATTTTTGAGATCGGTCTTTTGATAGCATCATTTAGTTTTGCTCAGATTTTATCTGAAATCTATTTTGGGAGGCATTCAGACAAAAAGGGAACTAGGCTCAAATTCATCAGAATTGGTTTCATAGGATGTGCGATTGCATTTGGGTTGCATTATTTTGCAGATGATCTTAGCATGTTTTTCATAGTAAGGATCGCAGCAGGAGTTGCAAGCGGAATCATGATTCCGGCCATGATTGCCTACGCATATGAGGCAAACATTGACAAGAAAAGGGCAGCCACAGTAATTTCATTTCATGCGTTAGGATGGTTGGCAGGAATAGCAGCTGCAGGACTAGCAAACGATTTAAAGTTAATTTTCTTAATCAGTGCCGCATCATTTGTAGTAGGATTAATCTGCACAGCAAAGCTTCCAAACCCAGAACAGGAAAAAGAGATAGAGCCTGGAACCACAAAGAAAGTTATTTCAAGAAATAAATTTCTCTTTTTGTCATTATTACTAAGACATATTGGAGCAGCAGCAGTATGGACTATTCTTCCAATAATGATTGTTGAGAGATGGGGAGGAGATCTCTATCACATTTCAATTGTATATGTTGCAAATACGTTGACTGCATTTATTTTGATGAATGTGATGGCAAGCAAAATTCACTTGTCCAACGTCACCAAATTCAAAATTGGAATAGGGTGTACAACATTTGTGTTTGCAGGGCTATCATTAGTTACGGAATGGTGGATGGCAATGCCGTTTATGTCGCTTGTTGGAGCCACATGGGCATTTTTATTCATAGGCGGAAATTTTCATTTGATGGAAAACAATCCAAAGTCAACATCTACTGGAATATTTAGTTCCACATTATCCATTGCTACTGTAATTGGGCCTGTGATTGCAGGAAGTATTGCGTTCGCCCTTGATTATGTTGCAGTAATGTATTTTGCAATTGCAATTATCATATGCGCATTTGTAGTGTCACTAAAGATTAGAAAATAGAGAAAAAGAAAGTTTGAAGTTATACTTGATAGTCGTCTTCGTCGTTGTCTTCTGATAGAGGATTCAAATGGTCCTTTTTCAGAGCCTTGAGATATTTACAACTCATCTCAAAACTGATCATTTAGTGAAATTTTTACGATCATCCTGATCTAATAATTACCGAACATGGCTAATTTTCATGCAATTTCAAGAACTAACTGACAGACAAACAATGGGGTATGATAAAGCCACACATTCCAAAACCTGCCAAGACGGGCAGACCAAGAGACGATGACAGAAGAATCACCAACGGAGCAATCATCTGCGTCTTGACATCCGGATGCAGGCGGAGCGAGATGCCAACAAAATACGGTGATGACTCTGCTGCAGACAGAAGACCGAACTCTTGGCAGCAAAAAGGAGTCTGGAAGAGGATCCTATCCGGTTTAACCAAAACAGCTCACAAGCAAGGAAAAACCAGCCTGCAAAAGATGATATCCGCTGACTCCTCAACAATCCCTGCCAAAAAAGGGGCAACGTAACAGGATATGACGGATTCAAGAGGATTTCAGGCGCAAGGACTCGCGTTGCCGTAGGGCAGAACGGATTTCCAATCTCAATCAGGACCAGTCCTGCAAATGAGCATGACAGTGCAAAGTCTGCAGATGTCATGGAAAACATTTCGGAATTTATGGATGATGATGGCACCATCAAACAGATTGTCTCAGTTTATGCTGACAGGGGATATGACAGTACGGCCATTAGAAGCTATTTGAAAAATAGAAATCCAATTGCACGTATTCCGTTTAGAAAGAATGGCAAATCATCGGGGAATAAGTCACACAAGAAATATAATTCGGTTCTATGCGTTGCGGAGGGATTATTCTTTGGTTGGCTCAAAAACGGATTTCACAGGACAGGAATCAGATATGAAAGGAGATGTGAAAACTGTCCTGCGTTTGTTAGTATTGCGTCATTTTTGATGTATTGCAGGGTTTTGAGATGAGTTGAATGTCTTTTGCAACAATTATGAACAATATTGTATACATTTAAAGAAAAATATGTAATGCATGTAACAGTTATCAATCAAAAATACTTCCAGTGCAAACTGACTTGATTAATATTAAAAAAAATTAAACAACTAGCATGTCAAATGCAATGATTTATGCAGGTATTGCAATTGGAGTTGTAGCCATCACAGGAATCATGATTTATGCAACAGACAATCAATCAAATTATCTTTCAGAAGATGCAATACCACAAGCAGCAACTACAGTAGTCATACCAAGTGATTCAGGATTAGCTCCTGCATTAAACAAAGAACAATGGCATGAGGATCCATTCGGAGATCTAGCAGCCGAGGTAAGAGCAAAAACAGGCAAATAGAAAATAACTTACATTGTATTGCATTCCGGTTTTTTATTTATTTAACTGATCCTAAAACAGATCATTTAGTAAATTATTCATGACAATACAGATCCAAGAACAGCACTGTTGAAACGTTTTTCATGATTCATAAAGAAATCTCAGATGCCCAATGGAGTACCATTGCGCCGCAATTACCAAAACCTGCCAAAACAGGACGTCCGAGACGTGATGACAGGACAACTGTAAACGGAATATTGCTTGTCTTAACTACCGGATGCAGATGGGCAGACATGCCAGACAAGTACGGCTCAAAACCCGCTGCACATCTTCGATTCCAAGAGATACAACAAAAAGGAATATGGAAGAAAATTCTCTCCAAACTAATAAAATCCGCACACAGGCAAGGCAGGATTGACCTCCAAAAAATATCAATTGACTCCTCATCGATTGCTGCCAAAAAAGGGGGGATAAGATAGGATATGACGGATTCAAGAAGATTTCAGGCGCAAAAATACATGTTGCCGTAGAGCAAAACGGCTTGCCAATTTCGATTAGAACCAGTCCTGCAAACCAACATGACAGCACAAAATTCATTGATGTCATGGAAAACATTTCGAAATTTGCAGATGACAGCCTGATGCAGACAACTGTCTCTGCATATGCTGATAGGGGGTACGATGCGAAACAAATTAGGAATTATCTCAGATGTTGCGAAATTGACTGTTGCATCCCGTACAAAAGGAACTCAAAGATCATTGCACAAAACAGGAGTCAAAGACATTATGGCAAGACAAGGTTTGTCGTTGAGAGGTTCTTCGCATGGCTCAAGTGTGGCTTTCACAGAACGGCAATCAGATACGAAAAGAACTGTGATGATTATTTGGGATTTGTATGCCTGGCATCAATCATGATGTATTGGAGGGTTTTAGGATAAGTTGATTATATTAAAAATAGTGAAACATGGAAACTACAAAAATTCCAAAATTTGAATGGGGCAAAATAGATGAACAAAATTCAGGCCGCACAGAAGAAGATTGGAGTAAGGGTAGAAATTGTTGTAGATGATTTAACAATACCATATAATATTGATTGGATTTCTAAGGATATAATTCTCTTTACAAAAAGAAATGGAAATCTTAGAATGATTGAAAATGGAAAATTACTGGAAGAATCTTTGTTATCTTTAACAGTAGGAGGAGTTGAAGATGCATGTTAGGAATAACAATAGATCCAAATTATTCTGAAAATTATTTCATCTATCTATATTACACGTACAATGAATTTTTGACTACAAACAAACTGGTCAGATATCAACTAACGGACAATGTATTGATCGAAGACAAAGTATTGTTAGAAGAAATTCCAGGAGGACCATTTTATGATGGAGGTAGAATTCAATTTGGTCCAGATGGAAAACTTTACGTCACCACAGGAGAAGCAGGCAATCCAGATTTATCACAAGATTTAAGCTCGCCAAGAGGGAAAATTCTAAGAATTAATTCAGATGGTACAATTCCTGAAGATAATCCATGGGAAGGTTCACCGATTTACTCCATTGGACATA
Organism: Candidatus Nitrosopumilus sp.; assembly: GCA_963422575.2. Taxonomy (GTDB): domain Archaea; phylum Thermoproteota; class Nitrososphaeria; order Nitrososphaerales; family Nitrosopumilaceae; genus Nitrosopumilus. The sequence goes on along the minus strand of CAXXKU010000001.1, from coordinate 1,397,458 downwards.
GAAATCCACAATAAATTGATTGGGATAATTCAGGAAATCTAGTAGCTACAGAACATGGGCCATCAGGATGGAGAAGAGTAGGGATGATGAAATTAATCTAATCATTGCAGAAGCAAATTACGGTTGGCCTGACATTGTTGGAGACGAGGCAAAAGAAGGTTTAGAAAAACCAATTTTACACACAGAAGAAGATGCATGGGCGCCATCAGGTGCAGAATTTTATGACGGTGATAGAATCCCTCAATGGAATGGAAAATATTTCGTAGCAACGTTAAGAGGGACTCATTTACACATGATTGAATTTGATTTAGAAAGTAATTCAGTAATTTCACATAAGGAGTTATTTCAAGATCAATTTGGACGAATAAGAGGTGTTCAAACAGGACCTGATGGATTTTTGTATATGCTAACAAGTAATCAAGATGGACGAGGAACACCAAAATTAAATGACGATAAAATTTTGAGGGTTGTTCCAATTGACAATACAGAAACAAAACAATTCGTCATAGACCCAAATCCAGAAGATTTTAGAGAATCAGATAATTCCGCAATGTTGTATGCGTATGGAGGAACAGGATTAGTTGCAATGATTGCGGGATTTTTTATTGTTAAAAAATGGAAAAATAGAAACTAGAATTACAAATTTAAAACTGCAATTGATACTATCATAGGCCCCAACGAGACATTACTTTAGTTTCAAGTTTTTTGAATATTACCCCATCAATTGCTAATCCAATTCCCATGATAACTACCATAATTCCGATAACTTGAGAAACATCAGTAAGAGAACGTCCAGCATTAAGTAAAAATCCCAAACCTAAGAAAGAGAACAGTATTTCAGCACCAATTACGCCTCTCCAGGCAAAAGCCCAACCTTGTTTAAAACCTGAAATCATGTATGGAAATGCAGCTGGAATCAATACAGCAGTGACTAGTTGTGTACCTTTTGCACCCATATTTCTTGCAGCCTCAATAAAGTGAGGATCGATATTTTTGACTCCAGTGTAGGTGTTGATAGTAACTGCAAAAATAGCACCAATTGCAGTAACAAAAATTATTCCTCCATCAGTTAATCCAAACCAAAGTATTGCTAACGGAACCCAAGCAATAGAAGGAATTGATTGCAATCCTAAAACCAAAGAACCTACAGTTTGATTGATAACCTCAACTCTTGCCATAAAAATTCCAAGTATAATCCCACCACCAATAGCTATTCCAAGTCCAATAGATAATCTCCACATACTAGTTGCAATTCCATAAAACAAACTACCATCGGATGCACCATATGCTAAATCTTCAGCTACTTCATAGGGAGATGGAAAAATATTATCAGGCCATATACCAACCGTGGCAATTACTTGCCAAACTACAACAATCCCAATGTAAAATGCAATTCTGTGAGGAGTAAAATTCTTTGCCAAAATTATCACTCTTTGTTTTTCTTTACCTCAGGTCGAAGTTCTGTCAAGATGTCTTGTTGGAATTTAAGTAAAGATTCATCTTCAGTAATTCGGGGTCTTGGGAAATTATTATCAACTTCTTTTTTGATTATAGAAGGTCTATTGCTAAAAATTGCTACTTTGGTTCCAAGAACTGCAGCTTCAGAAACACTGTGAGTTACAAATAGAATAGTTTTTTTGGTTTTTTCCCAAATTAATTGCATTTCAACTAATAATAGATCACGTGTTTGTGCATCAAGTGAGGCAAACGGTTCATCCATTAACAACACATCAGGATCCATAACAAGTGCTCTAGCTATAGCTACACGTTGTTTCATTCCAGTAGAAAGTTGATAGGTGTAAGAATCTGCAAATTTTGTCAGTTGCATCATATCCAAATATCTATGAGATATTTTTGCACGTTCTTCTTTTGGAATACCAGCCATCTTTAATCCAAATTCTACATTATCTTGAACCTTTAACCACGGAAACAAAGCACCTTCTTGAAATACCATTATTCTTTCTGGACCAGTTTCAGTAACATTATGACCATCAAAGAGAATCTGACCTTCATCAGGTTGTTCCAAACCTGCAACTATGCGTAAAAAGGTGGATTTTCCACATCCAGAAGGTCCAACCAGGCATACAAAATCACCTGCCTCAACTTTGAGGTTTATGCCACCAAGAGCCTTGAGTTGATGAGAGTCATGGCTGAAATATTTTACAATGTTTTTTGCCTCAAGTTTGGTCATGTAGTACCATCTCCTTCAACAGAATTTGTATCAAAGTAGTAAAAAATACCAGACAAATCATATCCATTTCTTCCAAGATAACCTAATCCATCTGCTTTTTCAGCAAATGAATGAATAGAGTCAGAAATAGGATCTGCAGTAATTACAAGATTAGACAAAGATACATCAACTATATCATCAGGAAGAGGTCGTCCCAAATGAGAATTTAAAAAGTCATTGAAAACAATTCTAGTTTCTTCAGGATTCTGATTAATCCACGTAGCTGTGTTATGATGAGAATCCAATAAACTAGATACAACATCAGAATTTTGTTCTACATAATTTGTATTAGCAATTAGAACTACAGATGCAAATTCTTGATTAGGCCACAAATCTTCTTCATAGAATAAGCGTTTTCCATTTAATTCAGTTTCTAAAATAGTAGCCCAAGGTTCTGCTACCCAAGCTCCATCAATATCACCTTTAACAAATAATGTATAGATATCAGGATTTGGGATATTGTAAATTACAACAGAACCACCTTTTTCTGCAGGTCGTAAATTATGTTCAGACAAATAATGTCGCAATGAAACATCTTGGGTATTACCAAGTTGGGGGGCAGCAATCTTTTTTCCATCAAAATCTGAAACAGAAATTATTTCAGAATCAGGATGTACAATAAAACTTGCACCACCACTGGCAGCGCCAGCAAGAATTTTTACATTATAATTTTCTGAATTTAAAAATCCATTGATTGCAGGACCAGGCCCAACATATGCTAAATCAACTGAATTAGCAAAAAGAGATTCTATTGCTTGAGGGCCATTATCAAATACTCGGGTTTCAATTTTTACTTCATCTCCAATACTATTTTGAAAAAATCCTTTCTCCATTCCAACTATAGGAATTGCATGGCCAATATTTGGAAAGTATGCAATACGGAGTTTTGAATCAGATGTATTATCATTAGAGTTGAGAGCAATTCCCAGTATAGATAACAAAACAATTCCTGCAATACATGAAAGGATTATCAAACTAGTTTTCATAAAACAGCGTTATATCTAGCGGTTAAATAATCATCGAATTTTAGCTCAAGCTAGTCAGAAATTTTTTAAAAATTATTTGTTTTGAGCCCATCACAAAAGATAAATTCCAAAATACGACGAAAAAGATGTTTTATGACTCAAAAAGGAATTCTTGCATTCTCTGGAGGATTAGACACATCCGTAGTTGTAAAATATCTTCAAGATGAACATGATATGGATGTCATCACAGTTACGGTGGATGTCGGACAATGCGACGATACCAAAAAAAATGCAGCCAAAGCAAAAAAACTGGGTGTAAAAAAACATTACAACATAGATGCAAGAAAAGAATTTGTCAAGGATTATATTTTTCCATCAATTAAAGCAAATGCACTTTATCAAAAAAAATATTGTTTAGCAACAGCACTTGCAAGACCATTAATTGCAGAAAAAGTTTTAGAAATTGCTAAAAAAGAAAAAGTAACATCATTAGCACATGGATGTTCTGGTAAAGGAAATGATCAAGTACGATTTGACATAACATTACGTTCAGGTTCTGATCTCCCAATAATAGCTCCAATACGAGATAAAAATTTGGATAGAAAAACAGAATTAAAATTTGCAAAAAAACATGGAATCGAAATTGATGCTGTAGCAAAAAAATTTAGTATTGATCAAAATTTGTGGGGTAGAGCAATAGAAGGTGGAGCGTTAGAAGATCCATACAATGAACCACCAGAAGATGCTTTTATTTGGGTTAAAACAAAAAACTTGTCAGATAAACCAACTTACTTAGAAATAAAATTTGATAAAGGAATTCCAGTTGGAGCGGATGGAAAATCAATGGAGCCTCTAAAATTAATTGAATATATTAACAAAAAAGCAGGTAACGCAGGTGTTGGAATAATTGATCATATTGAAGATAGAGTTGTTGGAATCAAATCTCGTGAAGTGTATGAAACTCCAGCAGCAGCATGTTTGATTGAGGCACATTCAGATTTAGAGAAGATGGTCCATACCAAACATGAAAATAAATTCAAATCACTCATTGATGATGAATGGGCATATTTGGTGTATTCAGGACTTTGGCAAGATCCATTAAAAATAGATCTAGATGGATTTATCCAAGCATCTCAAAAACCAGTATCAGGCACAGTTAAACTGAAAATGTACAAAGGAAGCCTCAGAGTAGTCGGAAGAAAATCAAATCACTCATTGTATAGTCACAATATTGCAACTTATGGAACAGAATCAACATTTGATCAAAGATTAGCTAGAGGATTTGTAGAATTATGGGGAATGCAGTCAACAGAAGCTAATAAATTACAAAAGAAAAGGTCAACAAAAACATGAACTGCCCAGAATGTGATGCAACACTAAACATCCCAGACGATGCCTCAATAGGAGAAATAGTCTCCTGTCCTGATTGTGGTGCTGACTTTGAAATTTCTAAAAAAGACGGATCAAATATCGATCTAAAACAAGCAGAAAGCGTAGGCGAAGACTGGGGAGAGTAATGTCAAAAATCTGTATTGTGTTTGACCGTTTAAGAACGGAAGAAAAGATGCTGCAAAAAGAAGCAGCGTCATTAGGACATAACGCAGTTATGTTAGATGCAAAGATCACTCAAATCGACACAGATAGTAAAAAAGAGAATTATGATTTGGGGGATGTGGTCCTAGAAAGATGTGTTAGTTATTTTAGAGGATTACACTTTACTGCAAGTTTAGAGTTTATGGGTATTCCAGTATTAAACAAATTTGGGGTTGCAAATATTTGTGGAAATAAAATGTTCATGACGTTACTTTTGAAAAAAAACAACATACCAACTCCAAAAACATATTTTTCATTTTCAAGTGAAAGTGCTGCAGAAAATTTAGAAAAAGTGGGATATCCGCTAGTAATCAAACCAGTAATAGGGAGTTGGGGAAGGGGAGTAATGCCAATTAAAGATAAAGATACAATGGAAGCAATTTTTGAAATTAGAGACATTACAGACAGCCCACATGATAGAATCTATTACTTGCAAGAATTAATCAAAAGACCACCAAGAGACATCAGGATGATTACCATAGGAGATGATCCTATTGCTGCAATGTATAGAAAATCATCAGGAGGATTTAAGACAAATATTGCATTAGGGGCAGATCCAGAACTTTGTGAGATCACAAAAGAGATGGAAGACATGGCAGTAAAAGCCTCAAAAGCCATGGGAGGGGGAATCTTAGGAATTGACATGATGGAAGATGAAGAAAAAGGTTTGGTAGTTCACGAAGTCAACAATACAGTGGAGTTCAAAGGATTAGCAAGAGTTGCACAAAGAAATATTCCAAAAGAAATGATAGAATTTGCACTAAATTACGTTAGGAAATAAATTATACTCCTTTACGAGGAGGTTTATCATGAAAGTAGGTGTTGTAGGAGCATCAGGATATGTTGGAGGAGAAACATTACGTCTTCTTGTCAACCACCCAGATGTAGAAATTACCACAGTAACCTCAAGACAACATGTTGGAGAATATCTTCACAGAGTACAACCAAGTCTGAAAGGATTTACCGATCTAACTTTCTCAGAATTAGATTATGATAAATTAACTGATAAATGTGATTTAGTATTTACAGCAGTGCCACACGGTACTGCAACTGAAATTGTAAAAGCACTTTATGATAGGGGTGTAAAAATAATAGATTTGAGTGCAGATTACAGATTACACAATCAAGATGCATATGACAAATGGTATGGATGGGAGCATCCACATCCAGATTATTTACCAAAATCAGTTTTTGGAGTACCAGAATTACACAGAGAAGAAATTAAAAAAGCACAGCTAGTCTCTTGCCCAGGATGCATGGCAGTAACCTCAATGTTGGCGCTTGCACCATTAGTTAGAAATGATATTATTGATACAGACCACATTGTTGTAGATTCAAAAATAGGTTCTTCAGGAGCAGGTTCTGGTTCAGGTACAGCACATGCAATGAGGGCAGGGGTAATTAGACCATACAAGCCAGCAAAACACAGGCACACAGGAGAAATTGAACAAGAGCTTAGTGAAATAGCAGGTAAAAAGATTCGAGTTTCAATGAGCCCACATGCAGTTGATGTAGTACGTGGAATTTTATGTACAAATCACACATTCATGAAAAAAGATATTGAAGAAAAAGAATTGTGGAAACTATATCGTCAAACTTATGGTGAAGAGAGATTCGTCAGATTAATTCGAGACAAAAAAGGATTATACAAATTCCCAGATCCAAAATTCTTGGTTGGTTCAAACTTTTGTGATATTGGATTTGATTTAGATGAAGATAACAATAGATTGATTGCATTGTCAGCATCAGATAACTTGATGAAAGGTGCAGCAGGTTCGGCCGTTCAAAACATGAATGTAATGTGTGATTTTGATGAAATGGATGGATTAAGATACACGCCATTAACTCCTGTTTAGAAATGATCACAATCAAAATAGGTGGAAGTGTAGTAGACGATTTACATCAATCTACAATTGCAGACATTAAAAAAATTGCAGAAACTGAAGGATTAATCTTAGTACATGGTGGAGGAAAAGAAGTTACAAAAGTTTGTGAACAACTTGGAAAAGAACCAAAATTTGTAACATCTCCCAGCGGAATCAAAAGTAGATACACCGACAAAGAAACTGCGGAGATTTTTACAATGGTAATGTCAGGTAGAATAAACAAAACAATAGTTCAAATGCTTCAAAAAAATGGCATCAATGCAATTGGGTTATCAGGAGTAGATGCCAAAGTGATTGAAGCAGATAGAAAAAAGAAACTGCTCGTAGTAAATGAAAAAGGCAGAAAACAGGCAATTGATGGAGGATATACTGGAAAAATAAAACAAGTAAACTCAAAATTTATCCTGTCATTAATGGAACAAGGCCTCACACCAGTTATTTCACCCATAGCAATTAGTGAAGAATCAGAATTTCTTAATGTAGATGGAGATAGGGCTGCAGCATATGTAGCAGGAAAAGTTGGCAGTGATAAGGTATTATTCATAACAAATGTAGATGGATTATTAATGGATAATAAAGTGGTGCCAAAACTTACACTAGCAGAAGCAAAAGAGATCAGACCAAAAATAGGGCCAGGTATGGAAAAGAAAATTTTGGCATCTACTGAAGCATTAGATATGGGAGTTAAAACAGCATTAATTGCAAATGGACAAAAAGAAAATCCGATTTCATCGGCAATTGCACATGATAACTGTACGGTGATTGAACATGAGTGAAGATCAATACATGGGTAACCTCTACCAGAGATTTCCAGTAACAGTTGAAAAAGGAGTAGGATCTCATGCTTGGGATGTTGATGGAAAAGAATACATTGATTGCATGGGAGGATACGGAGTTGCATTAGTAGGGCATCAAAATCAAAGAGTCAACAATGCAATCAAAGAACAAATTGATAAAATAATTACAGTTCATAGTTCATTATACAACAAAACAAGAGAAGAGTTTTTGAAATTACTTGTCGGACTAGCACCAGAAAAGCTCACACAAGTTCATCTGAATAACAGTGGTGCAGAAGCAATTGAGGCTGCAATGAAGTTTGCAAGAAAATTTACAGGAAAGAAAGGCATGGTTGCAATGAAAGGATCATACCATGGAAAATCATTTGGAGCACTATCATTAACATTTAATCCAAAATACAAAAAAGCGTTTGCACCATTAGTAGAGAAAGTTTCTTTTGCATCATACGGAGATATTGAATCGCTTAAAGAAGTAATAGATGAAGATACTGCATTTGTAATTTTAGAGCCAATTCAGGGGGAAAGTGGAATCATCGTTGCACCAGATGGATATCTACAAGAGGTAAGAAAGATTTGTGATGAAAAAGGAATACTGTTAATTTTTGACGAGATTCAAGCTGGTTTAGGAAGGACTGGACGATTATGGGCATGTGATCATTGGAACACAGCGCCAGATATTTTGTGTCTAGCAAAAGGAATTGCAGGAGGAGTTCCAATGGGCGCAACACTAGTAAGACCAGATATTTTAGCATCAATTAGCAAAGGAGAGCATTCATCAACATTTGGAGGCAATCCAATTTCTTGTGCAGCAGGAACTGCATCTCTTAAAGCATTAACAGAAGACGGATTAATTGAAAATTCTGAAAAAATGGGAAAAATATTCAGAGAAGGGTTAGAAAAATTAAAAGAAAAGCATACCATGATTAGAGAAATTCGTGGTAAGGGACTAATGATAGGAATAGAAATGAAATTTGAAGTCAAAGACATCTTAATGGGGTTAATAAGAGAAGGTGTACTGATGTTATATTCTGGAAGAAACATACTAAGAATTCTGCCACCTTTAGTAATATCAGAAGAAGACATAACAAAAGTTTTACATGCTCTTGATTCCATACTAACTGAAGAGGAACAGAAACGCAATGTACAAGGATAAAACAGATGAGAAAATTATAGAGTATTTGAAAGAATGTTCCAGAGAATCATTTGTAGATATTGGTAAAAAATTAAAACTTTCAGAATCAGCTGTTAGAAGGCGAGTAAAAAATTTGGTGGACAGTGGAACAATTAAAAAATTCACATTAGAACTTGGTGAAGAAAATGCAACAAGTGCCATAGTTTTAGTTTCAGTAGATTCAACAACTGACACATCCAAAGTATCAATTAAACTTGCAAAATTAGAAGGAGTAAAAACAGTTTATGAAATAACAGGTCAGTACGACATTACAACTATCATTAGTGCTCCAAGCATTGCAGAAATCAATAGTACGATTGATGCACTAAGAAAGATTCCAGGTGTAGTTGACACAAATACAGTAATTATTTTAAGAAAAGTAATCTAAAACGACTTTCGCATCATAATTTTAATTCAAAACTAAACTAGGATCATTATCAGTTATTTCCAACGAATCTAGTACGAATATGTTTATATCATCATTTTAGGTCAACGATTTCAGTAATGAAAGATCCGAATCACTATGCAAACATCTACAATGCATATAACAAAAATCCAAAAAAAATTAGAGTACTAGATAGTACGCTAAGAGAAGGAGAACAACATCCAGGAGTTTCATTTACAAACAAACAAAGAATACAGATAGCATGGATGTTAGATTATTTTGGAGTAGACCAAATAGAAATATCACCAGTAGTATCAAATGATCACAAAGAAGCAACTAAAACAATTATCAAACAAGGATTAAAGGCAGATATTGTTTCGCACGGACGTGCACTAAAAGGAGACATCGATATTTCATTGGAATGTGATGCAAAATGGTGTGCTGCATATTTAGGGATATCAGACATACATCTTAAAGACAAGTTACGTATTTCAAGAGGAGAAGCTCTCAACAGAGCAGTTGAAACTGTAGAGTATGCAAAATCTCATGGATTAAAAATAAGGTTTACAGTTGAAGATGGAAGTAGGGCAGAGCCAGAATTTCTATTAAAAGTTTGTAAAGCAATTGAAGAAGCAGGAGTAGATAGAATCAGTCTACCAGACACAGTTGGAATTTTACGTCCAATTGGAATGTATAATTTTGTCAAGAAGGTTAGAGATTCAACAGAAGTGCCATTAGACGCACATGTTCACAATGATATTGGATTTGCAGTAGCAAACGCATTTTCAGCATGCGATGCAGGTGTTGATCAAATTCACACTACCATTGATGGTATTGGAGAAAGAACAGGAATACCATCACTTGCAGAAGTTGCAGTTGCACTTACATATCTATACAAATCACCAAATGATTTCAGACTAGATATGCTACTAGACCTATCTAGACTAATTGAAGAATATACAACAATCAAACCATATGACTCAAAACCAATCGTAGGATCATCAGCATACAAACACAAAGCAGGAACTCATCTTGCAGCAATTCTCAGAAACCCAGCAGCATACGAACCAATACCGCCACGATCTGTAGGCAATAGAAGAAGAATTGTTTTTGGGGAATTGGCAGGCAAAACAGGTGCAGCATATCTAATGTCATTATTAGGATTGGAGAAAGATGATGAAAGTGCAAAAGCGGTGGCAGCAGGGTTAAAGGGTCTAAGAATGGGTGATCTTATAGAAATCCCACTAGAAGACAGACTTGAAAAAAAGATAATTAATGATAGGGATAGTGAGGCTTGAGTGTTATTAGTTTATGACTAGATACGTGTTAGTATCAAGAAAACACCATAGAATCAAGGAACATATCAAAATTAAATTGAGACTCGGGCATAATGGTTTACAAAAATAAAGTCTAAAATCATTCAACAGCAAGGCATTCTCTTTACAATTCTTGGATGATTCTCTGCACCGACATGCATGCAATACGCTGCCAACTGTACGCCAAAACGCAGATCAACACAAATATGATTTCACACTGCATAATCCCCTTACGGGAACTGTTCTGATGCCAAGCGTGTCTTTGAATGTCTCAAAGAGCGGTTCAATTGAGGTTCTTCTATCCGCATACAACTCCTGACCGATCGCAGAGTCGTAAAATTCCACAAGCTTGACTCTTTCCGGGGGCGTACGCGGGTATTGCCTTATCGGAGTAACCAACCTCAGATGCTTTTTGCCGCACGAATCATGCAGTTTGGAATCATCGTATGCAGGATCTGCTAAAATATTCTGTATGATTCCTGAAAGTGATTTTATCAATGCGTCAAACGTCCTGCCATCATGAATATTCGCGGTACTGACACCGGCGGACAATGGAACAATCAACTTGCCGGCGCTGCAACTCATGTGCAGTTCATGCCCGAATAACCAACCCCTTGATTTGGAGGATCATTCCCATCTTGCATCCGTATCGATTCCTGAAATTGGCAAACGATTATTCTTCATGTCGGATTTGTGCCATGCAGGACCACTTGCTTTTAGCATCGAACTGTCCACTGATGCAGACGTGTCATCAGCCATTCCTTCTGATACGAACAGGCTTCCCATCGTCCCGATGATGTCCCCAACGGGCAGGTTCTGAAATCGCCTGTCAACAGTACGCCTGTCTGGGATTCGAGTCAGTCTGCAGACCTTGAACGATTTGTCATTGTTGCATTTGATTGATAAAAAATAATGAAGTGTGTTGTTACCTGAATTCTCATCCGAGATTTTATGATGAATAGTTGCACCATCAGATAGTTGAACAGGCATACGGTCTGCCAGGTCTGAATATCTCCCCATGCAGAGACAATGTTCTGACCAGATACAAAACGCCAATAAGAGATAACTCTGATAGAATCTTGCCGGGGATTTTTACATTCATGCTGCAATGAAATGATATTGCAAGGATCCTTGGCTTTTTTCATTTGAATAGTTTGAGAAACTGATTAAAAATTAGGATTAGTTATGCCCAAGTCTCAGTTAGTTCTTGAAATTGCATGAAAATTAGTCATGTTCGGTAATTATTAGATCAGGATGATCGTAAAAATTTCACTAAATGATCAGTTTTGAGATAAGTTGGGCGTTCTTTTCGTTAGCATTTCAGCAATTACATTAGGATTGGTAATTTACGGTTTTAGAATATTTCAGAAAGGGATAGTTGCAAATACGTGGATTTTATTGGTTTTAGGGATATTGTTATTTACAATTGGGGACATGTGGTATTACTACATTGAACTGTTTGAAGGATGCGCGCTGGACAATCTTGTTTTGGCAGTATGGTACAGCGGATATTTTCTCATAATGTACTCTTTATTTCATCATAAAAAAATAAACTGAGAGATCATTCCAATTCTTTCTTCATTTCTTCAAACACTTCTTTTGTTATCTCGTCTTTTGCATATCTTAACTTATACTGGTCAGAACTGCCTCAATAACACATAAACAAAACTATGATCTATCAAAATCAGATGAAATATTTGATTCGAATTGATAACAATAATGCCATGAAAAACATAAGAAGAAAGATAATTAATGATAAATAAAGAGGAGTAATGAAGAGAAAAAACATGGCAAAATGTGAAGAATGTGATGCAGGTATTTCCATACCAAGTGATGCACTTGAAGGAGAAATTGTAACATGTCCAGAATGTGGCGCAAGTTTTGAATTAGCAAAAGGTTCAAACGGTTTCGATCTAAAGCCCGCCCAAACAGTTGGCGAGGATTGGGGACAGTGAATCCTGACGTTACAATTCTTTACGATACCATCCGTTGGGAAGAAAAAGCTCTACTAGAAGCGGGTAAAAAAAATAATATCAACATACAGATGGTTGATTGTAAAAAATTGGCATTAGATTTAGAAAAAAAACCTGAAGAGTATGGAGTAGTTATTCAGAGATGTGTAAGTTACTATAGAAATTTACATTCAACTGCAGCTCTAGAAGGATTAGGAGTTAAAGTAATCAATTGTTTAAACACAGGGGTTTATGCTGGAAATAAATTATTTACACATATGTTACTGAAAAGGGCAGGAGTGCCAACTCCTGATGCAACAGTTGCATTTTCAAAAGATGCAGCTTTACAAGCATTAGAAACACAAGGATTTCCCAGAGTGATTAAGCCAACAGTTGGAAGTTGGGGCAGATTAATTTCAAAATTAACAGATGCAGATTCATCTGAAGGGATTATGGAGAGTAGAGAAAACATATATCCAATCTATCAAATTCATTATCTAGAAGAATTTGTAAAAAGACCACCAAGAGACATTAGAGCAATTATGGTAGGCGATAAAATAGTTGCAGCAATATACAGAATTTCAAAACATTGGAAAACAAACATGGCGCTTGGAGGAGTTGCTGAACCATGCAAAGTTACACCAGAAATGGAAGAAATGTGTATTAAGGCAAAAAATTCAGTTCAAGGGGATATCGTAGGTGTAGATTTGATGGAAAGTGATGAAAAAGGATTGGTAGTGCATGAAATTAACAATACAACAGAATACAAGAATACAGTTAGAGTATGTGAAGTAGACATACCATCATTAATGTTGGATTATGCACAAAAAGTATACACGTAAGAATTGGACGGCCATCTAAAAGAAACCAGATTTGCAGTAAAGATGCTTGAGAAAGCACTTAGATTGTACACCCCATCACTTAGTGAAAAACCAATGGCAGAATTTTTAGCTGATAAATGTGATGATCTAGGATTTGAAGATATTCAAATTGATGAAGTAGGAAACGTTATTGCAAAAAAAGGATCAGGATCACCAAAAATTATGCTATGTGGACACATGGATGTAGTACCAGGAAAAGTCAAAGTTAGAAAAGAAGGAGATTCACTTTATGGACGTGGAGCATCAGATGCAAAAGCACCATTAATGGCAATGTTATTTGCTGCAGCATCGATTCAAAATAATAACGGAACAATAATTTTTGTAGGTGCAGTAGATGAAGAAGGAAATGCAACTGGAGTCAAAAATTTAGTTAAAAAAGAAATGGACATAGATTATGCAGTTTTTGGGGAACCAAGTGGAATTAAACAAGTCACAATTGCATACAAAGGAAGATTAGCAATAAATCTCAAAATTAGTGTAGAAGACAGCTCTCATGCAAGTGCCCCATGGCTTTCAAAAAACGCAATTCAAGAATCAATGATATTTACAAAAGAGTTAGGAGAAAAATTAGAAACGGGTCAAGAAGAAAAAACCAAAGGAATGCTTCTAACTGCAACAGTCACAGAGATTAAAGGTGGCACTAGTCATAACGTTACTCCAAAAGACTGTGAAACAATTTTTGATATCAGAATTCCTGTAGATATGAATTGTAAATCAATTGAACAAAAAATTGCCACGCTAGTAAAAGAAATTGCAGAAGAGAGAGGAGTAGAAGCATTTTATTCAATTTTAGATGAAACAGAACCATTTGAAGCATTACATAACTCACCATTAGTCAGAGCACTTACACTGGGAATTAGAGAAATAGAAGAAGCAGCTCCAACTTTGATTAGGAAAACAGGTACAGGAGACATGAATGTGCTTGGAAATCAGTGGAACATTCCCGTAGTCACATATGGACCAGGGGATCCACATGAAGCTCACACAATTGATGAAAAAGTTTCAATTGAAGAATATCTAAAAGGTATAGAAATTCTCAAAAAGACGCTACAGCATTTAAAAAGACTTCACGATAAAAAAATGCAATAATGCTCTGGTTTGTAGGTTTAGGAATTTCAGGGTTTAAGTCAATTCCAAGTGAAGCTCTAGATGTTTTATCAAAAGCAGACATGGTGTATTTAGAACAATTTACTAGTCCGATTGGAAAATCAGATTTAACTAAAATTAAAAATGTAACAAAAGGTGAATTCAAACCTGCAAAAAGATGGTTAGTGGAAGATGGAAATGAAATTTTAAAAAATGCAAAAAAGAAAAAAGTAGTGTTGATATCATATGGAGATCCATATATTGCAACCACGCATATCGAATTAAGAACAAGAGCAATTGAAGAAAAAATAAAAACATATTCTATTCACGCATCATCATCACTCACATCAATGATTGGAGAATGCGGTTTACATTTTTACAAAGTTGGTAGAATTGCAACAATAATGAGTGAAATGAAATCACTTACTACACCATATTGTGTAATTTATAAAAACATCATTGAAGGAAACCACACAGTATTACTTTTAGAATATAATCAAGATAAGGATTTTTTTCTAGAACCTAACGATGCATTAATGGGATTAATAGAAACAGAAAAAGGACAAAGGCGAAACGTCATAACTACATCTTCATACGCAATAGTTGCATCAAGAATAGGATTCAAAGATCAAACAATTATTTCAGGTAAAATATCTAGTTTGAAGAAAAAAGATTTTGGAAGGCCCCCACATACTGTAATTATCCCAGGGCGGTTACATTTTACAGAATCAGATGCTTTGAAAATTTTAGGAGAATGTATTGATGAGCCATATGATAACTCAGAGAAAACAAAAAAGATTTCCAAACAAATGATGGAAAAATATGTTCCAATGGTTCGAGAAGCATTAGAAGAAATTGAACCACATTACAAAAACCAAAAAGAATTTCAAGTGATTTTAGAAAATGCAGAATTATACATACAGGATGCAGAAAAATTTCTGGAAGGCGGTCAAGAGGAAGTGGCAATTCTAAGTATCGGATATGCAGACGGCTTAGTAGATGCGCTAAGATTGGCAAAAGGCTTTGATCCAAAAATGTGATTTTATAGATGAATTAAAGAGAGGGTTAAAAAATAGAAAAAACATTGGAATTAACAGAGAAGAAAATTCTATCTGTAATGTACACATGTCAAATTGATGGAAAAATGCCATTTGAGACCATCAAACAACAATCTTTGTTATCAGAAGATGCAATTAATGCAAAAATTGATGAGTTAATCAAAAATCAACTTGTAAATGAAGACAGAAAAACACTCACTGAAATTGGACGAAATGCACTATGTGTGGTATTAGCTGGAGGGGTGTTTGACATTATTCATCCAGGTCACATTTACACATTAAATGAAGCAAAAGAATTAGGAGATATCCTAGTAGTAGTAGTGGCAACAGACAATACAGCAGTAAAAATGAAGAAAAGAAGCCCATTACATTCTCAAGAACAGCGACAAGAATTAGTAAAATCACTCTCAATGGTAGACCTTTGTTTAATTGGACAAGAAAATGATATTTTTAAAACAGTCAATTATGTAAGGCCTCAAACCATTGCGTTAGGTTATGATCAAATACATCAAGAAAAATTCATCATAGATGGGTGTAAGAAAATTAATCTTGATGCAGAAGTTGCAAGATTACAATCCCCAATTCCAGAAAGCTCAAGTTCCAAAATTGAAAAAGAGTATGGGAAGTCTATTCATGGAATTTAAGAATTAATAGTAATTTTAATTGAAACTTTTGAACCATCTTTTAGTTTTCCAGTTTTTCTTATACAAGACTTTGATATCAATTCAATAATAGAATCATCATGATGAGTTCTCTCAAGCATAATTAATTGGCAATTTATTGAATTGTTTAATTTTGCAGGAAAACATTTTGCCCAACCATATGTTCTCTTGCCATCTGAAAAACTCTTAATTTTAACGCCATCCAAAGTTTCAAATTGTTTAATTGCTTCTTGATGTATTTTTTTATCTAGTCTAACATTAAGAGTTCCAGGAAATGGAACATATCCAATCTTTGATTTGAATTGTTTTGTGTATCCTTTAAGACCCATATAGTAAGCTCCCTCACCCATTCCAGAAACTAAAAGTCCTTTTAGATCTACATGTGATGGAGAGGAATTCAAACTTTTTTGTAAAATTGATGATAGTTTTACTATTTCAGAAAATCCTTTTGAGGTAATTTTTACTGAAATGTTTCTTCCACTAATAATCCGTTCAATGAAATGATTTTGTTCTAATTCAAGTAGATGTTTTGATGCAGATTGTTGGGATTTTTTTATATTTTTTCCAAGTGCAAAAGTAGTAATGGCGACATAATTGTATTTAGATCCTTTAGATAAAAGATAAGAGAGAGTTAGGAGGTGCTGAATCTTTAATTCAGTCATCTAGAAACCCTATGCTACGCCTAAGTCACCGAATGTTTTGAGTGTCATGCCATCAGAGTTAGATAATTTTGCAACTCTATGACCAATAACACATTCAATGCCTACATTTTTGGCACTTTCTAAAAGTCTCTGAGTGATAATTCCATCTAATAAGAGATATTTTATTCCAGATTGGGAAGATAATTTATTTACAACTTCGCTTATTGGGACTTTGAAAATTTCTTTTTGATCAGCATCCATTGCAACAGCTTCAAGTGTTTCATTTAGGTTTGGAAAAACTTTGGAAGCAATATCTGCAAAGGGTTGATCATCTGCACTTTTGAGTGCTGGTGCCGGTTTACCATCTTTGATTTCATCAGCTACAGGTCTTAGAATTTCATCAATTCTTTGAGGAGTTAATTCTTCAACTTCTACTCCAGTATCTGCTTGAAGTTCATAATCTAATGTAACAACAGACTGAAGTTCTTTTAGAATAAATCCGCCAGCTCTATCACCATCAAGGAATGCAACAACAGTATCTTTAGAGGCGCATAATTCTTTTATAGACTCATCAATTTTAGCACCTTCAATTGCAAGTGCGTTATCAAATCCAGCTCTTAAAAGATTTATCACATCGGCTCTTCCTTCAACAAGAATTATCCAATTAGAATCAAAAACACCAGAACTACAAGTTAATTTTGATGAACCATAAGTAGATAATTTTCCAGTGTCTCCTTGATGAACGTCATTTAACATGCTTTCACCTTCACTGACAGTTTTTGTTGCCCATTTTTGTTTAATTTCTTTAGCACGTTTTACAATGTCATCTTTCTTTGCAGCTCGTACATCATCAATTGCCACTAAAGTAAATTTACAATCAAACGGACCGACTTTATCAATACTTTCAATTCCTGCTGCAATTAATGCACATGTATCAATATCAGTACTCATTGGAATTAATGCATCACCAGACGTAGTGTTAGAAGTAGATTTTGCACCAACTTCAATACGTCCTACTTTAGAAACTCGTTGCAGTTCATTCAGATTCATCTCCGGACCTAACAGGCCTTCTGTTTGTCCAAAGATTGCGCCGATTATATCTGCTCTTTCAACGAGCCCATCAACTTCATAGGAAAGTTTAACATGATATTTGACAATTCCTGATTGAGGCATAAATTATTCATCTCCTTTATTATCATAATTTGGGTTTCTACTTTGGATATATGAGGGTATCGCAAAAATATCTTCTAAAATATTTGAAAAATCATTAGCAACCGCTAAAGAAATCTAAAAATGAAAAATAATGTATGTTGCTTATTCTGTGCTAAATGAATGACCGCATGAACAGGATTTTGTAACGTTTGGATTATTGATTTTAAATCCAGATCCCATTAGGCTTTCAATATAGTCTACATTTGCACCTTGCAGATGGTCTACACTGTAGCTGTCAACTAGAAGTTTGACCCCGTTTTCTTCTAATACAATGTCATCTTCTTCTGGTGCTTTTTCAAATCCCATTCCATAAGATAAACCAGAACAACCTCCACCTTGGACATATACTCTAAGGTATTCAGGTGCCTCTGCTTCTTCTTTCATGAATTCTTGGATTTTTTCAGCAGCTTTAGCAGTAACTGTGACCATTTTTTGTGTTTGCTCAGTTGCCATTATGAACAAAAAAAGTGATTCAAATTATAATAAGCTTTTCCCACCAGACACAGTAGTAATTCAGGAAATCAATTGGTTTCTCACTAGTGATCTGCAATATGCTTTATGAGATCACTAGAAGTAATTATTCCAACCACTTTATCATCATCAATTACAGGTAATTTTCTAACACTTCTTGTAGACATAATATCAGATGCAGTCCGTAAATCAGAATTAGAATCAATTGAGATTAAGGGTGAAGACATTATTCGTTTAACGGGGGTATCTGTCGGATAAGAATGTGTAGCAATTTTTATTGCAAAATCTCGATCAGTTACAATTCCAACAGGGAGGTTATTGTCTAAAACCACAACAGCCCCAATATCGGTATCTTCCATCATCTTTGCTGCATCAGTAGCAGATGCAGATGAATCAACAGACACAATAGAATTATTCATAATTTGTTTGGCTTTTGTTTTTTGAGGAATCGGATCAGATGAATTCATCAATATGTATTACGAAAAGATGTATTTCAAAGGATTAATTGAATCTCAATTTTGATAATCACGTTCATCAAAATCCGAACCCAAGGGGACATAAAATTACAGTAGAATCAGTGGTTTGGAATTTAAGAGATGCATCAGGTAAAAGGCTACGAAAAACTTGAGTTAACAATTGCTCTGTAAAGACAGACCACTTCATCCCTAAGTCATGTTGAATAAGAAAAGAATGAACATTTAACTTATCCCAAAACCCAGATTTCCATTACAATTCAGATATCCTTACGGCTGGAGAGGAGTTTGAAAATTTGAACTGTATTTTACTGTTTTTTAGTTTTAGGATGAGTTGAATGCCAATGGGAATTATGATGTTTCAAGAACATCATTTTATTTGCCATTAAATCTAGAAGTTCTTGTTGGTACAACAGTTACATGGGCAAATGAGGACACAGTACAGCATAACATCCAAAGTCAGGATGAATTTGGAAAAATAAGTGGTGTGTTTAACAGTCCTCCATTAGAAACAGGGGACAGATTCAAGTTCACATTTGAAGAAGAAGGAATTTACAACTATTACTGCTCGCTCCATCCTTGGAGAGCAGGAGCGGTTGCCGTAAAAGAAAAAAACATTTTTTAAATTAATAAAATAAGAAGGAAATTGGAAATAACTATTTCTTTGACTTGTTGGCAAATGCAGTCATGCGCTCTTGTCTGTCAGGATGAGTAAAGCAATTTCTCCAAGCTAGAAGTTCAATGGACAAACCAGTATCAAGGTCTGCATTTCTTCCCTTGTTGATTGCAACTTTAGACATTTGAACACCCATAGTAGAGTTTCCAGCTATTTGTTGTGCCATTTTCAAAGCTTCTTCTTGTAATGATGCAAGGGGAACTACTTGGTTAACAAGTCCAATTTCTTTTGCTTCGTCTGCTTTGATCATTTTGCCAGTATAGACAAGTTCTTTTGCTTTTGCTATTCCCACAATTCTCATTAATCTTTGAGTTCCACCCCATCCAGGAGGGATTCCAATTGTTACTTCTGGTTGGCCCATTCTTGCAGTGTCAGCTGCAATTCTAATATCACAAGACATTGCAAGTTCACAGCCTCCGCCTAGAGCAAAACCATTTACTGCTGCAATTGTTGGTTGTTTTACTAATTCAACAGTTGCAGTAACAAGTTGACCAGTTTTCGCATATTCAACTGATTCATCTGCAGATATTTTTGACATGTATTCAATGTCTGCGCCTGCAGAAAATGCCTTTTCTCCTTCACCAGTCAAGATGATAACTTTGACATTTTCATCATGATTAAGTGTCTCAAAAGTTTTGATTAGCTCCTTTGCAACATCAGTATTCATAGCATTGAGTTTGTCTGGTCTGTTGATTTTGACAGTACAGATGCCATCAGAAGTAGATGTTGTAACTAGTGACATAATAATTTGGCAATAGATATGGGAATTAAATGTTCTCTATTTTTTAGAAATTTTTCCCCATTGATGTAATGCAGATGCCGCTGCAATCCAAGTTCTAAGGTCTTGGTACACTGGGACATTATGTTTTTCAATTAATTTAATCATTTTTTCAGTATATGGGCCACCATTTCCACCAGCTAGAATAGGTTTCTTTCCTTTCTTTTGGAAATCAGCTAATACTTGACAATTGTTTCTTCAAGAGGATCGTCTTGGAAAACAAACCATGGCATTGCAATATCAATGTTTTTTTCATCCATAAATTGTTGAATGACAAATCTATAATCATCTGCAGTTGCACCTCCACCTACATCTGCAGGGTTTCCACTATGAATAGGAACAGCAGGTGGGAAACGGGCCTTCATTTTTTTGAGAAGGTTTGGGGATAATTTTCCTATTGTAAGACCGAATTTTTCTAATTGATCAATTCCACCAATCATCGGACCTGCACCATTACTAGTCATAGCAACACTGTTACCTTTTGCAGAAGGTTGCCATGCTAATGCCTTTAAGACTCCAGATAATTCTTGGTAACTATCAACGGAAATAATTCCTGCCTGTTTGAATGCACCCATAATGATTGCATTTGAGCCTCCAAGTGAACCTGTATGGGAGGCAGCTTGTTTAGCACCAGCAGTAGTTCTTCCACTCTTCCAAATAACAATAGGTTTCTTTTTCTCTTTCATTACACGTTTTGCAACATTAATGAACTTCCTACCATCACCAAATCCTTCAACATATAGTCCAATTACTTGGGTTTGAGGATCATTTGCAGCATACCATATCATATCTGCCTCATCAACATCAGAACGATTACCAAAACTAATCATCTTAGATAAACCAAACACGTCAGCAGATTCTAACATACTAATTCCCATAGTTCCACTTTGTGAGAAAAATGCAACAGGGCCCAATTTTGAACGTACCATTCTTTCTTGTCCTTGGAATGCACAATCAAGACGATTAGCAGCATTAAACATTCCAATACAATTTGGACCAATAATTCTAATTTTGTGTTTTTTAGATAATCTTGCTACTTCAGCTTCATATGCAGCTCTTTCTCCACCAAGTTCTTTTCCTCCGCCAGATACAATTACCACACTACGAACTCCTTTCTTTGCACAATCTTCCAAGACAGGGGGAGTCATAGACAAATCAACTGAAACTACAACAAGATCAACTTTACCAGGAATGGTTGCAACAGATGGATAACATTTTTGTCCAAAGATTTTATCGGCTTTTGGATTAATTGGGTATACTTTTCCTTTGAAATCATAGTTTACTAAACTATCTAAGATAGAATTTCCGATCTTTCCAGGAGTTGCAGATGCGCCAACTAGTGCAACAGATTTTGGAGTAAAGAAGGTCTCCATATTATCTTTGTTTGGTTTTGATTTTGAGATAGAATTTTTCTTTATTTCATTATTTAGAATAATTTTTGCATCCACTACAAAATGAGATTTTGGATATACAATTACAGGATTAAAGTCAATACTGTTAATGTAGTCAGCGTTTTCTACGCCTAGTTTTCCAATATTTACTAACATTTTTGCAACCATGTTAGTATCAATTGCCTCACTTTCTCTGAATCCTTTGAGGAGTTTTGCACCTTTCAATTCGTTTAACATAGATTTTGCGTCTGAAGTTGTAATTGGAAGCATTCTAAATGCAACATCTTTCATAACTTCAGTCATAATACCACCTAGTCCCACCATAATGATTGGACCAAATTGAGAATCATTTTGAATACCTACAATTAGTTCAACACCTTTTGGAACCATCTTTTCAAGAAGTATTCCTTTAACATGGAAACCTTTCTTTTTAGATAATCGTCCATACATGTCAGTGAATGTTTTTTTGACATCAGCTGCATTGTCTAATCCAACTTCAACTCCTCCAACATCAGTCTTATGCAAGATTTGTGGAGATACTACTTTCATTACAAGTGGAAACCCAATTTTTTTTGCTTGTTTTGATGCATCTTCTGCAGAAGTAACTAGCGCATAAGGTGGAACTTTAACGTCATAAGTTTTGAGTATCGATTTAGATGATTCTTCTGTGATGACTTTGTGATCAGTTTGAATAATTTCATCAAAAATTTTCTTGACAGCAACCATCTTTCGATCGATAAAATTAGAATTAACTATATTAAACTTTGGTCAAAGATTGAATGATGATTTGAAATTATTGTAAAAAATATTCATATTTGATTTCACAATTGAAATATTTTCAATGATATCCAAACGAATTTTTTGTGAATCGATATAAGGTATTTTCTGTAATATTTCTTCAGCATTATCAAGCCATAGATTAACCATTTCTTCATTTACTTCCAAATGAAACTGTAAACCAACTGCACTCTGATATTGAAAAGCCTGATTAGCATAATGTTCAGATGAGGCTAATCGAGTAGCACCATCAGGTAAATCAAATGTATCACCGTGCCAATGAAACACAGTAAATGGGTTTTTGAAACCAGTAAAAAATGAAGAATTATCATTTATTTTCAAATCATTGTAAAAACCAATCTCTTTTTTAGAGCCACCATACACTTTTGCACCAAATGTTTTAGCAATTAACTGAGAGCCCAGACAGATTCCAATAACAGGGGTATTTTTTTGAACAGAATTCCTAATGAGTTGTTGTTCTGCTTGAAGATAAGGTAAATCATCATTTGCACTTTCAGGTGCACCTAAAATTACAACTAGGGAAAAATCATCAGTAGGAAGTTTCTCATGTTTTGCATTAATTGAGGTGATTTCAAATCCATCATCTTGTAAAAGTTCTCCCAAATATCCAGAACCTTCAATTCTAGTGTTTTGTACAAGTAAAACATTAGACATTTTTTAGACGTCTTTACCTGTAACGGCCCATTCAAGACTTCTTAGAACTCCTTGGTAGTATTTCATAGCATCCATTGAGTCAGATTTTACTAATCTTTGTTCTATCTGTTTTCTATATTCATCAATTTCAGTTTCAGTTTTCATCAGACATACATCAAAACATTGTAACGAATTAATCTATTGGTATAGAATACATTTGTAAAATAATTAGTAAGGATCTAAACAGGAAAAAATTATGGCCAAATACCTTTTTGATCAAAGGCCTCTAGAACTCTTTCAACTGCTAAAACCATAGTTGCCTTTCTCATGTCAATTTTGTGTTTTTTAGTTAGTGCATAAGCATCCTTGAATCCTTTAGTGATATTAGCCTCCATTTTGCTTGCAACTTTATCAAAGGTCCAATAGTAACCCATGTTATTTTGTACCCATTCCAAATAGGAAATACAAACACCGCCAGAGTTTGCCAGAATATCAGGAATTACTAAAATTTTCTTTTTCTGTATAATCGGATCTGCTTCAGGTAAAGTTGGGCCATTAGCAGCTTCTGCAATAATTTTACATTGAAGTTTATTTGCAATTTTTGCATTAATTTGATTTTCAAGCGCACCTGGAACTAAGACATCACATTTTGTAGTTAGTAATTCTTCAGTAGAGATCTTTTTACTTCCAGGGAAACCAACAACAGAGCCTTTCTTTTGCTTATGTGCCAAAATTGCACTAACTTTTGCACCTTTTGGAATCGAGATAGAGCCTTTAGAATCACTAACACCGATTATTTTTGCGCCCGTCTTTTCAAGATATTCACCTGCAAATGTTGAAGCATTACCAAATCCTTGTAAAACTACTTTTGCACCCTTTAGATTAATTTTCAAAGTTTTTGCAGCTTCTCTAACAGTATATGCTGCTCCTAATCCAGTTGCAACATTTCTTGCAAGAGAACCGCCCATTGAAATTGGTTTTCCAGTAATTACACCTGGAGAATACTTGTTACCGTTTAATTTGCTAAAGGTATCCATGATTTGTGTCATTTCTTTACCAGTAGTGTAAACATCAGGAGCTGGAATGTCTTTTTCAGGTCCTATAATTTCAGAAATTTTGTATGCAAATCCTCTAGTAAGTCTCTCTAATTCACCATCACTTAGTTTTTCAGTTTTTGGATTAACATAGATTGCACCTTTACCTCCACCAAGAGGAACATCTACAATTGCACATTTCCATGTCATCCATGAAGAAAGTGCCATAACTTCACGTTCCATGTATTCTACACCGCCTTCAGGATTAAAGTAACGAATGCCTCCTTTGTATGGTCCACGGTCGTTGTTATGTTGGCTTCTAAAACCTGTAAAAACTCTAATTTTTCCATTATCCATTTTAACTGGAATCTTAACTCTCAAAACCTTATTTGGCATTACCAAATATTGTCGTAATTCTTTATCTTTGATGCCAATAATATCACATGCATCATTAACTTGTTTTGTGGCATTGGCAAATGGGTCAGACTTAACCAAGATGATCGTTTAAAGGAGACTCTAATTATATAAGTTTGGTTAGAATTTTCTGATCGCAGTTTTGAAAGTTAGTGATAAACTTTCTTTTGATTCATTTTTTTATCTAATTTATCAACGGCTTCTTCAAGTGTGTGAATATTAATTTCAAGAAAATTTAACAAGTGGGAAATTGTACCATATTATTCACCGATTCGTGATACCATGTTATTTTTCTCGAGTACTTTCATGTGATGCTGGACTGCTTTGTAATCAAGATCAAGTACTTGAGCCAATTGATGTGTATTGTATGGGTGATCAAGTAAGTGTATGATAATACGTAAACGTGTAAAGCCACCTCTAGTACTCGTAAATAAGTAAAGTAGTAATTTTCTAGTTTGCTTATCTGGTTTTCTTTGTTCAGAAACTTGTTTTGATCTAATGATTTCTTTGAATTCTAAGAGTTGGTTAGTCATTTCTGATCAAAATAAAGTCATTTTCGTTTAAAACACCATGTCCAGATCTTTTCCATATTCAGGCAAGACAATTACCCTTAAATTGACTGAGAATGAACTCGTGATATTATGATGACATCACGCGGTTACGATATGACCCCTACAATGTATTCTCCAGATGGCAGAATATACCAAGTAGAATACGCCATAGAGACAGTAAAACGTGGAACTTTGGCAATAGGCATACGTAGCAAAGAAGGAGTCATCATGGCAGTAGAAGAAAAACCAAGAACTCTACAAACCACAAATATCACACAGAAAATTTTCCAAGTTGATTATCATATAGGAGTAGCAGCAGCAGGATACATTCCAGATGCACGTATACAAGTAGACAGTGCAAGATTCTTCTCTCAAGGAAACAGAATGACATACGATGAATCCGTAGAAGTTGCAACAGTTGCCAAACATTTAGCAGATCAATCACATCAATTTACACAATATTCAGGAGTACGTCCAAATGGAGTTGCGTTGATAATTGCAGGTATTGATCAAAAAGGAGAATCAATCTATGTCACTGATCCAAGTGGAACATATGTTCAATATGCAGCAGTAGCAATTGGTGCAGGTTCTGATGATGTAAATGACTTCTTAGAAAAACACTACAACCCGGATATGAGTTTAGATGAAGCAGCAGCTTTGGCTATCGCATCAATTAATCTAAAAGCAGAACAAAAAAATGGAGTCAATCATATTAAAATGGCAAAAGTTACATCTGAAACCAAGGTATTTGAGAAAATCTCGGAATCAGAACTACAAAATTATTCTCAAAGTGCATCAAAGTTTGCACCGCAATAGAATTTTAAATTTGCAAAATATTCATAGTATACAGAGAAGATAGATTATGGGTTTAGGAAGTTATTGGGGAGAAGTAATGGAAGTACTTCGAGAGATTATTCCAATTTATGATAAAGTAAATTCAATTATTTCATTAGGAAAAGATGTTGAACACAGAAACCGAGGAATTTCACAAAGAGTGTTACCTGGAAATAAAATTTTAGATGCAGGTTCTGGTTTTGGCAACATGTCAAAAACAGCACTAAAACTAACTGACGGAAAAATATCAATCACACTTTATGATCCACTTGTACCAATGTTAAAAAACACAGGTACGCATTTTGAAAAAACCCCAGATATGGCAAATGGAGTTTTTGAACATATTCCATTCAAAGAGGGAGAATTTGATGCAGTTTTGTGTGGATATTCATTAAGAGATGCAATTAATTTGAGAATTGCAATTTCAGAGATTCACAGAGTATTAAAAAAAGATGGGAGATGCGTTATTGTAGATTTAGGAAAACCAGATGAAACATTTTTCAGAATGGGAGTCTCATTTTATCTAAGATGTATTCTACCAATACTAGCATTTGCTGCAGGAGGAAGACTAGGATTAAAGTTCGGAACGCTATATAGCACATACAAAAGATGGCCACAGAATAAAAAACTAGAAGGATTGTTATTAGAAAAATTCTCCAGAGCGGAATTTGAGAAAGATCTTATGGGCGGTGCCATAATGGTTGCAGCATACAAATGAACAAAGTTCTGATACTAGTTAACATCACAGGTCTAATCATAGGGATTTCATACGGATTACATGGTCCAATATTACCAGTATTTGCAAAAAACATCATTGGTGCTACATATTCTGAACTTGGACTAATTGGACTAACGAATTTTATTCCATACATGTTCATTCCACTATTTGTAGGAATATTACTTGACAGAATCAATAATGGATATTTGCTTGCAGTAGGCGCAGCTATCAATTCTGCATCAGTTTATCTTTTATCAATTGCACAATCAGTTCCAGAAATCATGGGATTTAGAATAATGACAGGAGTAGCTCACGCATTTTTTTGGCCACCATGTGAATCTATCATATCAAATGAAAGTACTGAAAAAAATAGAGTCAAACACATCTCATGGTTTACAATGTTTTTTGTTATTGGGTTTATGGTAGGACCACTACTTGGAACAGTATTTTTAGAAGAACTAGATATCACATATAGAATTCTATTTCAAATTGCAGCCTTTATCTTGGCTGGTGCAATAATTACAGCAATTTTAGCCTCAAAAAAAGGCATTAGAAATCACCATGAACGGTTCTTATTTTCATCAATCAAAGAAATGAAAAGATTTCCCGAAGTGATAATTTTATTAATTTTTTGTACGTCATCATTTGGAATAATTCTCACAATTTATCCAGCATTTCTTAATGATAACGGAATGAATGCAACAGACATTTTGTTACTGTATTTTATTTTTGGTATCTCACGAGTAATATCACTTGCACTAGCTGGAAAATTTGCAAAAAGAACCAGTCAAACTTTGATTGCTGCAACCATTGCAGTATCAATTGGATTAGTAATGTCAACAGTAGCTGATTCAATGATTACATTTGCAATTGCACTAGTTTTGATGGGATTTGGATTTAGCATATTCTTCCCACTAACACTAGAAATAATTTTGAGTAAGACCAGAAAAGGAATTTCAGGTAAGATAATTGGTGCATATGAAACAGTTTTTGGAATGGGGTGGACAATAGGTCCAACTATTGGAGGTCCAATTACACAATCATTGGGAAATGATACACCATATTTGATATTTGGTGTAATTGGAATAGGAGTTACAATTCTTGCAATAATGTCTAGAAAAAAATTAGACCCACAAAAAATACAAAATTAGACAGAGGTGGTTCCACGTTGTTTGGTGCAAATATCAAATGCTTCATCAATTTGGGTGACAAAGACTTTGCCATCACATTTAGTTCCAGTACAGTCAACACTTGCAATTGCATCCAAAACTTTATCTAGTTTAGGATCATCATCTACAACACAAATTACCATATCTCTACTGAAATATTGTCCAACTAGAGGGGGATCTTGTGCACCTTGACCTTGAACTTGGTGAACAGTTATACTGCCTACACCAATTTTTTTGATAGTATTAATTACAGCGTCTTTTGTACCTGATTGAATCATTGCTTCAATTTTTTTCATAAAACTAAACAACATTGAATTTCTTTAAATCAATAAGTGAATTCTCACATTTGAGATTCAAAGATGAAAATTACTATTCAGGCATAATTACAAACATTACGTTTAATTTCAAATTGAAGAATTACAAAACAATGATTGATTGTTCGTTAAACGTTGCAGCAGGCGAATGGATGATCATTATTTTTGTTGCATTAATTTTGATTTTAGGAACAGGTAGGCTTACAGGTGTAGCAAAAAAATTAGGAAAGGCAGTAAATGAATACAATAAAGCAAAAAATGAAATTCAAGATCAAATGAAAGAAGCAACAGAACAAACACCAACAATTGCAGGACCTGTGGGAACAGAGCGGGAAAAAATGGAAACTATTGCCAAATCAATCGGAGTTAAAGTTGAAGGAAAAACAGATGATGAGCTTAGAGAAATTATTTCAAAAAAAATAGGTCAGAAAAAAATAAACGATCATGAAAATATTGATCAAGATAAATAAAATAAAATAAAGTGGAAACAGCATTGACCAACTGCGATCCAAAAACACAGCAGTAAGGCTTTATTTGATTAAATTATCCAGAATTCGGATAGAGATTGAGGCCAAATCAAATAAAAATAGGAGATAATATTGAAGTTCTCTCAAAACTTGAAGACGGAGTAGTAGATTTAACGATAACATCTCCACCATATAGAAATGCCATAGATTACAGCATGCATGCAGAACATGGAAATGATCCAAAAAAGAATTATCGTGGAAAATTAACTCTCAGTGTAGAAGAATACATAGAAGACATGGTAAAGGTTTTTTCAGAAGTTTTTAGAGTGACAAAAGATGGAGGGTATTGTTGTATTGTCATAGGTAATGAAATTAACAAAGGAACATTAGAGCCATTACCAGCTATGTTGACTACAGAATTAGTGAGAAAAGGATGGCAACTACATGAAGAAATAGTTTGGCATAAAGTAACTGGAGGAGCAAATAGGGCAGGTAGTTTTGTCCAGCACCCGTATCCATCGTATTTTAGAGCAAACATCATGCATGAAAAAATACTTGTGATGAGAAAAGGCAAGAATAAACTTAGAAGAATGAATTACGCTTTCAAAAATTTAAACCCAGTAGTTTGGAAAGAAATTGCAAATTCAGTGTGGCACATTGCTCCAGTACCGCCAGGATTTTTAGAGCATCCCTGTCCATATCCAGAAGAAATTCCATATAGGTTAACAAGTCTGTATTCATACGAAGGGGACGTAGTATTGGATCCGTTTAACGGGGCAGGACAAACTACAAAAATTGCTAAATATCTAGAAAGAAAATTTTTGGGAATAGATATTCAAAAGACATATGTAAAATATGCTAAAGATAGATTAAAAGAAAAACCACATCTAAGACATGAATCATTGATGTTACAATTAGATGAAAACAGTACAATACCAAACTGGGTAAAAAATAACACTTGGGAAAATAAAGAAAAACAATTAAGATGATTGTAAATATATCATAAACAGTATTATCATAACTTATGACAATTACACAAAACGAAGAGGCTAAAGAAATTTTAAAAATTTTGGATAAATATTTCCCAAAAATATTTGATGCTAAAGAATCAATTAAATGGTTACACAAACACTCAAATCAAAAAAAACAAGATGAGTGGGCAGCATTTTTCTTTGAAGAGTATTCATTTCCATTACTGATAAATTTCTTAGGTGGATGGAAAGGTCCAAGAATTACAAAAGATAAACGATTTGATTATCAACGAGAATTTGTGTGGGATTTAAAGATGGAATCTATTAAAGATAGAAACGGCAAAAAAACGAAAATAATTATTCTTAATGATCAAAGTGCAACAGATCGAATAATTAAAGATGAAAAAGGAATAGGATTCATCATATCTAAAACAGAATTTTCATTTGATCTTGATGGTGGATTAAAAACATGGAAAAACAAATTTGAAGACAAAATTATTAAGAAAGCAGGTCCAGGAAAAGCACGAACCCTGAAAACAAATGGTAATGTACAAGAAATCATCTCAGTATTAATTCAAGGTGAAAAAGAAATGGAAAAAGCTATAGAAGATGGATGGATTAGTTTATTCAAACAAGGAAGGAATTCAAATGGTGAGTCAAGGCCTCCAAAATATCAAATGAATTTAGAAAAAATACCAAGAGAAAATATAGTAAAACTAAACTAAAGTTAAAAAATTAATGTCAAATAATAAATCAGCAATCATTTCTTATCAAATAGATCTTGAAATTCTCATGTCCAAAATGTAAATCAAAGATAGAGATTCAAAAGACATTCAATAAAAAAATGCATGTTTCTTGTAGTAAATGTGGCATTGAAGATCTGCTAGAATTTTCAAAAAATGTAGATGAAGTATTTTTAGAATTCCTTTCAAGGTTTGATAGAGGTCTGGTCACTGAGAAGGGACTCTCAGAAGGTCTAAAAGATGAGGGCATTGTCAGAGGAGAAAACGAAATCAAAGAAATGATTGGTAAAAACAATCCAGATAAAATTACAGAAGAGATCCTATATTCTAAAAAAGACTACATTTCAGAATACAAAGTTTTGAAGAATCCTGAGCCTAAAATGGGCTGCAAAGTTGAAGAGTTAGGACTAGATGAATCAATATCAGATTATCTCAAAGAATTGGAAATTAATCAATTTTATAAATTTCAAGAAGAATCAATTCAGGAAATAACGTTTGGAGAAAACGTTATAATTGAGGCACCTACAGCATCAGGAAAAACTGAAGCATTTTTGATTCCGGTAATTCAAAGAATAAAAAAAGATGCAAGTAATGGAAATGTATCTGCAATTTTTGTATATCCTACAAAGGCTTTATCACGGGATCAATATCCAAAAATTCAAAAATTTACAGAAAAAATTGGAATCAGTGTAAAGGTTTTTGATGGAGATGCAAAACTAGAAGAAAGACGCGGTATAATTGATAATCCGCCACACATTCTAGTTACAAATTTTGATGTATTGCATTATCATCTTTGGCATCAAACAAAATTTGCATCATTATTAGCATCAATTAGAATTCTAGTAGTAGATGAAACACACGTATACTCAGGAATTTTTGGAACAAATGTACATTACATCATAAAAAGACTCAAAAGAATTTGTACAAACAAACTACAATTTGTGGCAGCATCAGCCACATTAGATAATGCAAAAGAATTTTGTCAGCAATTATTTGGAGAAAAAATGCAAATCATCAATGGTTCTGGAAAAAAAGGTCAAACAGATTTTGCAATGTTGTTTCCATCACTCCGAACTCAAAGGGCATTAATGGTAGAATTAGCAAAAAAACTAACTGAAAAAAATCACAAGACTATGATCTTTAACAATTCTCACCTAAATTCAGAATTATTAGCAATGCAGGCAAAAAAACAAAAAGTAAACATCAAAGTTCACAGGGCAGGTTTGATGGCAAATTATAGAACTTCAGTTGAAAAACAATTCAAAGAAGATAAGCTACAAGCAATTTCATGCACTCCCACGCTTGAATTAGGCATAGATGTGGGCAATGTAGACTGTGTGATATCATCTACCATCCCAGTAAACAGACTAATCCAAAGAATAGGGAGAGCAGCTAGAAAGGGGCAAAGAGGATATGCATTTTTGGCATTAGGGAATGACCCAATTTCACAATATTACAAAAATCATCCTGATGATTATTTTGAAGATATTGAAAAAACATACATTGATCCAAAAAATCCGTTTGTCGTAGAATTTCAAGTATTAGCAATGGCATGTGATAGGCCAATTTCAAAACATGAATTAAAAGAACATCAAGAAGTAATTGAACAACATGTTATCAAAGAAAATCTTACAGTTTCTAATAACAGAATAATCCCAAATTTTGATAAAATTAATTCAATGTTAAGTGATTATAGCATTAGAGGAATAGGAAAATCAATAGATATTTTCTTAAATGGAAAAAAAGTAGGAGATAGAGTATTACCTATTGCATTAGAAGAATTACACAAGGATGCAATTTACTTTTTGGCAGGAACACGTTACAAAGTTAGAGAATTCAGATATCCAGAGAAAAACTACGCAGAACTGGAAAGAATTCCAAGAGATTATCCATACTATACAAAATCATTAACAGAAGAATGGCCAACAATTGAAAATATTTTTGAGGGTAGAAAAGCTAATGGAGTAGAAGTTGCATTTTGTAAATTGCATATTCAAAAAAAAGTGTACGGATATGTCAACATAGAATTGGGACAAGAGATAACTCAAGGAGAAAAAATAGAACTTGAAACTCCATTAGAATATGACTTTATCACAAAAGGAATAGTATTTCATGCACCAAGGCCTCTCAAAGTAATCAAGGAAGCAGAAGATGAAGATTATGCAGAAGCCAGTGGATATCATGCAACAGAGCATGTTGTAATTGAAGGAAGTAACATGATTACAGGAGGGGTGTCACAAGATTTGGGAGGAATATCTCTAGGAACTTCAGGCTTGATTTTCATCTATGATGGGGCCATAGGGGGAAGTGGAGCAAGTAAGGCCCTGTACGACAGATTTGAGAAGGCACTTGAGCGAAGTATGTTTATCGTAAAGGAATGTCCATGTAAAAATGAGGCAGGTTGTCCCAGATGTACATTTTCATACAGATGTGGCAACAACAATGAATACCTGCACAAACATTCCGCATTAGAAATTTTAGAGAGAATAAACAATGGTGAAAAAACAGAACTAATAGATCCCATAGAAGGGGACAGACCTCTAGTATAAGATCAAAATGGGATAAATATAACAAGAATTTAGAACAAATATGCAAAAAGTAGCTCTTGTCACAGGTAGTTCGTCAGGAATTGGATTAGAAACTGCGCTGGCACTTGCAAGAGATGGCCATCATACATTTGCAAGTATGAGGGATACTGGAAAATCAGGAGAACTGGAAAATGTTGCAAAAAAAGAAAACCTGTCAATTGAAGTAATAGAATTAGATGTTGATAAAGAAGAATCAATAGTCTCTGCAATCAAAAAAATAGTTACAGATACAGGAAGATTAGATGTTCTAGTAAACAATGCAGGATATGGTCAATTTGGATGTACAGAAGACGTGTCAGTTGATGAGTTTAGAAAACAGTTTGAAACAAATTTTTTCAGCATTGTAAGAATTATTCAAGAAGTATCTCCAATTATGAGAAATCAAAAATCAGGTACCATTGTAAACATTAGTTCAGTTGTTGGAAGAATGGGACTTCCAGGATCTCCAGCTTATATCAGTACAAAATTTGCATTAGAAGGACTAAGTGAATGTTTAAGATATGAACTAGGTCAATTTGGAATTAAAGTTACATTAATTGAGCCAGGAGTAATTAAAACAAATTTTTTCAATTCAATGAGAGTTCCAGAATCAAAAACAGACCCCAAATATAATGAACTAACTGAAAAAATACTTTCAGGATTGAAAATGATGGTAGAGCTTGGAACAGCACCATCTCAAGTTGCAGATGTGGCAATAAAGGCAATTAATGATGATGAGATTTTGCCAAGATATACTGCAGGTACTGATGCAGCCATGTTTATGGAGGCAAAACAGAGTAAAACAGATATTGAATTTGAGAAATACATGAGTAAAGAGCTATTTACCAGCTGACATCGCAATCGTACGTTAAATTGATATACACATAAAATAGAATTTTTGTCAAAGTCCGCAATTTTAAAGTGAAAAAGAATGAAATGGAAAACACTACAACATAATGGAATCTTATTCCCGCCTGAATATGAGGCACAAGGAATTAAGATAAAGATCAAAGGAGAATCTGTAGACCTTGATCTAAATCAAGAAGAAATGGTGTATCAATGGGCAAAAAAGAAAGACACGCCATATGCACAAGACAAGGTATTTCAAAAAAATTTTACAGTAGATTTTGCTAAAACATTAGATTCAAAATTTAAAAAAATATCATATGAGGATATTGATTTTTCAAATGCTTACAAAATAGTTGACAAAGAAAAAGATCTCAAAAAAATGATGACAAAAGAGGAGAAAAAATCCCTTGCTGCGAAAAGAAAAGAACTGCGTGAAAAACTCAAAGGAAAATATGGAATTGCAACAATGGATGGAAAGGAAGTTGAAGTTGGAAACTACATGGCAGAACCGCCAGGAATATTCATTGGGAGAGGAGAACATCCACTCCGAGGAAAATGGAAACCTCGCGTAACTGCAAAAGATGTAACACTAAACCTTGGAAAAGAGGCTAAAGTTCCAGAAGGCAAATGGGGTAAAATAATTCATGATAAAGATTCTATGTGGTTAGCTAGTTGGATGGATTTTCTTACACAAAAAAGAAAATATGTTTGGCTTGCAGATTCCTCAGGATTAAAACAAGACAGAGACAAGGCAAAATACGAAAAAGCAGTAAAGCTTGGAAAAGAAATTGACAAAATAAAAGATAGGATTGTAAAGGATATGAAAAACAAGGATGAAAAAGTTAGTAGAATTGCCACAGCATGTTATTTGATTTATAGAACATCAATGAGGGTGGGTGATGAAAAAGATCCAGATGAGGCAGACACAGTAGGTGCCACAACCCTAAGAAAAGAACACATCAAAGTAACTGCAAATACAATAGAATTTGATTTTCTAGGTAAAGATAGTGTGAGATGGCAAGAAACACTAGTTGTAGAAAGTCACGATAAACAATTTCAAGAGAATCTAAAAAAACTAATTGAAAAAATAAAACCAAAAGATGAGATTTTTGGAAGCATTACTTCAAGACATGTTAATGCATATTATTCAGGTATTGTAAAGGGACTAACTGCCAAGGTATTCAGAACATATCTTGCAACATCAGTTGTTAGGAAATATCTAGTCGAACATGACAACATGAAAGGAAAAACAGCTACTGAAAAACTATACCATGCAAAACTAGCAAACTTGGAGGCAGCAATGATGTGTAATCACAAACGAACTATTCCAAAAACACTTGAGCAGTCATTGCAAAAAAAAAGAGATTCTCTAAAAACAAAGGAAAAGGAAAAAGCATGGGAAAAAACTAAAGAAACTCTAAAGAAAGTAGAGGCAGGACAACCAAAAACTGATGCTCAGAAAAAGACCAAAGAAAAAAGAGTCAAGGCATTAAATCAACAAATCAAAAAGCAAAAACTCAAGCACAAAGAAAGAATTGAAAAATTAGAGTTACAAATAGACTTGTCTGAGAAAACTAGGGATTACAACATAGGTACATCGTTAAGAAATTACATTGATCCTCGTATTTTCAAAGCTTGGACAGATGAAGTGAGTGTAGAATGGGAGAAACTATACACATCAGCACTACAAAAGAAATTCCTCTGGGTCAAAGAAGAGAAATTGAATTGGGCAGATATTGCCAAGCAATAAAAACAGTTAAAATTCCATACGTAGCATTTAATTTCCCAAATTTTTAAGAATATTCATGCCGGGGTAGCTCAGCCTGGTTAGAGTGCCAGTTCGCTTGGTAATATATAACGGTTCTCCAACTAAGGCAATACTCATAATCTGGAGGTCGCGAGTTCGAAACTCGCCCCCGGCATGCACTAAAAACACATGTTCTAGGCACTAACTATGCCGTTTAGTTTTTCTCAATACAAGAATTTCATAAAGTATTTTACTCATAAATTTTTAATTTAAAATTCAAGTGATTAAATAGCGTATACAATATAGGATCATGGATGAGGATGCTCTTCGCTTTTGGATTATTCCAATCATATGTTTAGTAGTTATAAGGATATTTTTTTCCATCAGATTTTGCAGATTGTGATAAGCAGCCTAAACTCTTTCTTTTCAGACAGTCTGCAATTGATATCACAGGTGGTCAACATGGTGGATATTCGTTTGAAGGAAACAATACCTTAACAGATGTCAAATGAGAAATGTTAGATGATTGCTCTGTAAAATACACTTTAACCTTTACAGATGAGAATCATCCAAAATGGATTCTTGGTATGATGATGCACGTGATGTACCTTATTAACGTGTACAAGGTGTTGAAAGATTTACCTTATTTGATGATACAATCACATATGATAATATCTGGTCTGATACCAAGTCTTTCAGTTATCTTCAACATGGTGTATTTGGACAGCATGTACATCATACTGGTGATTTTGGAAGAATCATGTATGTGGCAAACATCTGGAACCATGCAATGGATGCAACTGATACAAATCCTAATCTGAGAGATAATCTTCTTAGGTTCAGGTAAAACCCCTATTTTTTAAAAAATTTAAGTGATCAAATAAAAACCAGTATTTTTACGTATTATTATTGAAAATACAGGCAAAGTTACATTTACTAAAATCAAAAAAATGCTTCATTTTACATCCCTGTACAATATCATGAGGGATTAAAGAAATTCCTTGAAGAGGATGCAATTGTATCTAGAACTAATCGATTACACATACATAAACTAGTGCCAATGTTTCCTGGTTCCAAAGAAGAGTAAACAGTAATATTTTTCTTAGTTCACATTATTTTTTAGCTGAATTTTCTAGTTTTACTCAAAGCAAGTTTTAGTTTTAATTTCCTAGATCTAGGTTTTGTTCTAAGTAAATGTCCACAACAGGGACACCACAATCTTTCCCATGAAATGAATAATTCGCATTGAGTACATCGTTTTTGACCTTGTTCGTATCTACCTTCAAGATCATTAGTTTCATCCTTATATTTCTGCAGATTTCATTACATGTCACATGTTTACTAGCAAAATTACTGCAGCACAAACGCCCATCAAGGCATACATGTATTTTCTATACTTGGGATCACGTGTTTGCATAGCATAATGTAAGATAAAAAAGCATTTAAGAATTAATAGAATGTCAGATCAGATGTATTCTACACCTTTTTTCTTGGTTGTAATATCAACAATCTCATCAATTGTTGAGATGAAGATTTTTCCATCACCTAATGAACCTGTATGAGATGCATCTACAATAATAGAAACTATTTCATCTACTTTAGAGTCATCAACTACAACTAATAATTTCAAAACATCATTGTATCGTTCAATATAGCGTTCAGGATCTGGCTTTACGTTTCGAGGTCCCTTTCCACGGCCTTTTCCATCAGTAAAGGTTGATCCACCAATCCCAGTTTTTTGCAGAGCGTCAACAATGTCTTTT
The DNA here is from genome assembly GCA_963422575.2 of Candidatus Nitrosopumilus sp. Classification (GTDB taxonomy): domain Archaea; phylum Thermoproteota; class Nitrososphaeria; order Nitrososphaerales; family Nitrosopumilaceae; genus Nitrosopumilus. Next base: position 1,360,262 of record CAXXKU010000001.1, on the reverse strand, counting down.
TCTTTAGATGGTAAAACTATTGTCTCAATTCTTTTCGTATCATTTTTTATCAAAATAGTTTAAAACAATAATTAGAACAAAAATCTTCAAATGGTTCTTTTTTGCTCCGTCATACATTGTCTCTTTTACAACTCTAATGTCACGATACAATAGAGGTGAGAATGGAACAATGCATAATCCTACTGTGTTGCACAACTAACCATCTGATCCAAATTATTGAACCAATTTAGCTTTAGATCTCAGCTATTTTCATTTCTTATGAACAGAAATTGGAAGACAATCAACAAGTCACTAGTAACCAGAGGCGAACTAATCATGTCATGGGATGCTATTGACTCATGGCAAGAAGAACTAGATGAGATGAGCAAGGGCAAAGAAGGAAAAGAGTTTGCGTATCCCGAATCATTCATGAATGCGTTATCTTATGCTAGAGCATGCTTTGGATTGCCATTTAGGCAAGCCCAAGGAACGGTAAAATCACATGCAAAGCACATTCCTGATGTGCCAATTATTCCGCCATGCAAAGAAGAGTAGACAAGTTACACGTCAAATTAGACCAAAAAGTTGGTGATGATGATTTGATAATTGCAATTGACAGTACGGGAATCAAAGTGGCAGATAGAGGAGAGAATGGATGAGGCAAAAATGGGACGTGAGGCGCGGATTTCTGAAAATCCATGTGGCAGCTGGTGTCAAAACAAAAGAGACTCTTTCGCTAAAAATAACAGACGAGCGTTCCCATGATGCTTAACACTTGCCCTCTCTGGTAGAGCAGGCAGAGAAAAATGGCAGCAAAATAGCAAGGGTTCTAGCTGATGGCGCGTATGATTCCAAAGATGATTTTTCATACTGTTATTATGACAAGGAGACGCTGCCTGCAATCAAGGTGAGAAAGACGTCATCCATACGCACTGACTGTCACCCAAGGCGAAAGTCTGTTTTGGTTCGATTATACAATTTGGATCTGTGGAAGCTTGGCGTAAGCTATGGCGATGGATGGATTGCAGAATCCGTCTTCTCATCATTCAGACGTCTCTTTGGTGAGCATGTCATGGCACACAGATATTCTAACATGGTAAGGGAATTGGAATTAAAAGTGGCGTTGTATAATTTGTTTGCAAGTGTATGACTAGACAAATGTTTCGCTAGTGTAAACTGTAAGAAAAATTACTTAGTTGTGCAACACAGTACATAATCCAACTGCTTTGGCATCACATTGTTTTGCGAGAGTTGCGGCTTCAGCAAATGCTCGCTCTGAACATTTTGAACCATCTATAGCAGAACAAGGATTTTTTGTACAAACTGTTGCCACTATCTTAGTTTCTCCGTTGTAAGTTGTGGTGTTTTGCCTAAGATCATATTTCTAACTTTGACCATCTTTCTTGCCAGCATAAATCCTGCACCTGACATACAACTTCCAATTATTACATGTAGTATGCTAGAATCTTGTTGTGGAGCTACTAACATTACATATACAAATCCACCGATCATTAACATAATGCCAAAAGCTGCAAATACTGCCATTATAACGGGGATTCTTGAAGGAATTTGGGGTAACAATGCAGATTTTGAGGATGACTCAGTAAAATCAAGGTCTTTGCAAACATGGCAACAGCGATGACGTTGTTTGTTTTGCCAGGAAGTTGTTAAGAAGAAGAAATCCTGTTTGCACGAATCACAGGATCTTTTTGGGAGTGTAATCTTTCCATGATCATCAAAGTCTTGACCTACTTTTTCCATACAGTCCTTACAAAAGTATCCATGGACACGCCATTGTTTTTGGAAATTATATTTTTTCCATCCTAGTGTAACGTTACAGCCAGTACACGAAGTCATTTCTTGTCTCCTCCTGATGTTTCTGGAACTGGTCTTTTACCACTCAATACTTGGGCGATTCCTTTTCTTGCCTCAATGATTGGCAAGAATATGATGAAGAATGATGCAACGCTTACCCAAACTATTGATATTCCTACCCAGATACTGTAAGACAATGTATCAAAGACATGTCCTGATACGATCAAGGGCATTGGCCATCCAATAATTAGTACCAATGTCATGATGCCTCCACCTTTTAGACTAAACTTGAATGCCTTCTTTAGAGTCTCCTTATCTTCGGTAACTTGTGCTGATTCTGCCTCACTTAGCTCGACAAGAGTGATCTTCTCTTTGAGATCTTTCCAGTCAAAGCTAGTCTTAGTAATAAGACTTCCAACTATTGCAATTGTACCGCCAGTTAAAATTCCTGCAATGTTTCCAAATAGCATAGAGTAGTTATGACCGAGGCTTGCAAGGGATATTTCCCCACCAAAGTCTGGCAAGGAGGCAGCTACTGATACCCAAGTAGTCACTGCAACCATCAGACCAATAACTGCACCTAACGTTGCAGCCACTCTGTTTGTTCTTCTCCAAAGAATTGTCAGAGCAATTGGAATTACTGCTGCACCAATAATGATACCCATCGCTAGATAGACAAAGCCTAGACTTAATCCCATGTGCAATAGTACTACGGCAAGACCGCCCATACCAAGCCCAAAGCCTACAATCGTTATTCTGGATACTTTGACTAGTGTTTTGCCTGAGGCATTTGGATTCTTGTACGTCCGATAAATATCATAAGTAATCAGCGATGAGACAGCAATCAGTTCTGCAGATCCTGCAGAAGTTACTGCCATGAATAACATTGTAAGTACCATAATTGCACCGACTTCACCCATAAGAGCAGTAGCTGCTGCTGGAACTACTAATCCCAATTGAACTTGAGCTGGAGTCAAGTCAACATCAAGCGCTACCGCCGTCAGACCCATTGTAGTAGCAAGTGTAAATGGAATTGCAAACCAACATGCACCACCAAGTAAGAAACCTTTGACAGTTGATGACGGCTTTGCTGCGATGGCTCGTTGCCAATATGCCTGATCAACAAAGACAGTTCCAAAGTTTCCTACAATGTTGATGATGCCAAACATCAATCCACCGACAGACGCCATCGTCAAGAATGCACCTGCCGCATTTCCTTCAACTGGAGTTAACTTTGCAGCTTCTACTAGTTTATTGTACATTCCTTCAACACCGCCAGTAATGTCAGTGTTGATGTAAACTGCTGCAACAAATGTCAAAATTACAACAAATATGATTATAGTATGCATATAGTCTGCAACAAAAGTTGCCTTTAATCCTCCAACTAGAGTGTAAATCATAACACCAATAGGAATCAAAAAGGCAGCCAGAGAAATATCCATTCCAGTCAAACCATTGACAACTGCAGAGCCACCAAGAAGAAGCATGGCAGTTACAATCATGTTAGTCATCAATGCAAATACTAAGAAGACTTTGTGTGAACTATTGCCAAATCTTGCACGAATGATTTCTAGGAAAGTGTGTGCATTTGGTGCTTTACGTTTTAATTCAATAGCTAAAATTCCAAATAATAAAACTTGAATTGATGCTCCTGCTGCATACCAAAATGGACCACTAATTCCGTACTGATATGCTACAGTCGAGGATTGGAGTAATGTAGCAGCCCAAGTCCAAGCAGAAACGATAGCAGCGGCAGTAAGACCAGTTTTAATAGTTCGTCCGGCAGTGTTAAACATCTCAGAGGTCTGGTTAACACCAAGGTATTTTTCTTCAATTTTTACCTCAACTGAAATGATGACAGCAAATACTGCACCTAAACCAACAACAATAGCCCAACCAATCCATTCAGGTAAAGCTTCACCAATTGCAAAGCCGTCTGAAATGGCACCTGCTGCAAAAGCAGCTTGTGGAGATCCGGCAAGGAACACTACAGTAAAAAACGCAATAAATACGAAGGGCAAATATTTTACCTTGTGCACGAAGATGAATATTCTGAGATTTACTTATAGATTGAACAAGTATGGTTCTTTATGTACTCAATTTTTAAGAAAAACAAATCTATACAGTGAAAATATGATTCTAGTAGACGTCGACATCATTGAAAATTTACATGAAGAAAATAAAAATTGAAAAGTTTTAAAACAAGTTGTAAAGTCTGGCCATAGAAACTTTCTCTGCCGGATCTACGGTTGCGAGTTTTCCATCAACTTTTACTTCGTATGTTTCTGGGTTTACTTCAATCTCTGGAGTTTGATCGTTATACATCATGTCTTTCTTTCCTATTTTACGACAGTTTTTTACGGGAACTAATCTCTTTTGAGATTTGATTTCAGATTCAATTCCTTTGTCCAGTGCTAGTTGCGAAGTGAAAGTTACGGAGGTAGAATGTTTTGTTTTGCCAAGTGCTCCAAACATAGGGCGATACAATACTGGTTCTGTTGTAGGAATTGAGGCATTTGGATCGCCCATTAGAGAATATGCGATAAAGCCCCCTTTGATAATCATCTTTGGTTTGATTCCAAAGAACTGAGGAGACCAAATTACAATATCTGCTAACCTTCCAGGCTGAATTGAACCTACATAATCAGAGATTCCATGAGTGATGGCAGGGTTTATTGTGATTTTTGCCAGATAGCGTTTTACCCTGAAATTGTCATTTCGGATGTTATCCTCAGGTAATTGTCCAGTCATCTTTTTCATTTTGTCAGCAGTCTGCCAGTTTCTAGTTGTAACTTCACCAACTCTTCCCATTGCTTGACTGTCTGATGACATCATACTTAGTACTCCAAGATCGTGAAGAACATCTTCAGCTGCAATTGTCTCACCACGGATTCGTGATTCTGCAAAGGAGACATCTTCAGGAACTAGTGAATTGAGATGGTGACATACCATCATCATATCAAGATGTTCAGCTAATGTGTTTACAGTAAACGGTCTTGTTGGATTTGTAGATGATGGAAGAATGTTTTGCTCACTTGCAACTTTCATAATGTCGGGAGCATGGCCACCACCTGCACCCTCTGTGTGATAAGTATGGATTACTCTTCCTGCAATTGCTTCTATAGTATCATCAACAAACCCACATTCGTTTAGTGTATCAGTATGAATTGCAACTTGAGTGTCAGTTTTATCTGCAACACTTAGAGCAGAATCGATTACAGCTGGTGTTGATCCCCAGTCTTCATGTAATTTTAGTCCACAAGCTCCGGCTTCAATTTGTTCAAGTAATGCAGTTTCAAGTGAGTCATTCCCCTTTGCCAAGAATCCAAAGTTTAGCGGAAGTTCATCAACGGATTCAATCATTCTATGAATATTCCATTTTCCCGGAGTACATGTAGTAGCATTTGTTCCATCTGCAGGACCAGTTCCTCCACCAATCATTGTAGTTGTTCCGTTACAAATTGCATGGATTGCTTGTTGAGGGGAAATAAAATGAATATGAGAATCAATTGTTCCAGGTGTGCAGATTGCATGTTCGCCCGCAATTATTTCAGTATTTGAGGAAATTGTCATATCTACATCATCCATAATGTTTGGATTTCCTGCATTACCTACACCAACAACTTTTCCATCTTTAATTCCAATGTCTGCTTTGATTATTCCCAAAATAGTATCCATTACTATGGCATTAGTAATTACAAGATCAAGGGATTCTGCACGAGACACTCCGCTTGCTTGGCCAAGCCCATCTCGTACACTTTTTCCTCCACCAAAAACAGCCTCATCGCCATACTTGATCAAGTCTTTTTCAATCTCAATTATTAAATCAGTATCGGCAAGCCTAACCCTATCCCCCGTAGTTGGGCCAAACAAATCAACATAGTTTTTTCTTGGAATATTCAGAGTCACTTCATCACTCCCTTGAATCCTTTCTCTGCTGCTTTTTTGAGAGCCTCTTCTTGCTTTTCTTCTAGACTTCCATTCACCAAACCACTAAATCCAAAAACAATTTTCTTTCCTCCAAATTCTGTTAGTTCAATTTCTTTTGTTTCGCCTGGCTCAAATCTTACAGAAGTTCCTGCAGGAATGTTGAGATGACAACCATAGGACTGTTTTCTTGGGAATTCAAGTGCTTTGTTTGTTTCAAAAAAGTGAGTATGTGAACCAACTTGGATTGGTCTATCTCCCGTATTTCTTACAGTAACAGAAACTGTAGACTTGCCTACATTGGCAGTTATTGGTTCATCAGAAGGGAAATATTCGCCGGGAATCATTAGCATCACACAATAGGGTCATGAACAGTTACTAGTTTAGTTCCATCTTCAAAAGTTGCTTCTACTTGGATGGAATGAATCAGATCAGAAACGCCGGGAAGGACATCGTCTTTTGTCAGAACCTTTTTGCCAGAGCTCATTAGTTCTGGAACAGATCTCCCATCTCTTGCACCTTCTAAAATATGATCAGCAAGAATAGAAACTGCTTCAGGATGATTTAGTTTTAGTCCCCTGGCCTGTCTTCTACGAGCAAGTTCTGCTGCAACAAAGACATCGAGTTTCTCTAATTCTCTAGGAGTAAGCATCATTGAATGAGATTATGCCTTAATGTATTTAATAATTAAAAATGTAAAATATATCTGACAAAGTATAATTTCATCAAAAAAACAGAGTTTGTTGTGTTAGAAGTTAATTCACCTGTTGGGAATATTTTTCTAGATGAAGGATTTGATAATCTAAAAGACAGGAATCTTGAGAGACTCAAAATTTCACGAATGGAAATAGAGAAAAGAGTTTTGAGAAGAAAAACAGATCGTGGAACAGATGTTGGTTTGAATCTGGATCCCGGAATCAAACTACACAATGGAGATGTTCTAAGAAATGGACAAAATCCAATTGTAGTGGAACAACTACCTGAAAAAGTCATCACAGTGAGGCTAAAAACTAGTAACAACAAAGAGGTGATGGTACTTTTAGGTCATATCATTGGAAATAGACACAGACCAATCTCCATTCAAAGAGAAGAGGTAATCTTTCCTATTCATGCTGATTCTGAAAAAGAAGTCTTTGAGAAACTGTTTCATAATATTATCAATTATATTGAGTTGACAGTGGAAGAGCGAATATTTTCTCCTCGTTCAGGTGCTGATGTACATGAACATTGATGAGATTGAACAAGAACTGGGAGTAATGCAGTTATCAGATTCTTTTTTTCCTACTGGAATCTTTGCTACCTCAAATGGTTTGGAATATCTTTTCTCTGAAAAAAAGATTCAGGGAATGACAGATCTGGTAGAAATGATAAGAATCAATATCATTCAACAGATAGGGCCAACTGATTGTATTGCACTTGCAGATGTTTTTGAGAATTCAGATCACGGTGATTTTGATGGAATCATTCAAGCAGACAATACAGTATTTGCTACAAAATCAATTAAAGAAATCAGAGATGCATCAGTAAGATCAGGAATTCAGTTAGTAAAGTGTGTGGTAGAATTTGTTAAAGGTGATAAAATGCTAAAACAGTATCAAGATAGTATTTTAGAGAAGAAAGCACATGGAATTTTTCCTGTTGCTTTTGCTGTTTGTTGTAATGCATTAAGAATAAAAAAAGAAAAAAGTATGATGATGATGCTTTATGGTTTTAGTGTTACAGTTATAGGTGCAGCGTTACGTTTAGGACTTACACAGCATTTTGAGGCACAAAAAATTATTCACAAAATCAAACCAATAATTGCTCAGGCGATTAAAGATAATTCAAATAAATCACTTTTAGAAATGTGGCAGTTTGCTCCTCAAATGGATGTTATTCAGATGTCACATGAGAAGATGGATTCTAAAATGTTTATTACATAAAAATTGGATTTTTTATCATGACTCACATTCCAAGAATTGGAATCGGAGGACCTGTAGGCTCTGGAAAAAGTAGGCTTATTGAGAGATTGGTTCCAATGCTTGCACAAAAGGGATATAGTGTTAGCATCATCTCAAATGATGTTATTTCAAAAGAAGATGCTGATAGAATGAGAAATAACTTGGCAACAAAGAGAGGACTACTTCCTGAGAATTTAGTTATAGGTCTTGCAACAGGGGGATGTCCTCATACTGCAGTAAGGGAAGATCCTTCAATGAATCTCTCAGTAATTGAAGAGATGGAGGCAAAACATCCGGGTCTAGATCTCATAATAATTGAAAGTGGAGGAGATAACATTACAACTACATTTAGTCCAATCTTGGCAGATTATTTTATTTACATTATTGATGTTGCAGGAGGAGACAAATATCCAAGAAAAGGAGGACTTGGAATTGAGAGTTGTGATCTTTTAGTAATTAACAAAATTGATCTTGCAAATCTGGTTGGAGCAGATCTAAAAGTAATGAAAAGAGATGCACTAAAAATTAGAAAGGAAAAGCCCTTTGAATTTATCAATTGTAAGACCGATGAAGGAGTGATGAGAGTTACAGAGCATGTCATCCATGATGTTTTGTTTGATGCACAACCAAAATCTGTAATTGCACAAAAGGTGTGATTTTTGAATAAGCTAGAGTTCTATACTCCAGATGACATTCCAAAGGAGATTCAGGCATATGATGCTGATGTAAAACAACTTGGGGTTGGCAAGACAGGAAAAGTTGGAATTTTAGATGTAGAATTAGAAGCAAATGGTAATGGAAAGACGGTTGTAACAAAACAGTTTTCCCAAGTTCCACTACAAATTCAAAAAGCATTGTACCCCGAAAGTTTCCTTCCTCAAATGGCATATCTTTACATCATTTCACCGTCAGGTGGAATTCTACAAGGAGATCGATATAGAACAGACGTTCTACTAAAAAATAAGGCAATTTCTCATGTGACAACACAGAGCGCTACTAGAATCTATAGTATGAATACAAACTCTGCATCCCAAATTCTAAACATTTCAGTTGAAGAGGATTGTTATCTTGAATACATTCCTGATCAAATAATTCCATACAAAGACTCCAGATATTATCAAAAAGTAAATCTCAATGTTCATGATAATTCTACTTTGATTTATTCAGAAATTTTGACTCCTGGAAGAGTAGCAATGGATGAGTTATTTGAATATGATATATGTTACCTTAGGACACATTGTAAGAATCAAGATCAGAAGATTAGATTTTTGGAGAACGCGAAGATAGAGCCAAAAAAACAGCGATTAAGAGATTTTGGGATACTAGGTGAATATGAAATTGTTGGGACAGTTTACATTCTAACTAGAAAAGAAAATGTTATAGAGTTAGATAGTCTCATTGGTGAAAAACTCAAAAACTTTGAGAAAATATCAGTTGGAACATCTATCTTGCCTGATGAATCAGGAATTGTTATCAGAATTTTAGGAAACAAGACAGATAATATTTTTGAAGGAATTTTTAAGATTGTTGAGATCAGTAGAAAGAAAACTCTCAATGCTTCGTTTAGTAAAATTAGAAAAAACTAGAATTTCAGATAATTCAATACTCCAATCTCATAGAGAATGTTTGCTCCAAGGATTAGGCTTATGCCAGCAGTTCCAAATCTTAAATATAGATTGATAGTAGTAATTTTTTTCTGACAGCAAAATTGGCAAGCCGATAAGGCTGCTAACTATAATCATACCAAAAACAGAACCCAAACCAAATAGGAGAATAAAGGTCGTGGCCATCTCGACGTTATCTAGAGTAGTTGCTACCAAAGCAATCAGACTTCCACTTCCAGCAACTCCATGAATTATACCAATTAGATGAGACTTGGGCATAATGGTTTACAAAAATAAAGTCTAAAATCATTCAACAGCAAGGCATTCTCTTTACAATTCTTGGATTCTCTGCACCAATCATGCATGTAATGCGCTACCAACTGATACGCCAAAACGCAGATCAGCACAGATGATGATTTCACATTGCATGATCCTTTACAGGAACTGTTCTGATGCCAAACGTGTCTTTGAATGTCTCAAAGAGCGGTTCAATTGAGGTTCTTCTATCCGCATGCAACTCCTGACCGATCGCAGAGTCGTAAAATTCCACAAGCTTGATTCTTTCCGGGGGCGTACGCGGGCATGTCTTATCGGAGTGACAACCTCAGATGCTTTTTGCCGCACAAATCATGCAGTTTGGAATCATCGTATGCAGGATCTGCCAAAATATTTCGTATGATTCCTGAAAGTGATTCTATCAATGCATCAGACGTCCTGCCATCACGAATGTTTGCAGCACTGACGCCGGCGGGCAACGGAGCAATCAACTTGCCGGCGCTGCAACTCATGTGCAGCTTATACCCGAATATCCAACCCCTTGATTTGGAGGAGAATCCCCATCTTGCATCCGTATCAGTCCCTGAAATTGGCAAACGATTATTCTTCATGTCGGATTTGTGCCATGCAGGACCATCTGCTTTTGGCAGAGAACTGTCCGCTGATGCAGACGTGTCATCAGCCATTCCTTCTGATACGAACAGGCTTCCCATCGTCCCGATGATGTCCCCAACGGGCAGGTTCTGAAATCGCCTGTCAACAGTACGCCTGCCTGGGATTTGAGTCAGTCTGCAGACCTTGAACAATCTGTCATCGCTGCGTTTGACTGATAAAAAATAATGAAGTGTGCTGTTGCCTGGAATTCTCATCCGAGATTTTATGATGAATAATTGCACCATCAGATAGTTGGACAGGCATACGGTCTGCCAGGTCTGAATATCTCCCCATGCAGAGACGATGTTCTAACCAGATACAAAACGCCAATAAGAATGACCCTGACAGAACCCTGCCGGGGGATTTTTACATTCATGTTGCAATGAAATGACATTGCAAGGATCCTTGGCTTTTTTCATTTGAATAGTTTGAGAAACTGATTAAAAATTAGGATTAGTTATGCCCAAGTCTCAAATTTGTTAAATAGTTGATTTAGGAAAAACCCTCATTGATAGACAAGATTGATGAGATGATAATTTCATCACTTTCACAAAACTCAAAACAAGAGGTTTTTGAGATTTGGGATTTTTTGAAAGGTTTCAATTATGATTTAACAGAAGAAGAGATTGAATCCCGAATAGCAAAACTAGAGGAAGAGGAAATCATTAAGGGATATACAATCAAGGTAGATGCAAAGAAAATTCCACATAGAGTAGTTCGTGTAGATCTTGTTACATTTAGAACATCACAAGCACTTCCCAAGCGATTAGTTGGATTGAAAAAATATCTCAATGATGCACCATTTGTGCTATTTTCAGGCAGAACACGTGGAGGATATGATTGGATTACAGTAAAGTCATTTTTATCAAATGAGATGGCAGATGAGGAAAATGATATTTATCGAAATCTATTTGGAGACATTATTCAGACTTATGAGGTCTATGATTTTGTTCCACATACAGAAGCATCAATTTATGCACTAACATATACAGAAGACGAATACAAGAAACTCCTCAAAGAATGGGCACCACCGTTTATTGGGTCATAAAATAACGAAAAATTAATGCGAGTAATTCTTTTTGAATTTGATAGTTTCATCGATCATTGAATGAGTCTTTAATCTAAGATCCATCAAAAATTTAATCATCCCTGCTCTTTGTTTTGGATCAATTCCATGTGCATCTTCAATAAGGCCATCAATTCTTGAAAGAGTGATTTTTAGTGTCAAGTTACTTTTTTTAACCAAATTAAGGAATTTGGAATTTTTGTTTGCAACTGGTTTGTATAGGTCAGTTTCTGTTTTGGCCTTCTTTTTCATGACTCTAATTTGCTTTACTGTGAGTTTGTTCTTGACTATTTCATCTACAAATTCATTCTTCATAGAAGCATCAACGTTAGTAAGTTCCAATGCTTGACTGACGCTCAAATCATTGTGAACTATTTTTCCTCTCACATCATCAGGAAGTTTGAGAAGTTGCATCCTATGAGAGACATATTCCTCACTTTTTCCAATTTTTTTACCAAGGTCACTTACGCCCCCCCAACCGTATTCATTAACATATTTTTGATATGCTTCGGCTTCCTCAATTGGATCCATGGATTTTCTTTGAATATTTTCTGTTAGTTGAATTTCATATGCCTGCTTATCAGACAAATCTCTTATTTTACTAGGGATAAATCTCCAACGTATTGATTTACATGCAGAAAATCGTCTATGACCTGCTACAATCTCAAAACCGTGTTCTAGTGGTCGAATTACAATTGGCTGAAGTAAACCATGTTCCTTTATGCTAGATTTGAGATTTGTAAGTTCTGGGGAATTTGCAGAAAGTTTATATCTAACAGGGAATTTTGATGGCCTAATCATTCGAATTTCAATAGGTTCCACTAGAGAATTATCAATTATTTCCATTCATAAAATCCCCATACCAAAGTAGAGGAAATGTAGTATTTAGGTATTAATAGAAAGTTTTGTTAGATAAATTAATGATTTTAGATGAATATTAGAAAAATTGGATAAATTTTAAGTTATTATTAAAAAAATTGTAATTCAATAAATTTTAGTTTTATTTGGCAGGGCTGGATTATCTTTTTGCCTGCGTTTATACAGTATCCAAAATGTGAGGCCACGCGCTTTGCTCTCCTGACTATGATGGGGTGCCGCTCGTCTGCATGACTCTAAAAAAACATGCAAAAGCGTTAAAGCCATAGCCTAGAATTGTAATAATAAAACAATAATAAAAAAAGACGGGGGAGTTTTTTTATTTTACGAGTTTCATATACTGCGACACTCCAAGCTCAGTCTCCATTTTCTGTATCTGCTCTAGGAGGTCCTTTCTTTTCTGATCCTGTTTGCCTACCTGCTCTGCTGTCATGGAGTCAGGCGGACTGTGGCCGTACTTTTTGTATATGTCTTGCAGCTCAGGTATCATCTGCCCTGATATGACTGCGTACATCTTTTCAGCATCTGCGATGTCCTGCTTGGCATACTTTTCCTCAAGTGCTATCACCTCAGCTACAAACTGCTGTGTGGCACCTGGCATGTTTGCAGCACCATGTCGACCATAGATGTCAAACTCTCTTTGCATCTCATAGTGTTGGTCGTATAGCTTCTGGAGATCCTTGTGTCTTAGCATCTGGGCCTCGTACTTTTTGGTGTACTCTTTTTGTGCTGACTCTAGCTCAGCGTTGTACATGTCCCAGTCCCAAGAGCCCATGTCAGAATGGGCTATGCCATACTTTTTGTCAATCTCTGCAATCTTGGCATTGTACATGTCCATTTCCTTTACAAGATCTTCTGCCTGCTTGTTTATCTCATTTATCTGAAAGTGCAATTTTTCTGTCTTCTCTGCATAACTCTTTTGCTGTTGGTCTGTCAGCTGCGGTGTCTGTGGAATGTCGTATCGTACCCCGATTGCAGATAACTGCTTCTGGAACTGCACGTATGCCAACTCTATCTCAGAGTTGTACTTGGCCCACGTTGCCTCGTCATGTTCAGGCCACGTTACAGCGTAGCCGTACTGCTTGTCTATCTCATCTATCTGATCTGAGATCTTTTGCTGCTTTTTGTAAATAGCATCAAGCATGACCATGACCTTGTCATGAGACTTGTAGACTGGCAACATCTCTGCCTCATAATCTGCGCGCATGGTATCTGGGAGGTCGTTTGGATATGTTGGAAGTCCATACTTTTGGTTTATCTCCGCTATCTTCTCCTCATACCACTTCCCCGCATCTGCGTATGCAAGGGGAGCTGCTACCACAATTACTGCAAGCACTGCCATGAGGCATGTGGTCTTTTTGTCTATCATTGTAGCATTCATACTGTATGTTGTTATTAAACAGTAGGATCAATAGTTACTTCTCCATAAGTTGGCAATCCAAACCCAAGTTCTGTTGGCAGACGCAGACGGCACAATAAACCATATCCCTACTGTGTTGCACAACTAAGTAATTTTACTTACAGTTTACACTAATGAAATATTTGTTTAATCGGCCTTGTAGAAACCATGCCAAAACAACAGACTCTGACTTTGCAACTCGATAAGAATTGCATGCGATCAATCCAAGCAATATTTCATTGTCCTGAGCGAGTGGTATCATTCCTTGACGTTGTGTCTCCGGACATCATCCTCTTTACGACAAAAAAAGTTGTCTCAGATCTGTTTCTCTGAGAATACAGCTGCCTTGGAAAGTTCCTTTTCACCTCCCTTCTGTGAGTCCCACTTGTTCTGCGTATTGGAACATCAGCATGTCCAGTTGGAATGATTGCAGCAGCCGTACCAGTCTTTCTTGCACCAACGTGATTGCTCTCATCATCAAAACCCATGTCGCCTAACACAGTATCGACCGTGGCAACAGCTGCGCTTGTCTTGTACAACAATGGCAGAAAGTCAGGATTGTCGTGCCGCATGCCATGATGTATAATTGCAGTGCAGATCAGCTGAGAATTCATGTCTGCACATACGGCTATCTTTAGGAAGTTTCTGCGTAACCGGACTCTTTTTGTGTAGTAATATGACGCAGTGCTGTAGCTGAACCCGCTGCCATCAATTCCTGCCAGAACCAACCTGACTCTTTTGTACGGGATGAACTCCTGCAACATCCTGTGTAGCAGGCTGCCCTCCGATCTTGCAGCTGCCTTTTGCAGCGTTGCGCAGTGAGGAATTTTAGAGAATCCAAGATATTCCCGAATCCCGACACATTCCTCTGACAGCTGGACAAGCCTTCTGCAACTCTTGGATTCGTACCGGCGAATCACCAGGAGAATCATGTGTGTGCGTCCATACAGAACAGGCATGGCTGGATTTGGGATGCAGGTAACGTGGAATCCTGCATCGTCTGATGATGTTTAGCATTGTACGGCACATCCTGGTGTAAAATGACTTCATATTGTGGGGTAAAACCCGCATTTCAGATAGATAGATCAGAATTGGCCAGAACTGATCACAAACGGGTCAAAAATGAATGATTTCTACAAGGCCGTTTAATCATATGCTTGCAAACAAATTATACAACGCCACTTTTAATTCCAATTCCTTTACCATGTTAGAATATCTGTGTGCCATGACATGCTCGCCAAAGAGACGTTTGAATGATGAGAAGACGTATTCTGCAACCCATCCATCGCCATAGCTTACGCCAAGCTTCCACAGATCCAAATTATATAATCGAGCCAAAACAGATTTTCGTCTCGGGTGACAGTCAGTGTGTATGGATGACGTCTTTCTCACCTTAATTGCAGGCAGCGTCTCCTTGTCATAATAGCAGTATGAAAAATCATCTTTGGAATCATACGCAGCACCATCAGCTAGAACCCTTACTATTTTGCTGCCGTTTTTCTCTGCCTGTTCTACCAGAGAGGGCAAGTGCTGGGCATCATGGGAACGCTCGTCTGTTATTTTTAGCGAAAGAATCTTTTTTGTTTTGACATCAGCTGCCACATGGATTTTCAGAAATCCGCGCCTCACGTCCCATTTCTGTCTCATCCATTCTCTCCTCTATTTGCCACTTTGATTCCCGTACTGTCAATTGCAATTATCACATCATCATCGCCAACTTTTTGGTTTAATTTGACGTGTAACTTGTCTACTCTTCTTTGCATGGTGGAATAATTGGCACATCAGGAATATGCTTTGCATGTGATTTTACCATTCCTTGGGTTTGTCTAAATGGCAATCCAAAGCATGCTCTAGCATAAGATAGCGCATTCATGAATGATTTGGGATACGCAAACTTTTTTCCTTCCTTGCCCTTGTTCATCTCATCTAGTTCTTCTTGCCATGAGTCAATAGCATCCCATGACATGATTAGTTCGCCTCTGGTTACTAGTGATTTGTTGATTGTTTTCCAATTTCTGTTCATAAGAAATGAAAATAGTTGGGATCTAAAGCTAAATTGGTTCAATAATTTGGATCAGATGGTTAGTTGTGCAACACAGTACATATCCCCTCAAAGAAGGTTGCACTATCTAAAATATAGTATTTTATTCAATAGTTGAAAACTAAAATGAGAATATTTAATGATTACTAAGCTAATGATCGTATCATCAACCAACATCCAACACGAACAATGACAACCGGATACACAACAGTACCCTTGAGAGTTAGATACAATAACAATGAAATACTGAAAAAACTAACAACCAAACATGGCATCAATCATAATTATCCCCATTGTAATTACAACAATCATAGGATTATCAGGATATCTTGTTTATCGGCTGTTCATTTATGACACATTATGTAAAAGAAATGTCAATCAAACCCTTCAAAAGTATAATATCAAAAAAACACCATCTCAAATCATTAAAGAGTATTATGACAACAAAGGAGAACAGATATCACATAAAGAAATACAAACATTAGAAAAAAATTACAGACAAAATGAACCTGATCAATTTCTTGCAATGTATGATAAAATTAGAAAAGACGATAGAGAAAAAGAATAATTCTAAATAATTAAGGAGTAACTGGAATTTGAATAAATGGTGTTCCACCTTCACCTACAACTAGAGGTAGTTTACCATCCCAAGCTTGTGTTTTGAGCCATTCAAGGTAATTTGGATTTTCAGACAAAGCTTTGTTGATTATGGCAATAGCTTCTGCCTCACCTTTGGCTTCTGCAATATTTGCATTAGCAAGACCCACAGCATTAGCTTCACGTTGTTTTGCTTCAACTTCAATTCGTCTCAAGTCATTTTCAGCTTTTAGTGCTTTTTGTTCAGCCTCTACTTTAGATTCAATAGCTTGAGCAAATAGTGGAGAAAATTCAAAATCAGTAATGGAAATTACTTCAGTTACAACATCAAATTGATTTAATCTGTCTCTAATTGAAGATTCAATGTCTGCTTTGACAAGTGGTCTTTTTGTGATTAATTCCTCAGCATTATAATTTGCAGTGACCTGCTTTACTGTTTCTTCTATAGCAGGTTGAATGACTCTGTTTTCATAATCAAGACCCAAGTTTTTGTATAATCTGTGTACGCCTTCTTTGTCAGGGTGATAATTGACAGTAACTGTTGTTTCTACTGTTTGCAAGTCTTTAGATGCACTTCTAGCATCATTAGCATATTTTAGAGTACGAACTTCAATGTCGACTACCTCATCTTGGAAAGGAATCACAAAATGCAATCCTTCTTCAAGAGGGGGATTAGTAAGATCAACTGCATTCCAATGTAAAAGCACACCTCGATGTCCAGAATCAACTATCTTGACTGATGCAGATATTACGACCCCAATTATAATAAGAATAATTATGCCTATGATAACCATTTTTGCGGCACTCATATTTACACTAACATTAGGTGATTGATATTTTGACACTACAAGTAGTAGATAAAACCCACTATTATATCAATCACATTAGATAGGTAGTAAAAAACACACTGAACAAATTTAACCCTATTCAATTATATCAAAAATGGAATGGATGACCCAAATTTTTCATGGATTTACATAATCATTTTTTTGGCAATTCCACTAGCAAGGATAATTCCTCGCATATTAGCTAAAAGAGGAATTGGGAAGAGTACATTTCAGCCAACACAAGAAAAACAATTTCAACCAAGTTTTGAAGAATATAATAAAAAACCTCAAACAGAGGCATTTGAATCACAAATGGAGTCATCCAAACCTCAAACAAAAAAGAGATTGGTGTTAGGTGAAATAATTAATGGATCAAGAACATTTGAAAAAATTCAAAAAAATACAGGATTTGAAAATAAAGAACTAGATGCAACATTAGAAAAATTAGAAAAAGACGGAATGCTAAAAGTACATCAAAAACAAGGACTGATGGGACAAAAAATAGAGTTACATCCAACAGATAAAGGAATTAAAGAATACTATTCTTAAAACACTAGAAAAATTATGAATTGTTTTGTTTGTGCAAAAAAGAAAGAAGACTATGAAGTATGGACTAATAAAATAGTCATAGGTGCAACATGCGATTCAGAATTTCAAAATGATGAAATCATACGTAGTTTATCAGATAAATCTGTAATTTGTCATGACTGTATCAAAGCAATAGAACAGAAAATTGAATCAAAAAAAGAATAGATCACAGTTATTTCTAAAAATACATACAACTAGTTTCAAATTTAGGGAAAACTTTATGACACAACTTTTCAAAAGATTGATGATATTTGTTGAATATTGCAATAATTGTAGGCTCGGTCAGAAAAGATAGAGATGGAATCAAAGTAGCCCAATGGGTTAAAAAAAGATAGAAGATAAAGGACATAAAACAATGTTAATTGATCCAACGGAATTGGATTTACCACTGTTAGATAGGGTGTACAAAGAGATGGAAAATCCAGAACCTAAATTTAAAAGACTACAAGAAATGATAACTACTGCTGATGGATGCATTCCAATAACTCCAGAATATAATCACACTACATCAGGTGTATTAAAAACAACTCATCCTAAAACCCTCCAGTACATCATGATGCATGCCAGATACACAAACCCCAAATAATTCTCACAGTTCCTTTCGTATCCTACTGCCGTCCTGTGAAACCCGCACTTGAGCCATGCAAGGAACCGTTCCACGACAAATCTTGTCTTGCCATGATGCTTTTGATTCCTGTTTTGTGCGATTTTATTTTAGCTCTTTTTGTATGGAATGCGGCAGCTGATTCCATGACATCTCAGATAGTCTCTGATGTATTTTGCATCATAGCCCTTATCTGCATATGCAGAAGCAATCGCACGTCCCAAATCATCACCTGCCAATTCTGAAATGTCTTCCAACACGTCAATGAATTTTGTACTGTCATGCTCATTTGCGGGACTGGTCCTAACTGAGATCGGCAGTCCCGTCTTATCCACTGCGACATGAATCTTCGTGCCTGGAATCTTCTTGAATCCGTCATATCCTGTTTCATTGCCCCTTTTTTGGCAGCAATTGATGATGAATCAATTGAAATTTTTTGCAGGTCAATCTTTCCTTGCCTGTGTGCGGATTTGATCAGTCCTGACAGGATCTTCTTCCAGATGCCTTTTTGCCGCAGGTCCCGAAACCGCAGATGTGCGGCGGGTTTTGAGCCGTACTTGTCTGGCATGTCTGCCCGTTTGCATCCGGTAGCTAACACAAACAAAACTCCGTTGATTGTAGTCCTATCATCACATCTCGGACGTCCTGTTTTGGCAGGTTTTGGTAATTGCGGCGCAATAGTAGTACTCCGTTGAGCATCTGAGATTTCTTTATCAACTCATCCTAAAACTAAAAAACAGTAAAATACAGTTCAAATTTTCAAACTCATCTCCAGTCGTAAGGATATCTGAATTGTAATGGAAATCTGGGTTTTGGGATGAGTTTTATGAATCATGAAAAATGTTTCAACAATGTTATTCTTAGATCTGTATTGTCATGAATAATTTACTAAATGATCTGTTTTAGGATAAGTTAAAAATACATCATATTATTGCCTAGAAGAATATTTTTTCAAGTCTTCAGCTATTATGCCATATTCTGTAGGATCTTTTGGCGGAATAAATGTAACACAGCACTTACGACAAATTTTTGCAGAGTTAAGATCGCCACCAATCCCATCATCATTACAAATATCCAAAGTACATGAAGCGTTTAGTGAGAACAGGGATTTGTTATATGAAGAATACAATAGAAGAGCAAAACGTTTTCTTGATGAATTTGATTGGTGTCTTGAGGCATTCAAGATTCAAAGAGACAAATGCACGCCATATTAAACTGGAAAAATGGTTTTAAAGACATAGAGAATGAAAAACGATGGAGTTATTTTCACGTAAAAAAGAAATCACAGTAGGAAATATTTGCCTAAAACGCAACATGGCATTTTCAGATCCTCAAAGAACATTACGTCATATAGAAAAAGCCCATAAACCTAAAAAAGAAATTCAATTGTGATTCATGTGGATTTAGAAATTAAATGACATTATTTTTTACTAATTACCAAATCTACTTGGTAATTTAATGCAGTATGAGAATTAAGTTTTAGATTCCATGAAATAAAAGATGGGTTTTTTGTTTCTGGCGATATTTTGAATCTTAAATTTTCTAGATTTGTGCGTAATGTAGATACATCAAGTGGGAATTTAACTGAATTTATACCTCTATATCAAAATCACAAGGATCAGATAAAACAAAATATCCAGAAGTAATTTGAGATGATATTTGTTTTAGTAATTTTAAGGGTTCAATTAATTCTAGAACATTTAATGCAAGTACCAAGTCAAATTGAGATTTACCAAAAACAGGGGATAATGAATCAGCAACAACATAGTCAAGATTTTTTTGCATATGCCAAGGCAGAGAATGATTTGTCAATACCAAATACAACATTACTAGAATTAGCAAGATGTAAAGTTACAAGTCCAATTGAACAACCATACTCTAAAACAAATTTTGATGAAGGTGAGGTATCAAGATTTTTTTTAATTATAGAATAAAATTTAGAACGAATGCTATTTTGGTATATTGTAGACCATCTTTCTTCAAGTTTAGTTCTATCATCATTAGATTGGGTAGTTTTAGATAAAGAAAATTTTAAAAATTTTTTAATTTTGATGAAGTGGGTGATTGGTATAGATTTCCTCCCAAAAGTTTGCGTACTGAAAGATATTTTGTAAAATCATCCCACATGATAGGGATTTTTTTAATGATTGGATAAGATAATGGACATTTATGACAATTTAGAATTCCCTCATCAATTTCCAAATCATGTTTGAATACATCAACTTCCAATTTAGAACCACATCTAACACATTTTAGAAATTCAATAGTTGACTCTAGCATATTCTAATAGTAGCTCAGATAGGTGTTAACTAATAATTTCTTTGATATAAAAAATCAAGATAATATTAAATGGAGTATTTCATGATTTGATGCAAAATGGGAGAATTTGCAGAATTTGCCGAGGCACTATTTGGGCAATTATCAGTTGAAATTGATGAGGAAAAAGAGATTGCAGAACTAGCAGTAAAAGCCAAAGAAGGCCTTTCAGGCAAAGTGGAATTTAGAGAACTAGACGATATTGCTAAGGAGATTTTTCCAATTTTTAAAGACAAAGTAGAGGAATTTTTAGGAGTTAAAGTTCCAGATAATTTAGAATTAAAATTTCTAGAATTAGAAGAATTAAAAAAAATGAAAGGAAACA
Organism: Candidatus Nitrosopumilus sp.; assembly: GCA_963422575.2. Classification (GTDB taxonomy): domain Archaea; phylum Thermoproteota; class Nitrososphaeria; order Nitrososphaerales; family Nitrosopumilaceae; genus Nitrosopumilus. The sequence continues at coordinate 1,339,428 of CAXXKU010000001.1, read as the reverse complement.
AAGTATTTGCAGATAAAGAAGCAAAAAAATTTGTCGAAGAATTATTTAATGCAGTTGCAAAAGAAGATAAAGATAAAATTGCAGAATTAATGGAGCAAGACACCCCAAAATATTTAGTATATTCAACATATGCAATTCAATACATTTCTAAAATTACGACAACGTACGGGGACTATCTTGATTCTATAATTTATTTAAATAAATTTATTCTATCAAGATATCCACAAATAATTCTTCAAAAACAAGGAGAGCCATATCAATCAAGATTTGAAAATGTAAATTCAGGATATCTAGGAGCAGTTAAAATGACAGTGTTAGAAGAAATGATTCACTCTGCACAAGAAAACCTGCAACAAGTAAACAAAAATGCGGCAATAGAAGTAAACAAAATTAATGAAGAACTAGCAAGTATAATTTTATCACTTGGTTCTGAAACAATTAACAAACTTTCAGAATATTGTCAACTACAGGCAGTACCAGATGATTTTCCATTTGCAAAAAAAGCAAATTTGTTTTTCTTTTTGAACCCAGATCATTTCTTAATTGAACAAATTGGACCAGATGTCATGACATTTACACATGTAGAGATAGACCCGAAAATCGGGGAATCAATCCCACAACTATTAGACATTTACAAAAGATGGCTTGTTCCAATTCAACAACATCATGCAGCATTTACTGCCATGGAAGGAATGGCAGGTTTTGTAATTGAAAATATCCTAAAAGATGACCAGGATTTTCAAAATTATCTTATGACCTTTATGGGAACAGATTTTTCAACATATCAAGTTAGAAAAAGCATGGGCAAAGACTTTACCAAAACAGTTTATGAGAAACTGGGCAAAGATACCTTCAAAAAAATGATTGAAATCCCTCCAAATACCAGAGAACTCAAGGATCCTCAACTATACCTCAAAAAGTTGAGTTTGTAATAATTGGAAGAAAAATTTGATCCATTTGTTGCAGAATGGTTTTCATTTGTCAAAAATCCAAACTTTAACCTAGTTGAAAAATGTCTAAAGTTTGCTCAGATTTTAGAATATCCAGATCTAAATGTAGATGAATATATTCAAAAAATAAACAAAATTGGAAAGTCTCTAAAAGAATCAATCAATGATGTGAAAAACCCAACATATCTAATCTCAATGTTAAATGAACATCTCTTTGAAAATTTAGGTTTTAGTGGGGATGATGGAGATTATTACAATCCAAAAAATAATTTTCTAAATGAAGTTATTGATAAAAAATCAGGTTTGCCAATAACTATTTCAATTCTTTATGTTGAAATTGCAAAGTTTGTTGGATTAGATCTCAAAATTGTAGGATTTCCAAGCCACATACTAGTAAAATATAATGAAGAGATGATTTTAGATCCATTTTATGATGGACTATTATTGGACATAGATGATTTACAAGAAATTTTAGATACTAACTTTGATGGAGAACTGGAATTTCAACCTCAATATCTTGATGAAATAGAACCAGAACAAATTCTAGTTAGAATGACACGTAATTTGAAAAATTCTTACGTTCAATCATTTGTTTACGACAAAGCATTGAGATGTGTAAACATGGTACTATCAATAGAACCAGAATCGCCTGAAGATATAAGAGACAAAGGAATCTTAGAAGAGCGATTACTAAATTCTGAAACTGCGTTAAAATATTTGAATAGATATTTAGAAATAAACCCAAATGCAGAAGATGTAGATTTTATTTTGGAATTGATTAGAAGTATAAAGACAAAAAATTAATCAATAATAGAATCTATTTCTTGACCTTTTTTGATCATGGATATTTCGTGACGAGCAATTTTATTTCTTAATGCTTTTTTAACAATATCAATTTCACTTCTGAGCAATGCAATTTCATCTTCAAGTTTTGCAACTCTTTCATAGATGGTTTCAGCGTCTGAACTCATAATTATCTATCAACAAAAAATTGTCTTAAAAAGTTATGGGTAAATATTTTGATGGGCAGGTTAGCTTTTTGAACTATAATTCAAATTCTTGACGACATTTTTCGCATTTTGCTCTCTCTTCACCAGGAGAACCAAGAATGAAGATCTTACCAATAGTCTTACAAACAGGACACATACCAGTAGTTGCATTTTTTGGACCAGTACGAATGATTTTTTGACTTTTTCTTCGTCCCATAAGAATAACTTTGCAAATCGGTCTATTAAGTTTAATTTTTAATGGCGCGGGGAGGGGGATTTGAACCCCCGTGTCCTTGCGGACATAGGATTAGCAATCCTACGCCCTACCAGGCTAGGCGATCCCCGCATAAAGGGCCTAGAATTAATCTGTAAATTAGCGTTTGTGATGCGGTTTTTGCGTGGCTAATTAATCCAAATTAAATTATTTTTTCTAAATCATCCGTAGAAATTACAACATTCCAGAAAAAGATTGTGAGAGAATCATTGAAGAAAATAACAGAGATAATAATATCCAAAATCCAAAAAATATGATCGTGAGCTAACAACAGAAGATAGTAATGGCTTGGCATAATAATTATGGGCATATACAAGGATCAGTATCTGAAAGAGTAACTCTTTTGAATTTCCAAAAGAGTATCAATATTGATTGTTATGTATATGAGACTTGGGCATAGCTAATCCTAATTTTTAATCAGTTTCTCAAACTATTCAAATGAAAAAAGCCGAGGATCCTTGCAATATCATTTCATTGCAGCATGAACGTAAAAATCCCCGGCAGGGTTCTGTCAGAGTCATCTCTTATTGGCGTTTTGTATCTGGTCAGAACATTGTCTCTGCATGAGGAGATATTCAGACCTGGCAGACCGTATGCCTGTTCAACTGTTCTGATGGTGCAATTATTCAACATAAAATCTCAGATGAGAATTCCAGGTAACAGCACACTTCATTATTTTTTATCAATCAAATGCAACGATGACAAATTGTTCAAGGTCTGCAGACTGACTCGAATCCCAGACAGGCGTACTATTGACAGGCGATTTCAGAACCTGCCCATTGGGGATATCATCGGGACAATGGGAAACCTGTCCGTATCAGAAGGAATGGCTGATGACACGTCTGCATCAGCGGACAGTTCTCTGCCAAAAGCAGATGGTCCTGCATGGCACAAATCCGACATGAAGAATAATCGTTTGCCAATTTCAGGGACTGATACGGATGCAAGATGGGGATAGTCCTCCAAATCAAAGGATCGGATATTCGGGTATAAGCTGCACATGAGTTGCAGCGCCGGCAAATTGATTGTTCCATTGTCCGCCGGTGTCAGTGCTGCAAATATTCATGATGGCAGGACGTTTGACGCATTGATAAAATCACTTTCAGGAATCATACGAAATATTTTGGCAGATCCTGCATACGATGATTCCAAACTGCATGATTCGTGCGGCAAAAAACATCCGGGGTTGTCACTCCGATAAGGCATGCCCGCGTACGCCCCAGGAAAGAATCAAGCTTGTGGAATTTTACGACTCTGCGATCGGTCAGGAATTGCATGCGGATAGAAAGACATCAATTGAACCGCTCTTTGAGACATTCAAAGACACGTTTGGCATCAGAACAGTTCCCGTAAAGGGATTATGCAATGTGAAATCATATTTGTGTGCTGATCTGCGTTTTGGTGTATCAGTTGGCAGCGTATTGCATGCATGATTGGTGCAGAGAATCATCCAAGAATTGTAAAGAGAATGCCTTGCTGTTGAATAATCTTAGACTTTATTTTTGTAAACCATTATGCCCAAGTCTCAATTAGGAGTAATTTGTATTAATACATGCATTACAAGCGTTAATCTGTAAATAAATTCACTCGTCGTGGAATTGACTATAGTTATTCACAATTTCATTGATTGGGACTCGTTTTCCACCTACAATTTTTAGATCAACGTGGACCTTTCTATCAGAAATAGTAAGAATGTTGTAGGTGTTTTCAAATAATCCACGAACTCTTTCTGATGTAGCAGTTCCAGCATTAACGACAGTTAAGGTTCTAAAATTCCAAGCCCATGGCCTATGTTTGTGACCACATAAAACTACATCAACTTTAGTATCCAAAACAGTTCGCAAGACATCACCTGCATCAACTACAGTTAATTGATCAGAACCAGTATCAGGTATTGCAATCAAATGGTGATGCATTGCAACAATTTTCACTTTATCTTTGTATTTTTTCATAGTTCTTTCCAACCATAAATTTTGCCTATACCCTACTTCACCTTCATTTCTATCAGGTCTAGCAGTTCCAACTGTAACTAAAACGACATCATCATCTAATTCATTTACTGTTTTAAATGGGAAAAATTTTTTGAATAGTAAATAACCTGTGTTTCTATAATCATGATTTCCACTAATAGTGATAATTTTTCTAGTATTAAATTTCTCTAACAATGTTTTACATTTCTCATATTCTTTCATCAACCCTTCATTTGTCAAATCACCAGTAACCACAATTACGTCAGGATTCAATTCATTAACTTCTTCAACTAGAATATCAAATTTTTCTTGTAAAAATTGAGAACCAATATGAAGATCAGAGATTTGGACTATCTGCATTTAAAATTACTTTAATAAATAAGATATTAAATCATCACTATAGAAAACATATAGAAAAAGAAAATTAGGCGATATGTTATTCTAATTGAATAGATTTGAAATAATCATGCCTGAAAATGAGGAAATTTGTAAAGAATGTGCTTGTTCTAACAAATGTAAAGAGGGATGCAAGCGTAATTGCAACATTGGCTGTAATTGCAAATATAAAAAATGAATACAGTAACAAGTATGAATTAAATTGAATTTCCCAAATCAGGGGTTATCACGATGAATTTAAAGTAAGATATTATTTACAACTCATCTCAAAACTTATCACTTAGTGAAGTTTTTACGATCATCCTGATCTAACAATTGCCGAACATGACTAATTTTCATGCAATTTCAGGAATTGACTGACAGACAGACAATGGGACATGATAAAGCCACACATTCCAAAACCTGCCAAGACGGGCAGACCAAGAGACGATGACAGAAGAATCATCAACGGAGCAATCATCTGCGTCTTGACATCCGGATGCAGGCGGAGCGAGATGCCAACAAAATACGGTGATGACTCTGCTGCAGACAGAAGACTGAACTTCTGGCAGCAAAAAGGAGTCTGGAAGAGGATCCTATCCGGTTTAATCAAAACAGCTCATAAGCAAGGAAGGATCAACCTGCAAAAGATGATATCCGTTGACTCCTCGACAATCCCTGCCAAAAAGGGGGCAGCGTAACAGGATACGACGGATTCAGGAAGATTTCAGGCGCAAGGACTCGCGTTGCCGTAGGGCAGAACGGGTTTCCAATCTCAGTCAGGACCAGCCCTGCAAACGTTCATGACAGTGCAAAGTCTGCAGATGTCATGGAAGACATTTCGGAATTTATGGATGATGATGGCGCCATCAAACAGATTGCCTCAGTTTATGCTGACAGGGGTGGATATGACAGTACGGCCATTAGAAGCTATTTGAAAAATAGAAATCCAATTGCACGTATTCCACTTAGAAAGAATGGCAAGTCATCGGAGAGAACAAATCGCACAAAAAATATGATTCGGTTCGATGCGTTGCGGAGGGATTATTCTTTGGTTGGCTCAAAAACGGATTTCACAGGACAGGAATCAGATGTGAAAGGAGATGTGAAAACTGTCCTGCGTTTGTTGGTATTGCGTCATTTTTGATGTATTGCAGGGTTTTGAGATGAGTTGCATGTATTACATCTTGATGACACAATAATGCCTAGAGGCGCTGAGCAGCTAAACAAGAATAAAGTTGGAGCGCCGTTTGCCTTTTCAGATGCATGCCTGATGATAATGGCATTGTTCCGAAATGCAATCGGCACTGCATGCAGACAACTGCAGGGAATAATCGGGGAAGAGAATTCTCCGACATGTTCTGCCATTTGCAAGGGAATCGACAAAACAGGTTTAGAGGATGAAGATAATGCCAGTCGGTTCTCAGATGACAAGGCAAAGACTGAGATTACGTTTTTGGCAGGCGGCTCTGCAGGCCTCAAGCCAGCAAGCAGGGGAGAGACTGGATGGGACAGAAATGGGATGCAAGGCGCGGATTCATCAAGATGCGCATGATGGCAGACAGTGACGCCAAGAAGACCTGTACAGTGCCAATTACCGATGAGAAACCAGGCGACGCGCCAGGTTTAAAAAATTACCTGATGAGGCGTTACAAAGCATTGGGAATTCTGCAAACGTCACAGCACCTGAGGAATCATCTGTCGGATGCGATGGCGCATACGATGCTGATGATAATCTTAAAAAATGTAACAAGCAAAATGTCACTCCGATAGTTCCAGTAGGAAGGAATTTCTCGCCATGCACAAGTGGAAGCAATGCAAGAAGGAAGCAGGGATTGCCACATCCTGGTAATCGTAAAGTGAACACCGATGACATCAAAAGTTTTGGGAATCTGACTGGGGAAGAAGAAGAACATGAAAGCCAGAAGCAGCGGAAGAAGGATGTCGGCATTGGGAATCGACGGCCTGCAGGGACTGCAATTTCCACGTTCAAGAGAGTCCCTGGCGGGAATGTTTCGGCAAGAGCATGGCGCAATGCGACAAGGGGGATAAAATTCAAGGTAATGATTTGCAATCTGATGATTGATGATGCATCAGAACAGAGGATGAGTCAGAATCAGATGGCGATGTATTTTGAGAACGAAAGCGCAAGGCAGAATTGGGAAACAAAGTTGTAATCATGAGTTTTCCAATTAATAGTCATGTTGTCATGGTAATTGCTGAATCAGGTATCAATATTGACAAGTTTGCATTTCGCATACTTGACAAACTTGGAAGGCAATGGGAAAGCAATTCCAACGAATGAAAGACCAAATTGTTAGAATTAAATAATAAACATTTCAAAATCATGCAGTTTTGAGTAAAAAAGCAACAGTGATGAAAGGTGACGGCATTGGCCCTGAAGTAGTGGATTCAATGCTTAAAGTGTTGAAAGAATGCAATATTCAATCAGAAATTATTCTTTCGGACGTAGGCTCAGAACAATGGGATGAAAATGGTAGAAAAGACAAATCATACATTCCAGACGACACAATGAAAGCATTAGAAGAATCTGATGCTTGTTTTAAGGGTCCAACTACAACAATTCCAGTACCGGGAGCACCAAGAAGTGTAGCAGTAACATTACGTCAAAAATTTGAATTATATGCAAACATCAGACCAACAAAAACTTATGATCGATTAACACCAGATAGAAAATTAGATTGTGTTTGTTTTAGAGAGGCAACTGAAGGATTGTACACAGGAGTTGAAGCAAAAATTACAGACGATGCAGCGATTGCAATTAGAAAAATTACAAGACAAGGTTGTGATAGATTTTTGAGCTCTGCAATGGATTGGGCAAAACAATATGATATGAAAAAAATGATAGCAATAACTAAAAGAAATATTTTAAAACAAACAGACGGAATATTTTGGAATTCAGCTCAGAAAGCAACTGAAGGCACAGGGGTAGAACTGTCAGAGATATACATTGACAACATGGCACAACAGATGGTTGTAGCACCCGAACAATTTAATGGCGCAGTTCTTGCAAGTACTAACTTGTTTATGGATATAATTTCAGAATTAGCATCAGGATTAGTAGGATCAATTGGATTGATCTATTCTGCAAACATGGGAGATGATTTTGCAATGTTTGAAGCAGCACACGGAAGTGCACCACAATTTGCAGGACAAAATAAAGTAAATCCAACTGCAACAGTTCTATCAGGAGCTTGGATGGCAGAATACCTTGGTGAACCAGAAATTAAAAATGCAATATTCACTGCAACTGATCAAGTCATTAACGAAGGAAAAGCAGTAACATGGGATATTGGAGGCAATGCATCAACAACTCAAATGGCAGATGCAATAATTTCATATGCAAAAGAAAAATTACGAAAATAACTAATTCACAGATTCTACCAAAATCAATTCTTCAAAGAAAAGTTTCTTTTTTGCAATAATTCTAGTCTCAAATCCTGATTCTTGTGCGTAATCAATTAGTTTTGGATAGTTTGATAGAGAGGACGTAACAAAGATGAATTTGCCAGGCTTGTTGAGATTATTAAATACAGAATCAAATATTTTTTTTGGAATCTCAAATCCATCAAGACCACCATCAGTTGCAATATCAAGAATTTCATCAGTTGCAAGATAAGGTAAATTACATACAATAAAATCAAATTTTACGTGTAATGCATCAGAACCGTTACAGCAAATGAGATTATCTGTTTTGTAAGTTTGAGTTGTTAAAACATCAAAATTTGTATCAGTTCCAACTACATATGAAAAATTTTTGGAAAGTAGTTTTGTAAGATAACCAGAACCGCTTCCAACATCTAAAGCAAGATTGCCTTTTTCATTTTCAATATTATTTACAATAAAAAAAGTATCCTCAGAGGGGGGATACTCTTCATTTTTCAAGGATTTGGTTTGCAAGGTTGATTATTTCATCTCCTGAAAGATCATCCACTCGTTTATCAATATCAGTTTCTTTATGGAATTGTTTTAAAATATTTTTAACAGTTTTGCGTCTATATGAAAAAATTTTGTTAATTGTTTGAATCAAATCTTCATCTAGGATATTTTTATGAGTGATTTTTAAAATTACAGAATCAACTTTTGGCGGCGGAAAGAAATTATTTTTTCCAACATTGGATATGTTCTTAATTTCAAATGCATGTGTAGCAATAATACTAACTGCCTTTCTATTCTTTGATGATTTTGCAAGTAATTTATCGGCAAATTCTTTTTGAACCATAATCACACCATGAGAAAAAGATGTTTGTGCAAGCCATTCTATTGCATCTTTACTTCGAGAATATGGCAGATTAGAGACAAAAATAGAAAAATCATCTTTTTTCTTAAAACCATCACCTAATTTTAGATCAAGATTATCAATATGAGATAATGCGGATTTGGCATTCTTGACTAATTCTTTATCAGCATCAACGGAAATTACCCTGTCAGCTTTGTCACATAATAAGGGAGTAAGAACGCCCAAACCAGTGCCTAACTCAAATACAATGTCTTTTTTTGTAATTTTAGCTTCTGAAACAATAGACTCGGCAATTAAATTTGAGTTGAGAAAATGTTGTCCAAAACGTTTTCGTTTTATCATCGTTTTACAAAGAGATTCATTCTACTTTGACCGGTAATCTCATCTAGTATTCTTTCTGAAATATGCTTTATTGGTTCTTTAAATCCCACTCTATCTTGCAAATCTTGATAGCTTTCAAATTTTTGCTTCTCTCTTTCTTCAAGCATTGTCTTCATGTAGGTTTTCCCAATCCCTGGAATTAATTCAAGAGCGTGAATTCTTGGAGTCAGGGGTCTTGCATTGTTTAGATATTCTACAAATTTTGGTTCATTGCTAGTTACAATATTTTCTACAACAGCAGGCAATTCAGTTTGAGCTGATGATGAAATATGATCATGGTCCATTTTTCCCAATACAGAAAGAACTTTTGTACGTCCTTCTTTTCCAATGTAGATTTTTTCACCTACCTCAAATGTAGAATTAGGAACTCCAAGAACTTCTAAAAGTGTTAAACGATCCTCACCAATTGCAGTGATGATCATTCCATCTCGTCCTCTAACAGTAGAAGATTTACCTCTAGCATTAAAATCTAAAACATATGCATGCTCTTCATACTTTCTAGGTGGGGGTTGTACCCGATTCAAAATAAAATACTCCTGAAGACTTACGAATGCTCCTTAATAATCTTGAGCATTTTTTCTAGAGTTTCGGCAAGAATTAGTTTTTTCCAACCAAATGTAAATGAACGTAGTTCAGCTAAACTAGTTGGTCTGATATTTACTATTTCAACAGCTTCATCTTCTGTTAATTCACATTCTTTAACGAGTCGTTTTTTCATGTCTTTGACAACTTTAGGATCAATTGATACAAATTTTGAGACATAATCATAAGTCCATCTTTGAATTTGATCCATTTCTTCAACATCTACCTTACTCAAAATTTCTTGAACTTCTGAAAGAGAAATTGCTTGTTTCTTTTTTACTTCTTCCATATCTATACACCGAATGGTTTGATATGATCCAATCTAGTGATTAAGGTTTTCGATTTATTTCCTAATTTCACATCAAGTGTTATAGCACGTCTACCAACATTTGTAACTAGACCTACTTTACCGTGATAGCGTCTATGTGGTAATCCTTTGTGCTGTCTAGGATCAATGATGACAAGTGCTTGTTGGCCTTCTTGGTATTCACGTAACAGAAATGATACTCCTCTTGGAGCCTTTTTTCTCATAACGGATCTTGATTTATGTTTAAATCCATGTGAACGGCCATGAGATTTCTTAGTTGCCATGTAGTGTGGAACCCCCAGAAGCCCTATTTAATGTGTGGTTTCAGTAATTTTTATTTTATGAGATTGTGATGTTTTGTGCCTGAATTCACTTTCTCGTCAGATAACTTGACGGTATAGCGACGATACAAAGTCAGAGTCTGTCGTTTTGGTATGGTTTCTACAAGGCCCACTCATTCAAAAAATTTTAAAAAATTGGAAGATGCAGCGTTTGACAACCCCCATGGGAATGCACTTTTGCAGGCGGTTCGCAAATCTCGTTTGCAAACGCGTCAAATTGGTTCTGCAAATCCATGGGACTTGATTTTATTGATAGCAAATCCCCTCGAGGATTTTGCTCCTTGTCTAGCTGCGTGATTTCGGCATCGGCCAGCATCTTATTTTCAAGCTTGGTAACCTCTAATGATATTTTGCCTATGAGATGTTGCCTGTGGGCAACTCTGGAAAATATTTTACGAAATCCTGCATTAAGACGTGTCTTTTCATGCCTTCTTTTCATGCATGTGGATTTCAGTCCAGCAGGATCATCAAGGCCGTTTCGTCTTAATGATTCGTATATCGTGATGCAGTCTTTAGCGACATCTTCTGCAATCTGAACTTCCTCGATATTTGCATATGCATAAGCATGATTCAACTCATCATTATCATAACGTCTTATTTCAGGCATTCTGATCGCTCTTCCAATAGTCTGTATTGAAAATTCAAATTTTTTCCATCCTCTAAACAATGCCAAAATAGATGAGCGTGGGCAGTCCCGGCCAACCGTAATTGCCTGCTTGAATATTAAGACCTCCACGTCATTGGCGTTTTTTTCAATATTTTCAAGATTTATTTTATCGTCTTTATCTGAAAGATGAATTCTATTATCCTCAAATTAGTTCACCCCATCGTTTCCAGACCAAAGTCAGGATACGTTTGGAAAGGAGGAAAGAGTCACAGGATTATGCAAAAGTCAGATCCAATCCAGACATCATGGGCAATCAGGCCAAAAGAGGACGGTGCCAAGAACGCAGATGCAGCCTCACCCATGAAGATATCTGTTCGCCGGGTGCAGAAACCCTACTCGCGATGTCGCAGTACAGGAACGGTTCCAGTTCCAGGCAAGCCTAGAAGGCCAAAGAGAGTAATCACAGAAGAGACGGTGCAAACCGTCCAGCCGACATTTGAAAGGTTCAGGCGTTCTGCAACGTTCTTGGAGAGAATAACTGACACCACTGGAACGCACATGCCTTACAATACAATACACAAGATCATAAGGGATGAGGGATTGGCAGAGGCCCAGCCAAAGAAGATGAGAAGACGAAAGCGGGTTCGATATGAAAGGACATGTTCAAACCCCATGCGGCATACTGACTGGAAGCAGTTAGACGATGGAGGATGGTTTCCGTGTTACCGGGATGACGCATCAGGATTCATCGTTTCTCATGGGGTGTTTGCAGAGGCAACAGCAGATAACGCGCTTGCGGTGCTACGAGAAGCAATTGCAAGGCACGGCAGGTCTGCATCCGTCCTGACTGACCATGGCTCCCAGTTTTACGCAAGCCAGTCTGAATGCAAGAGAAAAGGGACATCGCAGTTTGAGCAGGAACCGGTAAAATTAGAAATAAGACACGTCATGGCAAGAGTCAACCGTCCCCAGGCAAACGGCAAGCTCGAGAGATTTCACGGTGAGATTCAGAGAAAGCAGAGATGGTTTGGCACAATTGATGAGCTGGTCCGCTGGCATAATCACATCAAACCACACATGTCACTTGACTTGGACAGCCCGGAGACGCCTGCAAAGGCATATGCAAGAAAGATGCCAGAGAAAGGGACAAGAGTCATTGATGAGCAGACGGGAGAACAATACGATGTCAAATAAGGGACGAACTGGTTTTGGGATACAACACATAACCAAGTACAGAGTAACTTATTAAATAGATATTTTGTGTAATTATATCATGACAGATAAAGAGAAAGAAAATATCAAAAAGATAGCAGAACAATGCATAAAAGACAACAAATTAATCTTTAAAGCGTTATCTAAAATATGATAACATATCTTACTGTTGATGACGTACTAGGTTTACATTCTATTGTTAAGGAACATTTTCATGAGAATACCTCCAGCGGTAAAATTGACAGAAATAAAATCCAATCAATTGTAAGCAAGCCTGAAAGAAAAATTGCAGGCCAAGAAGTTTACCCAACGATATACGAAAAGGCAGCGTGTCTTTTAGAAGCATTTTGCAGAGAACATGTATTTGCAGACGGAAATAAGCGAACTGCAGTACTTGCAATGTTTACGTTTCTTACAATCAACAATCACAATATTGTATTGCCGTTTAGTACTGTGAAATACACTGTAAAGATTGCAGAAGAATTAAAGCAAAACCCCGAAGACATAGAAGCCTTGATCAAAAATATCGGCAAATGGATTGGAAAAAGATCATCTACAAATAATAAAAATCACAAAAAGAAACTGATATGGTATGTTGTATTGCCTTGGATAGCTCTTATGCTATTGCAATTGACAGTACTTGGAATCCCAATACATTATTTAATACTCAGAGATTGGTTTCAAACAAAAATGCATCCCGAATACAAATACAATCTCAAATTACCGGCAGAGTTCATGTTAATAATTCCTGCAAAACTGAAACAAATCATAAAGCAACAAAAATGATCATGATTTCCTAGCAATTCTAATTCTTTTCTTTAAAAGCAACCCCTTTCTTTGTAGTCATGAATTGGATATTTCTAACCGTATTGTCTTTCATGTTTTTGCCGTTCTTGTCTGCTACTGCATACGCTGATGAGTTGTTTGTGCCACAAAATATGCTGCTGTCTGGGGATTGTTTTGGCTTGTACGTTAGGGATGATCCTGCAAATATGCAACTAGTTACACTAGCTTCAGATTCTGATATTGCATCTGTGCCAAACTCCATACTTTTCAAAGAGGATCAAAACCACGCAATATTTGAGATTCAATTATCTGGAATCGGGGATTTCCAAAATCATAGCAAGCAATAACGATGGCCTTTTTTACGATGCTGATGTGTCAGCATACTCTGATCAGAGAAAAAATACAACATCTTACTTGTGCTGCCAGAAAAGACGCCCACATCTGAAATTACAGCTGCTGTATTTTTGGCAGATGATTTTTCCAATCCAATATCGCTTGGTGACGATGTCCAGGTAAAATTTGCGCATAATAACTTGAATGTTCCAGGTATGGTAAACATTGCTGCAGGAGAATCATGTGCGCTTGTAAAAATCAACGTCATGGGCGACTCGTGGATGACCGCATACACTGATGTGTCAAAATCAGATACTCGACTCATCCTAAAGCCCTCCAATACATCATGATGCATGCCATACTCTCTAACATAAGTTCGCCAACCATCCCCCGTTGCACGTACTTGATGATATCCAAATCGAACCTGGCAGTTCCGTAATGTTTGGAAATCCTGTCCTTCAAACTATTCAGTGATGGCCGATATTGCGAGACCGACAAATCGTATTTTCCTTGCTTCCATGCTTCTTCCCCAACTGCGTTAAACTGCGGCGAGCCCTTTGGGAACCAGTCCAATACGACATCATGATTCTCATCAAGGTATTTTTGCATCGGTCTTGATCTGCGTTGCGGTGCCCTATCCGCATAGACTGAAATCTTGCCAAACTTTTTGCGTAATTCCTTGAGATAGTCCAAAAAGCAGTACTGATCAAATCTGTCATACTGCCTGAAGAGTCGTTTGCCATCATGAGCCAACGCCCCAAAGATGATCGTCTTTTGACGATTCCCGTTTGCCAGAATTGCTGGACGCGTTCTTTTCTTTACCCACATCTTTTTTCTGAATATTGAATCTGCAGTAAAGATTGATTCATCCTGTGACAGTATGGTGAATCCTTTTGCCATTTTTGAGGCTATTTTTTCCTGAGATTTTTTTTAAACCAGAGTTTTTCCCGTGCAGTTGCAGAGTTTACGAATCCTTTCTGTGCAACCCTTGATGCGCATCCCCAACTGTGAAGCAGCCTGTACGCATGAACCTCATGGTATCCTGCTCCTGATTTTTCATAAATGAGACTCATCACCTGCCTTGCGCTCCAACCTGCAGGATTCCCTGCGATCTGCCTTTCTATTGCGACTGGTCTGTCTTTTGGCATTTTTGGCGGCCTTCCTGTTCTTTGTCTGTCATGAAGACCATCCATCCCATATTCTTCGAACCTGCCCAGCCACTTGCATGGCCAGGAACGCACATGCCCGAGATTCTTTGCAACATGCGAGGCAGTCTGATTGCCAAGGAAGACCTGCCTTGCCAGAAAAGCCTCTCTTTTGTTTTGGCATCCTTCTCGCTTTTGTATGCCTGAATCAGTTCTTGCTCATTCATGGCTTGATGTATGGTGCTCTGATCCGTATTCTGTTTGGTGTGATAAATTAGATTAATAGATCATAAAGTTTTGTTAGGAAGTATAGAAAGACGTGTTGCAAGCACATCCATGCAGTTGAAATTTCATTATCAATTAGAAAAGAAGTTGAGAACCAAGTTATTCTTAACCCGATAGAGACTAATTGTTGCAAGTTCTGCAACTCTGAAAACATCATCAAGAAAGGATTGCGTAAAAACAAAAATCAGCATATTCAGAAATATATTTGCCGTGAGTGTAGGAGGTACTTTTCAATCAATCTTGGGTTTGAAGGCATGAGGGCAACACCTGAAATTATCACAAGTGCAATGCAACTGTACTTTATTGGTGAGTCTTTGCGGAGTGTCCAGAAATTTATCAAACTACAGGGAATCGACTTTTCACATGTCGCCATCTATGAGTGGATCAAAAAGTATACGAAACTCATGGATGGTTATCTGTCCACAATAAAACCACAAGTGGAAATAAATGGCACGCAGATGAGGCGTGGCTTAAAATCAACGGTGACAGAAAATACCTGTTTGCAATGATGGATAACGAAACTAGGTTTTGGATAGCCCAAGAGGTTGCAAACTCAAAATTCAAACATGATGCTAGAACACTACTAAAAATGGGAAAAGAAAAGACTGGAAAGACGCCCAAAACTTTTGTCACTGACGGATTGCCAGCTTATCATGATGCCTTCAAAAAGGAATTCTGGACACTAAAGAATCCAAGAGCTAAACACGTAAAGGAAATTCATCTTAGAAATCAGGTAGCCAACAATAACATACAAGAACACCTTAATGGGGAATTTAGAGACAGAGAAAAAGTTTTCAGAGGACTCAAAAATGACGATTCGCCATCCATCACAGGAATCCAACTGTACCACAACTACGTCAGACCTCACATGAGACTGGATGGAGATACTCCAGCTTCAAGAGCTGGAATTAAGATTAATGGGAATAACAAATGGAAAACCATAATTCAAAACGCTCAGGTGGCGACTCTTAACACTGAGAAGATCCATGCTACAAGTGACTAGAACTTAACAGAACCGAAAAAAGGGATTTTTTGCAAAAAAGGTACAAAAAAGGTTAGTTAGTGGGGCGTTTTATTGGGTGTTTTTTAATCCGGCATAATTTCCAATCTTTCAGGTTTTTGCCGAATGAATGTATTTTTTCGGATTATGCAGTTTTTTTGAATTCCTTAGTGTCTTGATCATAGTCACTTATGGGGATGGGTTCCACTTTTCGAACTCTTATAGGTTCCAGGGTTTTACTTTCTCTGTCAAGATGAAATTGCAGTTCCAGCCCCATATTTCCCAGACCGTCGTTTGATATTCCTATCACATAAAGATCAGTAACGGATTCGTCACATTTTACATGCTGATAACTCTCTGACGGATCCCTCATCCTTTCCATGGCTCCGAGATGTTTGCCTAAAACCCATGTTTCGTATAAACCAAGGCTGAGAGAATCAGATAAGAAGAGGGGTTTTTTGGAAATCTCCCAAAAAATTTTAGGGTTTTTTTGCGTCATAAAGCCACTTCATGAAATCATCGATACCAGACGCAAGGCATTCCTTCCTTTCCTTCTCAGTCTCCTTAGAATGCCATTTCTTGAACTGAGCCACCCCTTCATCATGGAAAGAGGTCCATTTTGGCTTGAATCCGAGTTTTTGCATGTAATGTGTCACGTCAGCAGTAATTTTAACATTACTGACGGTTCTGTTAAGTTCTAGTCACTTGTAGCATGGATCTTCTCAGTGTTAAGAGTCGTCACCTGATGAGACTAGATCCACCACAATAGTTTCATCATCATCCTTTCTAATGTCTAGAATATTGCCCTCTTCAAACATCCCGCCATAACTGTGTTTTCCAACAGGCAGGCAGGCCACGCAAACCCATGTCTTGTACAAACCTGCCATTCGATATACGTCATCAAAACACCCCTCAAAATATCTGGAAAGCGAGTCATCACTTGGGGTATTTTGATCAAACGTTTCAAAATTTTGCCTAGTTATGGAATGATACGGTCGTGGAATTTCAAAGCTCTCGCTGTTTGCAGGCAATATGGTTATCCCATGCCATCCATTATATACGGTTTATTTATCGTGGATCATTGTTGCAATATACAAGAAGGCTTACCGTAACAGAAAGCATGCATCACTATATTCACATATCAAAATCACGAAGAAGCGATTTCCTCCAACAAATGAAAAATTTGTGATAGTTGCGGAGGACGGAGACAGATTTGAAGTTGAAATTGACAAAAAGAACCGAATGTGGGTGGCAGTTTTACAGCTGAAATACAGATTTTCTGCCGGAATGATATTCAAAATAGAATCCCTTGGCAAAAAAACATACGCAATATCACAGATTGGCACAAGTAATTTTCCAAGTTTTGCAATGATTTCTCAGTTCAGGTGACGGCCCTTGACAAGAGGAAGAATTTAGAGGAGCAGGCTGGAACTTGACAGGACCTTCTGTCGGATCTGATGGAATTGCTTTTTCACATGGGAGGACGTGGCAGGTTCCGGTGATCTGGATGTCAGAGCGTGAGATGCGCATGTATTCTTCAAATCGGGCTTTGAGATTCCACAGCATAATGATTCTTTGTAATTTTTCTGATTGAATTTATTTCTGAGAATGTTTGGGTTGCTTTTTGTTTTCTATTGGCACCATACCGTTAACGGTGTATCTGTAAAAAGGTCGCTCGAATACATGCCCTCGCACTTTCATAAGGGTGCCCTTGCTATTTTTTAGCGGATGAATCAGGACCTCGCACAAAGACAAGCATCACATTAAAATCTGGGCTTTGGTTGAAGTTTCAAAATTATGCTTTAAGCAAAAATGAAATTGCCCGAAGTGCCAGCATTGAATTAGAAAAGGCAATGGAGGAATACATGAGGCTGCATCCGTTAGGGAAGAGTAGGAAAAAATAACGCCAATTGTGACAAAAATTCACTCATGTGCAAACATTCTTAAAGAATCAAAAAATAACGAAGGCTCCCAAAAATGAGCGCATTGATTCAGAAGACCAGTCAGAACGCACTTCAAAAAAAACTATTCAAAAATATGGCACTGTGCACACTCCAGAAACATTATCACAATGCATTGTAGAAAAAACATTGCACTGCATCTTGGCAGGTTTGAATTTCAAAAAGAATGGTAAAATATCAATTGCAGATCCTGCATGTGGAGACGGAATGTTACTGCAAAGCATGGCAAATTTACTATCAAACAAACAAAAATTTAAAAAAATTTCTTTGTGTGGATTAGACATCGATAAAAAAGCCCTTGCTTCTTGCAAACAAAAATTAGTAAAATTGGATACACGATTCAAAACCACAACAATTAACACTGATTCACTATGCCTGTTTGGAAATTCTCAAAAAAACAAAATTTCCAAACAACTATCTAAAAACATCGCATCAGACAACAAATTTGATGTAATCATAGCAAATCCTCCTTGGGGTGCAGATTTAACTGACTATGAAGAAAAGCTAAGCCCTACCCAATATGCGACATTATCCGGACAGGCAAACTCTTTTGAATTATTTATGGAAATGGCAACAAGAATGGTTCGAAAAGGAGGATGCTTTGCATTCATCGTACCCGATTCTATTCTTAATCACGGTAAAAGCATTCTTCGTGGCATCCTAGTTGAAACAACAGAGATTAAATTCATTGCAAGATTAGGAGAGAAGATTTTTCCAAAGATTAGTCGAGCTTGCGCAATAATCATATGCACAAACTCATTCCCCTCTAAAAATTCTCAAACAGATTGCTTTAGACTATCAAGTGCGAATAGAGCACAAATTCTTGCAGGACAGCGCTCTTTTTCAGAGGCAGAAATAGAGCACATTCATACAGTGCCGCAAAAGAGGCTTCTTTGCAATCCTCGCAAACAATTTGACATTGATCTCAGAGAAGACGAAACTCAATTGGTCAAGAAATTTAGAAAGACATCAAAAACCCTTGCAGATGTGCTTTCAAGCACCAGGGGCGTAGAACTGGGAAGTTCGGGTATGATATCCAAGTGTGCCAATTGCCATGTTTGGTCACCTCTTTCTAAAAATCCAATCAACATATGCAAGGAATGTGGTAAAAAATACAATACTGAAAACACGCAAATTAGCATCACTTCGCAAAAGAAAACCCCAAACTCCAAACCTTTGATCACTGGAAGTGATTTGAAACGCTATGCTGCCAAACCTTCAAAATGGATCACATTGGGGAAAAATGGAATAAACTACAAGTCAAAAGACACGTTTGAATCACCAAAAATTCTAGTCAGAAAGATAGGCGTAGGAATTACTGCTACACTTGACTATACATATACATATACGAATCAGGTAGTATACATATTACGAAACAATGACAGAAATAATACTGAACTTGAATTTTTTATAGCATTAATCAATTCTAAAGCATATTATTTTTTTCTCATCAAGGCGTTTGGAGAACTTGAATGGAAATCACACCCTTATCTGACACAGACACAGATTCTAGGCTTGCCTTTGCCTGATTTAAAATCTGAAAAAAATCAAAAAATAATAAACGAGATTGTTTTGTTGCTACGGCCTCGACTTAAAATGGGAAGGCCTTCAAAACAGATTGATATGAGAGTCAAATCATTGATTGGAAAAATATTCACGCTTACGAAAAAAGACTATGAAATCATATTCGATACAATAAACGAGTTAGATGAGTTGCTGCCCGTAAGGGAACTCAAAAATTTTGATCAGAATGAATTTCTAAGTACGCTGAGCAGTCAAGCGCGCATAAATGGGATATGGATACATCGGTTCTAAAACCAAGATAGCCGATGAGATAGTATCTGAAATACAGAAAATAGCACCTGAAGGTGAAACAGTATGTGATTTAATGTGTGGTACGGGTTCCATATCGCTAGAACTGAGAAAGAAAGGATACAAAGTGATATCTGCAGATGTGATGAATCAGGCATGTCACATAACCAAAGTCAAAGTGCTTTTACGCCAATCCCCTCTTTTTAGAAATATCAAGAAAGAGAATAAGGCAAAAGGACAGATGCTGCTTGCCGAACAATCAGGATGTGAGGCAGTGATTCAAACTCTGAACAGTCTTTCTCCAAAAAAAGGATATTTTTGGAAAGAATTTTCTCCTGAGGGCAAGCCCGAAAATGGAGAAGAGCCTAGAAGATACTTCAGCGCAGATAATGCTAAAAAAATTGATGCGTCCAGAGAATTTATCAAAAATCTAAAGCAAAAAAATATGATTTCTGAAATTGAACATTCCTTGCTGATTCATGATCTCGTAGTGAGCGCAAATGATGCTGCAAACATAGCAGGTACATATGGTCATTATCTTTCAAAGTTTGCATCCAGAGCCCTCCAACCTCTAAAATTCCATCCTGCAAAATTTGAACGTGGAGGAAAATTTACAAATCACAAAATCATCAACGGACATGCTGAAAAGACGGTTAAAAAATGAATGCGTATCTTTGTTATGTTGACCCGCCCTACATGAAAAGACAATATGCTGCAAATTACCATCTTTTAGAAACTATTGCAAAAGGGGATAATCCAGTGGCAGCATGGGACATTTGTGCGCTGCCATGTAGGCCAGTGCCTCCTTGTTTGTAAAGTGCATAGCCTTGGTGGTTACTACAAGCAGTTCTCGATCATTTAGCGGTATATTGAGTACGTAAGATGATTGGCTTTCGATCAAAAAGAGAATTATTTCGGGATTGGCATCATATCACGGTTTCATACGAAGGTGCCATATGACAAGATCCATGTATTGCTCGTCATATGCGTAAGAGAATCATCATCACTCAATCGCAGTATCATGTGGCCATAACACGGCCAGAGCATCAAGTATTGCTTTTAACGGATTAAAAAAACTAGGAGACAGGTCTTAAGCCCAAGTCTTTTTGTATTTCTGTCGATGGAACGACAATGACCTCGTTATCAGCCCTGTTATTTGCAGATATGATGCCTACAATCTCCACTTCGTTGTTACTGCCTTTCACATACACCGGTCCACCAGAATCGCCGACAACACTGAAAGGTGAATTCAAGGCCATGACAACAACGGGCATGCTATTAATAGTGGCGTGTCTTGAAACATCGTTTATGGCAGTAGCTACCTCGCCGCTTCTTATTCCCTTCCAGTATACACGTTGATCTTTTTGTAGATTGTCAGCAGCACCTGTCACAGTGTAACTGGTGACGCTGTTAACAAAGATCGTCATAGGATCAATACTTGGAAGATAGTCATCACCAAAAGTAACGCATGTATTGTTATCCTCATCAACAGCTTGACAAGCTCGTGGATACTCCACAAACGCTACATCTGCATTGCTAGTAACAGTGGATGGATTGTTTGCTATTACCTGGCCTAAAAGATCCTCAAAATGGCTATTGGGTCGAACGTCATGATCAACTCATCTCAAAACTGATCATTTAGTGAAATTTTTACGATCATCCTGATCTAATAATTACCGAACATGACTAATTTTCATGCAATTTCAAGAACTAACTGACAAACAATGGAACATGATAAAGCCACACATTCCAAAACCTGCCAAGACGGGCAGACCAAGAGACGATGACAGAAGAATCATCAACGGAATAATCTACGTCTTGATATCCGGATGCAGGTGGAGCGAGATGCCAACAAAACATGGTGATGATTCCACTGCAAACAGAAGACTGAACTCTTGGCAGCAAAAAGGAGTCTGGAAGAGGATCCTATCCGGTTTAACCAAAACAGATCACAAGCAAGGAAGAATCAACCTGCAAAAGATATCCGCTGACTCCTCGACAATCCCTGCCAAAAAGGGGCAGCGTAACAGGATATGACGGATTCAGGAGGATTTCAGGCACAAAGATTCACGTTGCCGTAGAGCAGAACGGATTTCCAATCTCAATCAGGACCAGTCCTGCAAATGTTCATGACAGTACAAAGTTTGCAGATGTCATGGAAAGCATTTCAGAGTTTATGGATGATGATGGCACCATCAAACAGATTGCCTCAGTTTATGCTGACAGGGGATATGACAGTACGGCCATTAGAGGCTATTTGAAAAATAGAAATCTAATTGCATGTATTCCGTTTAGAAAGAATGGCAAGTCATCGGAGAACAAATCGCACAAAAAAGATAATTCGGTTCGATACGTTGTGGAGAGATTCTTTGGTTGGCTCAAAAATGGATTTCACAGGACAAGAATCAGATATGAAAGGAGATGTGAAAACTATCTTGCGTTTGTCAGTATTGCGTCATTTTTGATGTATTGCAGGGTTTTGAGATGAGTTGGATATACAATTTGTTCAGTGATGCCAGAATTCAAACTGTGACCCGGTATCAAAAACCCTTGTTTATCATTTGTCTTTTCTACGCCGCCCAAACTCACCGTTCCAACCCTTGTCTCACCATTACGTAAAACAGAGTACATCATACCTGCTTGTTGAGGCATGCAGTTGTCAGTAGAGTCGCTGCAGCTTGTGTCATTGAAAAATTTCTTGATAAAGTCAGGCAGCCAAGAGTACAAAAGGCCACCTGCTGGCGGATCAATATGATCTGTATGCTGTGTGCCGGCAATCATCAGATTCCAAGATACAGGTTTTCCAATATCCCCGCCGCGATAATCGCCGATCATCAGTTTTATAGGACTCTGTATTTCTTTACCGACCAAACTAGATAATGCGCCAGCATCTGTGAGGGTTCTAGTGTATTTACCGTCAGATATTCCTCTTTCTCTGGCAAACAACTTTACGATACTGCCATCAGTAAATTTCAGATAGCCGTTTAACTCATCGTGATCTTCATGATCTATTGTAATTGTAACTTTAATGTCGGTTATCGCTATAGGCCCGCCTGCAAATTCATATGTATCCATTTCTACAAGTCGTCTAGAACTATCAGGTATTGGTTTGTTTAGCACGTCAGGATTTTTGACAAAAGACCTGCCAACGGTTCCTCTTGCCGGCTCTGAATCATCATCACTTGTCAAAGAATCATACCAATGATCATCTGCTATCGCATCACCGGGATATTCATAGTAACTAACCTTGATTTCGTATTGTGCGTCAGGATAGTGTTTGTCAATTAGCTGTTTTATAGCATCAACGTTTTGTCTTTCAGATTCAGCCAGACCTATTTTGAACATAACTCCAGGAACATCACTTATTGAGTCTACAAGTGGAGCCTGAATATCTTCCCAAAACTCTGCCATCCCAGGGGATGACATTAACTCATCCATATCGTTTGTATGTAATATCACATCACTTAACAGTCTAGCTGTTTGCATCTCTGATGGCGAATCAATCACGCCGTCAGTTGCTACTTCGATGGGAAAAATTTCCAGTCCGGGATATTGCTGCGTGTCTGCGTATGCTGCTATTGGCATCATTGCCACAAAGGCCATGACAGACAGCGCCATACTTTGCATTTTTCCAATCATTGCCCAATCACGGTTTAATTAAGTTAACAGAACCGTATATCATATACATAATATTTAATTCTGTATATCATATATACTCTCTAACATAAGTTCGTCAACCGTCCCCTCGTTGCATGTACTTGATGATATCCAAATTGAATCTGGCAGTTCTGTAATATTTGGAAATCCTGCTCTTCAGATTATTCAGCGATGGCTGATATTGTGAGACCAACAAATCGTATTTTCCCTGTTTCCATACTTCCTCAACTGCGTTAAACTGCGGCGAACCCTTTGGGAACCAGTCCAATACGACATCATGATTCCCATCAAGATATTTTTGTATCAGTCTTGATCTGTGTTGCGGTGCCCTATCCGCATAGACTAAAATCTTGCCAAACTTTTTGCGTAATTCCTTGGGATAATCCAAAAAGCAGTACTGATCAAATCTGTCATACTGCACGAAGAGATGTCTGCCATCATGAGCCAATGCCCCAGAGATGATCGTCTTTTGATGATTCCCGTTTGCCAGAATTACTGGGCGCGTTCTTTTCTTTACCCACATCTTTTTTCTGAATATTGAATCTGCAGCAAGGATTGATTCATCCTGTGACAGTATGGTGAATCCTTTTGCTGTTTTTGAGGCTATTTTTTCCTGAGATTTTTTTTAAACCAGAGTTTTTCCCGTGCAGTTGCAGAGCTTGCAAATCTTTTCTGTGCAACCTTTGATGCGTATCCCCAATTGTGAAGCAGCCTGTACACGTGAACCTCATGGTATCCTGCTCCTGATTTTTCATAAATGAGATTCATCACCTGCTTTGCGCTCCAACCGGCAGGATTCCCTGCGATCTGTCTTTCCATTGCGACTAGCCTTCTTTTGGTATCTTTGGCGGTCTTCCTGTTCTTTGTCTGTCATGAAGACCGTCCAGGTCATACGGCTTGTATGCAGTCTTTGTCGAACCGAATATTTTGTCGCTGCTCTTCTCGTTACGGCATCCGTATTGCCATTTGGGCATCTCGTTTTTCTGTTCCAGTGAGAACGTCTCATGGGAGCAGTCCCCTCCGCATGCGCGCCGTTCCAATCCTGCGCCTGCAAACCACCGTGACTTTGCTGATTCCCGGAGTTGCGTATTCTGCTTATTTGCAGATGCGCCTGATGCGGCATGACTGGGCCATGCTGTCTCGCGAGATTGTTTTGCGTGACCGCATTTTTCTGGTCCGTTAAAACATATCCTGGTCGGGGTGATTATGGGAGAACCCCCGCCTAATCCGTCTGCAAGTGCCACTCCCAGGTGCTCTAATAGAGCGATCATCTTTTTGAAATCCTTTGCAATGTTTGCAAACGATTCCTTGTCAAACTCTGGTGATGCCTCGTAGTAGTGCGCATATCCCATTATATTGCATCTCCCGTACCATGACGGATTTGACATGCAAGTTCGTCATAGGATGATATTGCATCATGGTCACTGCTTCCCATGCGGAATCCTCGTCCATCACGGTTTGTGCGTTTGTTTTCCATGGTTCTTTGCCGTGAGTTGTCGTTTTGGGTGCTCTCACTTGCACTGTCGTTGTTACTGTTGCTGTTGTTGTTTTTGTTGCTGTTGTCTTGTTGTTGTCGTTGAGCCATAGGCTTCAACCTCCTTTTTGTTGCGGTCCTGTCGTTGCCGCTGATACGTTCCTTTTGCGGAATGAGTCTCTGCGATGCTCTTTGAGCAGCACGCAGATGCGCACATACATTCCAGGAAATTCTATCAGAATCGGACGTTCTGATTCTAACGCCTCACACCGGTCCGCTGAGTCGGTTGCATTGCTGCAATGATGCCGGTTTGGGCGAGTAGGCTCAGTCAGTAAAAAATATTGTGCTGTGGGTTTACAGCTTGTCTTCGATTCTCTTTAGGATTTTCCCCATATCTGAGAAATTATTCTCTAGGCGTTTCAGAGATGATGCCATGTCCTTCTGAGATGATGCCATGTCTTTGAGTATCTCAGTGTGGCTGCTCAGTATGTCGTTTTGCTCGTTGAATCGCTCATGAAGTTTCTTTGCCACCTGCCTTGTTGCAAGCATCATGTATATTCCTACGCTACCGGCAATAATAAATGCAGCTCCTATTGCTATTAGCATCTCATGATATGGCGGGATCATACCTGTTGCAAGCAACGCCATTCCCAAAAATACGATGACAAAAAGCAGCTGGTTGTCTTTTGCATCGTCACCTATCCTGGATTGTATCTTTTTGAGATTCTTCCTCATTGCTTTCTGATTCCCTTCATTGCGTTATGTCTCCTTCAAGCATGTGTATTGCCTGTACATGTGAGCAGTCCCCTCTGTACCTGAATCCCTTGCACTGACATGAATCACTGGTGACAACGTATCCGTTTCCAAGACTATATGACTTTACTGCGTATGCGGATTGATCAATTCGCATTATGGAGCCGGTATCTATGAGGCTCTTGGCCTTTTCTTCTGTGAATTTTGACAATTGTCTTCTCACTCACCGAATCTGTTCAGACTGACTCTCACCGCACTGTCTGCATAGATACCTGCTATCTTTTGTATCTGTGATAGATTTGACGCATCAGTGGTAACGGATATGGATGATTTTTTCTTTCTGCGCGTGATTCTAGTCGAGAACCTGTTTTGCGGGAACATGTCCTCAAGATGCGCTTTGAGTATCTTGGATTTTGCCACGACATCAATTCCATGCAGTTTTGTCTTTGGATATGTCTCCGGAAGGTTTTCTATCTGCTGATACGACCCCGTATCGTTGAGATATTTTCTTGCATTTCTTAGCGCAGAGCAGAGTCCAAATGTGGTCTTGCCGCAAATCTGTACTGTCGACATTGGCATTATTCTGCAATATCGCAACTAGGCTCGTTGCAGTACTCTGTTCTTGAAGAAGCTGCGGTGATGCGGCATTTTTTGCATCTCATCGTACACTCCGCACTGCAATCGCTGCTCAGAGAGCGTCGTGTGGCTCTGACCGTACATGGAACAGTCTCCCAGTCTTTGCGCGTGCATTTGATTGAATCCCTGAGGGCTCTCATCCCAAATCCGCAACACATTGTCTCATGTCTGCGATATTGATCATGTACAACGCATCACACGTTCCGCCACCGGGCTTTACGTCCTCAGTTGAGACAAACAGGACCTCTCCCTCCTTGTTTGCAGTGTATGAAACCGGATATCCATGCTTTATCCACACTCCATTTTGCGAATTCTCGCGTAGCTCGGCCAAAAGGTTTTTGGGCGTTCCTCTTACTGACGTGAATTCGTCTGTTACCTCTTTCCAGGTTGCCATTATTTTCGAGGTCCTGCGGATTCAAAGTGCTGGTGACACTCCATGCATCGCTCAGATACAGTGTGCTTTTTGACATACTCCTCATCGATGTCTTGCCTTTCCACTGTTCCTGATTCCGGACTGCAGTATCCGTCCTCACACGTATTGTCATTTCCATGGTTTGGATTTTCAGCGTATAGTCCGTGCGGATTTCTGTTGCAGTAGCTCAGCTCCCAGTACGTATCCTGCATCTCCTGGCACCTGTGGCAGTGCTTCCTTGATGTAAGTTCCTCTTTGCTCATCGCATCTTGAGAGTATTGCTTTCTTTGCATCATGCCTGGAATCACGTCTTCCAATACTGCGGACAGAACCGCAGAAAAGTCGTCCCCTGCGGCATCAGTCATCTTATCCCGTATCTCGTCCCACATGCCCAGTACCTCCTGTCTTGTCGGGGTTCTGCCCAACTCATCATGTGCCCTCAGGAAGACATCATGCCAACTCAGAGTCTGCAGGGAGATGTCTTCTGGCATGCCGGTCCAGTCCGGAATGTCTGATCTTTCTGCGTTACTCGTCAGTCTTTCACCTCGGATGATTGTCCGGTCCTGAGAGGAGGTTCCATGTCACCCCTGTCATTTACGTGAGTGACACCGATGTCCTTTCTTTGGAGACGTACGTCATAAAACCATTCTATGTCAGTATGGATGAATGCGGCCGGATGACATTCGGTATCTTTGATGAGGGACCTTGCAGTCGATTCTGCATTGTCTGATGTCATGAGCCTTCTGAGTAATGGCATCATGCATTCGGGACTTCCATCCCTGTGTCTGTAGAGCAGAATGCTTCCATATGCGTCGATGACTCTGACGTTTGCCCTGGTACTCATCAGTTTGCAGCCTCCAACTCATCCAACCCTGAGACATGCGATATGCCGTGCTTTGTCATCATCTGGCTTTGCCTGACTGCCTCTGCAATCTCCTTCAGCTGACGTTGCGCGCCTGCAATAGTTGCATCCACTGACATCCTGCAGTATACTCTCTAACATAAGTTCGTCAACCGTCCCCTCGTTGCATGTACTTGATGATATCCAAATTGAATCTGGCAGTTCTGCAATGTTTGGAAATCCTGCTCTTCAGATTATTCAGCGATGGCTGATATTGTGAGACCGACAAATCGTATTTTCCCTGTTTCCATACTTCCTCAACTGCGTTAAACTGCGGCGAACCCTTTGGGAACCAGTCCAATACGACATCATGGTTCCCATCAAGATATTTTTGCATCAGTCTTGATCTGTGCTGCGGTGCCCTGTCCGCATAGACTAAAATCTTGCCAAACTTTTTGCGTAATTCCTTGGGATAATCCAAAAAGCAGTACTGATCAAATCTGTCATACTGCCTGAATAGCTGTCTCCCATCATGAGCCAATGCCCCAAGGATGATCGTCTTTTGATGATATATTCCCATTTACCAGAATTACTGGGCGCGTTCCTTTCTTTACCCACATCTTTTTTCTGAATATTGAATCTGCAGTAAGGATTGATTCATCCTGTGACAGTATGGCGAATCCTTTTGCTGTTTTTGAGGCTATTCTTTCCTGAGATTTTTTTTAAACCAAAGTTTTTCCCGTGCAGTTGCAGAGTTTACGAATCCTTTCTGTGCAACCTTTGATGCGTATCCCCAACTGTGAAGCAGCCTGTACACATGAACCTCATGGTATCTTACTCCTGATTTTTCATAAATGAGACTCATCACCTGCTTTGCGCTCCAACCTGCAGGATTCCCTGCGATCTGTCTTTCTATTGCGACTAGTCTGTCTTTTGGCATTTTTGGCGGCCTTCCTGTTCTTTGTCTGTCATGAAGACCATCCATCCCATGTTCTTCGAACCTGCCCGGCCACTTGTATGGCCAAGAACGCACATGCCCGAGATTCTTTGCAACATGCGAGGCAATCTGATTATCAAAGAAAACTTGCTTTACCAGGAATGACCTCTCTTTTGTTTTGACATCTTTCTCGTTTTTGCATGCCTGAATCAGTTCTTGCTCATTCATGGCTTGATGTATGATGTTCTGATCCATATTCTGTTTGGTGTGATAAGTTAGATCAATAGATCATAGAGTTTTGTTAGGAAGTATATCCTCCGCATCTGCATGTGCGGATTCCCTTTGCGGCCTTTTTCCATTCATGGCATCTCTTGCAGCATGTCACATCCTCAATACGGATTGATTCGACATTTACCGTGTCAAATTCCAGTGGCAGGGATGCGTCTGCATCGTATTTTTTTACTGGCATCTCAAAGATGTCAAGCCTGCCGTCTTGCAACACTGCTATGGCTCCCTCTTTGACTCTGAATTGAATCAGGGCTTTGTTTGTACGGTCATATATGACACGACCTGAATATCCTCGTTCGGATTCCAGTCTCTGTTCAAGGTAGTTTCTGGCCAAACGTGTTTTTTGGCTGCTTGTTGTTTGCGCATTTTTGATACTTGCGCCTGTATTACGCTCTCTTGGAGCTGATTTGTGATTCATTAGCATCCCTCCAGGGATTAAAACATGTGATGATGTCATGTATGCGGTATCATTCGTCTTTTTTAGATGGTTGTCACCTGTTGGCATAGTTTGCACTATGTGAAAAAAATTGCCAGATGCGTATCTTGCCATGATGGCAGAGGAATACCAACCTGTCTGTCATTTGACAGGTTGCGTCGTGTCAAGGGAAGGATATCGCATGCGTCTTTGTTCGCATGTTTTTTTGTTTTGGTCGCATCCATCTCAGATTTTATCCTGACATGGCAGACGTCGTGATGTGAAAATATCGCTTTTCACGGTAGCGCATCTCATTTTGAGATGCTTTGAAAATCAGTCTGATCTTCTCTAACGCCTCACACCGGCCCGCTGAGTCGGTCGCATTGCTGCGATAATGCCGGTTTGGGTGAGTAGGCTCAGTCAATAAAAAATTGTTTGCGTAAAAAGAGATCCTTTTAGCAGCTGGGTCCTGCCCATTGCTCTTGCGCATATTCGCTGTTACAGAACCTTGCGAGTATCTCCGCGTGTCCCGCGTCAACCAGCATGCTGTTTATCGAGCGGTCGGGGGTCTGGGCAGGATGTCCGTAACACCATACCTTTGCAACGGTTCTTCCATATGATCCTCCGGTTTGGGAATCATCCACGTCATATATCGCAGTGCTGCTGACCGGACAGTGCATTCTCGTAAATGCCGCGGCCTCCGCATGCCCTGATTCGCCTGCTTCCGGGGTATCGACCAGTGCCAGTCTTATTCTTGTGCCGTCTATGTCCAGCGTGTCGCCGTCTACGACCTTGGTTATCTTGCCGCCAAGAACGTTCTTGTATGGTATCCTCTCCGCCTTCATCGGTCTGTCGGGCATGTCCGAACCTGCGACGTCTTGGGTCTCATCTGCATGTTCCGAATGAGCCGACTCGTCAACGGGTTCTGAGTTGTTGATGTTGTTGTTGTTGATATTGTTGATGACGTCTTGGGTCTCTTTTGTCTGTTTCATGACATTTGCAATGACATCTTTTGTCCCTGCTTCGCTTCCAAGCGCATCGTTCATTCTGTCCTGTATCATCTGATGTGTTTCGGGAGACAGTACGACTGGAACGACATATGCGTATGTAGCTGATGCGACAAGGACGACAAGCACGGTCATGCAGACTGCCATGATGGTCTGTTTGATTATTTTTTTTTTGCTCATTTTCATTCCGTTTGATACCGCAAGCATCTCTGCCTTTCTCACACCCGTCTGCCTGTCAGCCTTTGAGATTCAAAGATGAAACGGGTTTGGAAGGATTGTCAGGTCACTGATGTCTTTGTAGCATTTGAAGTCAGTGTCTGATTTTAGTTTTATCTGGGATATCAGACGTTTAGAGGTTACGTGATTACGCAACCTTTTCTGAGAAAAAGTCCGTTTTTTTAGTCTTGCAGTCACACTGGGGATTTTTCCTTATCTTCTGGTTTTGAGGTCTTTTTTTGCGTCTAATTGGTTTTTTGTGCGTATTTTTGATAACGTATGCAAATTTTGTATTCAGTGTGTTTTTTATCCTTTGTTTTTCGATAGGAATTGCAGGTTACGGAATTGCGCAACCTTTTTTCAAAAGGTTACGTGATCACGCAACCCCAAAAATCGCATTAAATTCAAAATTTTCATAATGATGCCATGACAAGTCAAAACATAATCGGAATGGATATCGGAACCGGCTCGGTCAAGATTGCGATGAGCGGCGGCGTATTTTCATTTCCATCGCTTGTGGCAAGAGGGAGGAAGATAGGTGTCGAGGAATCAGACGAGGTGGTTCTCGTGGGGGATGATGCGGTAAGGGCGGCAGACATTCGGTCAATGGTCCTAAGGACGCCCGTGTACAGGGGGGAGCCGGCATCATACGAGGATTACATGATGCTGATCGAGCATGCGCTAAAGAAGGCAGCGCGACTCGGCAGGGATGCGCTGCACGGGCAAACCCCGAGGTATTCGGATCTGACAGTCATTGCGGGAATACCGCACAGTGCAAAGAATCAGGCCCGGAAGATAAAGGATGCGGTAAACAAGAGATTCGCTCCGAAATTTTTCGGACTGATGTTTCAGGCAAAGGCCACGCTTGAGAATGAGGGGATTTCGGACGGAATAGTATGCCACATAGGCCATGGCACGACCGAGATAATGGCCGTATCGCACGGAGACATATCGCATGCGCAAACGGTATCCCACGGGGTCGGCGATATCGCAAGTGCCATAGCGCAGTCAAAGGTATCGTACCTTGACTGGGACATGTTCTCAGGGAACATGCAGGGACTCGCGGAGTCGCGCAGGATGCTTGCGGCACGCATCTCCGATTCCTTGGAAAAGGTCGTATTTGACAATCCGGAAATGCCCGTAATATGCGCGGGAGGGGGCGCACTGGTGCCAAAGCTGGTATCCGAGATAAAAAACGAGAGGATTCGAGACATCAGAATCGCGGAGAATCCCGTATTCTCAAACGCGCTTGGAATGCTGAAAAGAGGCATCAGGCATGCCGATTCTGACTGAGAAGGAGAGGAGGGCGATACTCTCACCGCTCTCATTCTCCGCAAAGGACAGAAAGGCGGCAAGGTTCAGGGCAAAGATCAAGATTCGGGAGATACTGGGGGATGCGGAGTTTCTCATCACAGCACCGAGAAGCCCGTCGAGCTGCTGGAGCAAGATTCGGGAGATACTGGGGGATGCGGAGTTTCTGCTTGAGAATCATGAAGCAATCAGAAGGGAGTTTGGTGTCGACGTAAGGGAGATCTGCAAAGACACAGGCTTGGAGAGGATGCCGGGAGATGGCATCGGCCCAGTGAAAACGACGGTACGGGATGATGATGATGATGATGATGGCAGTTCTGATTTTCTGTGATTCGAGGCCTCAAAACCGGCATTGCTGCATGCAATCTTCTTTGCAATTACGGGAAATTCCGGAATTCCGGACTGTCTTGATCGATTTGTTTCCTTGACTGTTGCGAATTCTGGAATGCACATTCCATGTCTTTGCGCGATGATTTTTGCGCATGGCTCTTCATGCGACATGGTCATTGCCTGTGCATTGGAACCTGCAAATGAGATGTCTGCCATCTCAAGCATTGCAGATACTCGTGATGTGCGAGACTGGCCAAACTTGCCCTGCTGACAGGGCAGGAATGCCAATCAGGGGTGACAGCAAGCGGCTTACATAGGTGTGTGAGCATGCTAGATCCAATAGATAGGCAGGAATGCCAATCAGGGGTGACAGCAAGCGGCTTGCCATAATTCAAAACGCCTCAAAAGCACCCGACACGCAACACGAATAAAATCATATGATCGAACACCCAATAGCGCTACGGAACCCATAATAACCATACTTTAATAGCGTATTTTCGCCCTATTTGGAATGGAAAAGGCCGCAAAAATCATCCTGGCCTCAGTCATGTCATCAGCTGTAATCATTTCAGGAGTTTCATTTTTTGCACTTGATTTTACTAATCACAGTGCAACTAGCAATGCAGAGATACTTGATTTAACAATAACGAATGCAGTTTTTGCAGAATCAGATAAAACAACAAAGCTTGTAAAACACACTAACATCAGAGGTGAGACTGTATTTGTTTCATCATCTGCTGCATCTGCACTTTTTGAGCGTGGCTATCTAGTTTCTAATGATACCCTAACACATGTATCATATGATCTTGATAAAAGATGGTCACACACACCAACTGCAAGTGGAATTTTGGGAGCTGGAATGACTGAAACCATCCCCTGGTATGAATATGACTTGCCTCAGTATGTCAAGGCAGGTGAGGAGTTTACAATTAATGTACCATATACATATGTAAAATATGATACCAACGGATCAGATAATCCAGAAGATTGGGAAGTAGATGAAATAATCAGGTATCAAAAGTCAAACATCTATGATCATGATGGAACGTTCTTTTCAGTTGGATATAGTGATAATCTAACTTGGCTGAACCCAAGCGATGAATACTCCATCAACGAGTGGCACAACTCTCAATGGGATAAAAAGACATATGACATCACCAAAGACATCCATTATGATATAGAAAAACCGCATAATATTGAAGTTAGATTCTTACTTGAATCCGAGCCAGCATACCCATACAATAAATTTGATCTAAAAATTGGCCAGCCTTGGGAAACATACTATTACATGAATTATGTTGGAGATGGAATCTATGAAATCAGTACCAACCAAGTACTTCCAAACTGGGGGCCTGGTGAAGAACCGCAACCGCCATATCCGGGCAGATCTATAATTTCAATGGATGAGCATCCAGGATACATAGAAGAGAAAGACATAGTTCAAGATTTAGATGCAATTGCAGAAGAACTTAGGGATGTAGATTTTGATTGGTCATATGATGGACTATTTTCAAGTATTGAAGAGCATTTACGTTTGGGATATGGCAATGATACTGCCAATAATTTTTTAGAAAAATATCCCGAGTTTATTGGTAAATTCATTTTACCATTATTAAGCTGGGATATCCAGCAAGCTCATGCACAGTCATCGTTTAAGGTTGTAAGGGGGGATGTAAAGATTCAGGAATCAATACTATTTGAAAATCCCAGTGTTCCATTAGAGGTTTGCATATATGATGAAAATCTAAGTGACCCTGGAAAATACACTCAAATGACAAAACTTGGTGGGAATTTAGCTTGTGAAGAGTTAGAGAATGGAAAATTCATGATTGTCGTAAATAATATAGATCCTGACAAAGATGGCACATCACCCGATCTGTCATTTCAACTTTTTTTACAAAATGAGAATATCGAATTAAGAAAAACAACGGATACGGATGTAACTAAATACCAATCCAATACAATAAAAAACACTAAAGATGTTTTTGTTGATTTCAAATATGGTAATGCAGTAAACATACAAAATACAGATGATTTTTTCAAACCGTATAAAGTGTTTAAAACAGTACATGATACGCTGACAAAATTCAGCGGTATTGGAGCTAGAAACCTTCCTCAGCTTGATGTGTTATATCATACGGAGTTTATGGCTAAAAGATCTCCGGGCCAGTATGTGTCAAATGAAATCCAATTAAGTGATATCCATCATGGAACATCCAACACAAAATATGTTATTGATTATCCAGTATGGATATCTCATGAAGTAGGTCATTTTTTACAAGATGCAGCTTACAAACATTCTAAGGGGTCTACAGGAAGTGTTGTAGGCGGATGCAATGCGCCAGACAGAACCCATGCTACACATAATGCACATGTAATTACAACAGAACAATGTGCATGGTCTGAAGGTTGGGCAACGTTTGTTGGATTATATGCAAATGAAACTCCAACCCATGAAACCTATGTCAATGGATATATCCAAGACTTTGAAAAAGGAACAAATAACAAGATTTCATTTCCAACAAATAACGCAGTTGCAACAGAAGGCTGGATAACTGCAATGTTATGGGATTTGCATGATCCTGCTACTACTTTAGATAGAGTCTCACGTACTGGCGTATATGATAATGTAAACGGACTTGATAGAGACATATGGACTGCATTTAGTACAGATAGTATTCAGGATAAAACTTCCAATCATATTGCATCTAATATTCTTGACTTTAAAGCAGATTGGGATGAATTAGAATTTACAGATATTTCAGATATTTATGAGATTAACCATATTCTATTAACTGCAAAAACACCAACATCAGGTGAAATCCTATACATTTACTCAGAGACGTTTGACAACTTTGATAATTGGACATTGTCAGGTGATGAGGACTGGGATATCGCATTGCCTGAGGAACAATACGTGCCGGACAAACCACATGATAACACCGTGGCACATGCCGACAACTGCGATGATGAGTGCATACTTACAATGTCCTCATCTGTGGATCTCTCATCGTATAATGATGCAGAGTTGTCTTTTTGGCGATTCATAGATGCATCAGTAGATGATGATGAGGGGCTAAAGCTTGAGATTTCAGTTAATGACGGTACTACCTGGACACGTCTTGATGTTTGGTCAGAAGACACTGGTCACGCCACAGATGAATGGGCACATCAGAAAATTAGCCTAGATGATTACCTAAGAGAGGACGTAAAGATCAGGTTTACTGCAATGGCAAGCAGCTCGTTAGAAGACTTGCAGATAGATGACGTCATGTTTTTGACTAGCACGCAAACAGTTGCTGCAACAGCTGTATATGACGAGCCATTTGACAGCATCTCTGCATGGGTGCAAACTGGTGATAATAACTGGCATGTAACATCATCTTGGGGCGAGTCAATGCCTGATGATGATTCTGATAATAAAATACTAGCTGCTAATTTTTGTAAAAATCAATGCGTATTAACTAGTGCTGATATTGATTTATCCTCATACTCTTCTGCCACCTTGGAGATATCCCGATTTGTTGATGGCTCCCTAGATGATGACGAGTATCTGGCAGTCGAGGTGTATGACGGTGATAACTGGGTAGAGCTTGCCAGGTATAGTGAGGATAATGACAAAAACAGCGACGAGTGGGAAATAGAAACCTTTGATGTTTCAAGTTATTTAGACGATGAGTTTAAGATGAAGATAACAACACAGCAGAGCCGTTCTAATGAGGATGTCGGCATTGACTATATCAGGATAACTGCTTGATTGAATATTAAAAAGCATTAGAAAAGAAAAATTAGAAAAGGTCAGTTAAATGTTGAAATTATTTTAGATGAAAATAATGATCATGCTTTAACGCATCATTTTCGCCTTGTTGGAATGTGGAAAAGGCCGCAAAAATCACCCTGGCCTCAGTCATGTCATCAGCTGCAATCATTTCGGGAGTTTCATTTTTTGCACTTGGTTTTACAGGCGAAGAGACTGCCCCCGACAAGGCAGGGATATCCGGCCTGGATGAAACATCCTTTGATCTAAACAAGAGACGGGTTCATACGCCAGTCTCTGAATCCCGTTTGGGACATGCCGCAGGCACCGTCCCGTTTTACGGGTTTGGCTTTCCTCAGCATGTCAAAGTCGGAGAGGAGTTTGAGATTGACCTCCCGCCTCCTTTTTCAGTCTTTTTTGGCTTGTTTATGTTAAAGAAATCTGTGTCAGTTAGTCTTCTAAAAACAATGCTTTTCACAAACTGCATATAATTGAGACTTGGGCATAACTAATCCTAATTTTTAATCAGTTTCTCAAACTATTCAAATGAAAAAAGCTAAGGATCTTTACAATATCATTTCATTGCAGCATGAATGTAAAAATCCCCAGCAAGATTCTATCAGAGTCATTCTTATCGGTGTTTTGTATCTGGTCAGAACATTGTCTCTGCATGAGGAGATATTCAGACCTGGCAGACCGTATGCCTGTTCAACTGTTCTGATGGTGCAATCATTCATCATAAAATCTCAGATGAGAATTCCAAGCAACAGCACACTTCATTATTTTTTATCAATCAAATGCAACAATGACAAATCGTTCAAGGTCTGCAGATTGACTCGAATCCCAGACAGGCGTACTGTTGACAGGCGATTTCAGAACCTGCCCATTGGGGACATCATCGGGACGATGGGAAATCTGTTCGTATCAGAAGGAATGGCTGATGACACGTCTGCATCAGTGGACAGTTCCCTGCTAAAAGCAGATGGTCCTGCATGGCACAAATCCGACATGAAGAATAATCGTTTGCCAATTTCAGGGACTGATACGGATGCAAGATGGGGATGACCCTCCAAATCAAGGGGTCGGATATTCGGGCATGAACTGCACATGGGTTGCAGCGCCGGCAAGTTGATTGCTCCGTTGCCCGCCGGTGCCAGTACTGCAAACATTCGTGATGGCAGGACGTTTGACGCATTGATAGAATCACTTTCAGGAATCATACGAAATATTTTGGCAGATCCTGCATACGATGATTCCAAACTGCATGATTCGTGCGGCAAAAAGCATCCGGGGTTGTCACTCCGATAAGGCATGCCCGCGTACGCCCCCGGAAAGGATCAAGCTTGTGGAATTTTACGGCTCTGCGATCGGTCAGGAGTTGCATGCGGATAGAAGAACCTCAATTGGACCGCTCTTTGAGACATTCAAAGACGCGCTTGGCATCAGAGCAGTTCCCGTAAGGGGATCATGCAATGTGAAATCATCTGTGTGCTGATCTGCGTTTTGGCGTACAGTTGGCAGCGTATTGCATGCATGATTGGTGCAGAGAACCCAAGAATTGTAAAGAGAATGCCTTGCTGTTGAATGATTTTAGACCTTATTTTTGTAAACCATTATGCCCAAGTCTCAGATATGTTGATAATGCCTCAGCCTTTGGCTTTGCAATCTTGGCAGTAAATCCTTTCTTTGGGTCAAATAATCCAATGCCTCCATCATTCATGCGAATAACAAAGTCAACATAAAATGCGTGAGACTCCCCAATACTGTAATGTGTCGCATCCTCTTCTGAATTCAATTTAACAAAAACAATACTGCAAACTACAACAGTTACAACACCAATCAATAACAAAATATTGTTACGTGATAACTTCACATTGTACATTTGTAATGCTGTAACAGATCTTTATTAGCAAAAATGCAAGCGATCTGTTTTGTATGAATACGATCTAAAAACACCTGCAGCTCCTGCGATAAACCCTGCAGATTACACATTAAAGAATATCAAGACTGTGCTGAACTCTGATGGCGCCATTACCGCATCATGGGATCAGCCAAGCGTCACCATGACAAAGTACAAGACATGCAAGTATGCGGATGGCAAGTATGATAACCGTACTGAAATAAGATCTGGCACATCATACACAATGCCTGCAGATGAGGGCAAGAGTTATCATTTTAAAACCAGTGAAGCTCATTGATGATGCAGTAACCCATGCCGACATGACGTGCGAGTCGCCGCCGTTATTTTCAGCGCTTGGCGCCGTTTTCCTGGCGCGCATCAGAATATCTGATTCGGGCAGGCGGCAACAGATGACCGCGCGTTCGGCGAGGGATTCGAGTCCCCAA
The DNA here is from genome assembly GCA_963422575.2 of Candidatus Nitrosopumilus sp. Lineage (GTDB taxonomy): Archaea > Thermoproteota > Nitrososphaeria > Nitrososphaerales > Nitrosopumilaceae > Nitrosopumilus. Next base: position 1,301,477 of record CAXXKU010000001.1, on the reverse strand, counting down.
TCGGCAGTTTTCGCCCCGTTCGCACGAATCATGTTTTTTCAGCGACTGCAAAAAATAAATTTCGCATCTGTCGGAACCGGATCATGGCTCTCACACGGTCCTGACGTCCTCATAGACCCGCTTCAGTCTGGAACCGCATGCGGGGCACTGCTCGGAGTCATGGACGGTACTGCACCCGATGCAGCAAAACTCCATCTTCTGCCCCTTGCTCTGCTTTGAGCGATTTGCCTGCCGCTTTAGCTCACGTATCATGCCCATCATCTCCGACATCTGCCTTGAGTTCTGTCGCGCGATGTCGTCGTTTCTCATCTTTTCTGCCTCGTCATCCAGGCTGCGCCTTCTTATCCTTTCCATCTCCGACAGCTTTTCCCTGAGCTCCGCCCTCAACGCGTCAGAGTCATCGGTCCCGTTTACGGCCGACGTGAACTTTGTAAATACGTTGAGCCGCTTTGATGCCTTTGCGTACTCCTTGCGCAGGGTCTCGGGGTACAGCCTTGCCTGTTTTTCATAACTGTCTTTTGGCATATGGCCTATCACGTGATCTGCCACGTCGATTCTGCACCCAGAATCAATTAATGTGGATTTTAGCAAATCACGCAGTTCATGAGAGTCCATCTTGTACTGTCTTCTGCCATTTATTTCCATAAATTTTTGAATTCCAGCCCTTTTTGCAATGCGTGAAAAACTCTCAAATACCCAGGCAACGGTTATCGGCCTTCCGAACTTGTTCACAAAAAGGGGCTTTCCATGCTCCATTTTTTGTTCGGTCTTTGCTTCTCTATAATCAAGATACCTTTGCAATTCATAAATCGCATCCCTGTCAAGAAAGCCGACATGTTTGAAGCCAGTCTTGATGCGCATAAGGCGTATCGGCACAGGGCATTTTTCAAGATCCCATGAATTATGATCATCAGACCCAAACCATCTGACGGCCTGTTCCCATGCCTCATAGTTGAATCTGTCTACAAGCGTTGATACGTCCAACCCCCTGTGGAACTTGCACAAGAACATTGCCTTTTCAGTTATTGATGGCTTTCCAGTAGTGAGAAACTCCATGAATTCAGAAAGAGACATGCTTTGTTCGTAATCGATTTCATTGCAGTACACTGTTTTTGGGTTGAACAGGACCTGTATTGGTTGCTCGTTTTTCTCAAAATACGATACTATCGCACTCTTGATCACTGCAATATACGATGCTTTTTTCTTTGCATGCATGCCATCTAAAAGGCACTGTTTTATTATCCGAGTTATGTTTTTTTGATCTGCAAACGGCTGTTCTAGCATTCCAAATAAATTCTCGATGTTTTTGAACTGCTTTTCTTCTGCTTTCTGAACAAATGTGTTTTCCGGCGTTCCTTGAAGCGTGTTGATTGTAAACGCTTTTTTTGATAGCCATTTGTTGAAATTCCATAGATGATACAGGTATTGGGATTTTGTACTGACAGTATTTTTTGACGTGTTCTTCATTTTGCTTCCACGGATTTGAGATTGCCAATACGATACTGTGCTAAGACTCTTAAACCATTCTGGGATTGATATGTCATCACATCTCTGAAGAATTCCCAAGTCTCGAGCATGTTTGATTGCTTGAGAGATTGTGTTTTTGGCATGTTTTTCATTCTTGTAAATCTGCAGCAGCTCTTTTTTATTTTTATCAAAAAGCGATACAGATGATATGCTCTCGTCATCCGGTGCCAAAAGCAATATGTGTTTGAATCTTGGTGCCAACGCATCACACGCGTTGGATAGTTTCTTGTATGTGGGACTGATCATGCGTAAATATGATAATTCTATTAAATAAATATGGCGAAAACATCTTATGAAAGCCCTATTTAACACTTAGAACAATATTTTAGAAAAATCAGCCAACAATATCAGTTCGAAGTTGACCACAAGCAGCTGAGATCTCAGTTCCCTTTTCAACACGAACAGTGCAATTTACACCAGCATCAGACAAAATTTGCTCAAATTTAAGAACATTATCTTCTGAGGGACGTTTAAAATCACCAGCAGTAGGATTGATCGGAATTAAATTCACATGAGAGCCATTACCTTTCAAAAGTTTGACCAACTCTGTTGCAATTTCAGGAGAATCATTAACTCCAGACATAAGAGCGTATTCAAATGTCACACGACGTCCAGTTTTTTTAAAATAATTTCTGCCAGATTCAACAATATCTTCAACAGAATTAGTACTTGCAGTAGGAACTAATTTTTTGCGTAATTCATTATTTGGAGCATGAAGAGATATAGCAAGACCAATTTGCAAATTTTCCTCAGCTAGGCGTTCTATTCCAGATTTAATACCAATAGTGGAAATGGTAATATGTCGTTGTCCTAATCCAAATCCTCTATCATGAGTTAGAATTTTTACAGCTCTAATCATTTCATCATAATTAGCCATGGGTTCCCCCATGCCCATAAAGACTAAATTTGTAACATGCTCACCTCGTTGTTGTAAAATTTCAGCAAAATGAATTACCTGAGATACAATATGTTCTGCTTTCAGATTTGTTTCAAATCCCATCTGACCAGTTGCACAAAATACACATCCCATTGCACATCCAATTTGAGTAGAAACACAAATTGTGGATCTAGGATGGCCACCAATTTTCGGCGGATCATATTGCATTAGAACTGTTTCAACATAGCTGTCATTTGTAAGATTCAGCAATAATTTTGTCGTATCGCCATCATCACTTACAATACGATGAGTTTCTTTTGCAGAACCAATTTTATATCCAGATTCAGTTAATTCTTCTCTAAGTTTTTTTGGAAGTTGTGGTATATCATTAAGGTCTTTAGGGAATTTGTAATAAAGAGGAAGTAAAATTTGATCTGCTCTGTATCTAGGATATCCCATATCAATTACCAATTTTTCCATCTCTTCTGGAAGTAAACGATAAAGATCAGTCAAGACAATGTAACAAACTATGAAATGATATTATAATTTAATCAATAGTAATGAAAAATAAAAATTAGAAAAAGGGATTAAAAAGAAGATTACTCTTCTATTGGTTCTGAATCATCAGATTCAGTGTTTGCAGGTGTTTCTACTGTAGCCTCTGCCTCAGGTGTTTCTACTGTAGCCTCTGCCTCAGGTGTTTCTACTGTAGCCTCTGCCTCAGGTGTTTCTACTGTAGCCTCTGCCTCAGGTGTTTCTACTGTAGCCTCTGCCTCAGGTGTTTCTACTGTAGCCTCTGCCTCAGGTGTTTCTACTTTGGCTTTTTTAGCGGCTGTTTTTTTAGTAGTTTTTTTGGCCTTTTTCTCAGCCTCTTCAAGATCAATGACACCTGCTTCACCCAAAGCAAAGATTACTTCTTCTTCAGGATGGTGAGGACTATCAACCATTCTAGCAATTCGTTTCTTACCGGATTTCTTAAAGTAGATTCTATAGGTACTAGTATGTGCAACTACATTTCCACCAATTGGACGTGTTGGATCTCCAAAGAAGACATCAGGTGATGCCATAACTTGATTGGTTGCAATTGCTGCACAGTTGTATGTTTCTGCAATTCTAGATAAGAGATGCACAAAGTGATTTAGTTTCTGTTGCCTAACAGAAAGAGTTCCTCGCCCGAGATATTCAGAACGGAACAAACCAACTGCAGAATCTGCAACAATTAATTTTACATTATTTTCTTCAATGATTGAACCTGCTTCTTCAAGAATCAATACCTGATGTGCACTGTTGTATGCACGAGCAACTATGATATTATCTAAGACTTTTTCAGGATCCATTTCATGAGCTTGTGCAATAGACACAATTCTTTCAGGTCTGAAAGTGTTTTCAGTATCAATGTACAATACACTGCCTTCAAGGCCTCCCTCTTCTTTGGATTTTTGAACCATAACAGACATTGTATGAGCAAACTGTGTTTTACCACAACCGAATTCACCATAAACTTCTGTTAGAGCTTGGGTTTCAATACCACCACCAAACAATGTATCAAGACAATTAGTACCAGTTGTGATTTTACCAATACTTTGCCTGTGTTTGTAAATCTCACTTGCACTAATGAAATCTTTAGCAATTAATCCTCCTTCAACTAAATGCTGACGAGCTTTATTGACAATTTTTTCAGCAGTATCCTTTTCCATTCCAGTTATTTCTGCAATTTCAACAGGGCCTCTAACGATGAGATCCATGACGTTGTGGATACCTGCATCGGATAATTTTCGTGTAGTTACAGGACCTACGCCCTCTAAACTATCTAATCTTAAATCTTCTACCATACCGTATAGTACGGTACCAGTACTTTATAAGGGTATTGTTTTAGAAATTGATCGTAAAACGATAAAATTTTAACAGAAAATGACTAACGTCTCTTTCTTCGTTGTCCAGGTTTGTTTTGACCAGGGAATCTACCTAACACAAATCGTTTTTTGAAATTACTCTTATTTGCAACACTAGAGCTAGTACCTACAATCTTTCGCCCTTCAACTTTAGGGGTTTGCCCTCTTACCTTACCTGCTTTGGTAAGTGAACCGTGTGTTGCCATAATTTGGATGAAGAATTAGTGAATTTATGTATTTGGATGACACTACCAGTACTTGGCCTTAACAGTCTCGATGACTTTTTCATGTTCCTTGCTCTTTCTACGGGCATATTTCTCCATAGCACCTAAAGGTACACCACCAAGAGATCTAGCTATAGCATTGAAAAAGTATCTCTGAGGACCTTTTGCACCAGTCTTTGTCATGAATTTTTGAATACCATATTTGAAATTGTGTTGCCATGTCTTGTAAAGAACGCCTAATTGAGCAGGAGTCATTTCATTTCCAATATGGAAGAAATCAGATTTTTCTAATAATCCAATTGGAACAAAAGTTAAAGCTGTAGCAGTAAACATTGAATCAGGTTGTTCATGCTCTAATTCACTGAGTAATCGAATGGTTTCCCAAGAATCCTCAGGAGTTTCATCATTATCAAGACCCATAATTAATGTAAATGCAGGAATCCAATAATCTTTATTCAAAGTTTTTACACCCTCTTTAACAACCCAGTGCCATTCAGAGGGATCATAAGGTGCAAGTTTTCTATCAGCGTATTTACCAATTAATCTCAGACTTCCAGTTTCAAATCCAGCTTGAATACCAATCATATTATCAGGACCAGCTTTCATAATTCTAGATAGATTAGGAATCAATTTCTCATCAGCAATAGCACCTGCCAATGTACCGTGAGTCGGGTTTGTGTGTTCTACTCCAGTAGACATAATTGCAGTGAACAATTCCTCTAATGCTTCTCTATTTGGTTCCATGCCTTTTGCAGTTCTAGGATCCATTCCATAAACGAAAATATCATCACTGTGAATCCAAGCAGATTTGGAACCACCTTTCTTTATGTTAACTTCGATTTCTTTTTTTACTTTTTCTGGAGAATAGTATCTTAATGATCTTAATGTAACATCACAGAATTTACATCCTCTACCACAACCACGCATGACCTCAACCATTCCATGCATACTTGGTTCAACAATATCGGGGATTTCTTCTAACTCTGGTCTATCCCAGAAATTTACAAATCTACCATGAATTTTTTTGCCTTCTCTTTCAAATTCTTTAATGTTAACTTTGAAATCACTTCTCTTTCTGAAAGGGTCCATATTTTCAAAATCACCATTAATCAAATAATTAAAGAATCGTCCGGCATGTCCATCAATTTCAGGTGCAATACCACCAAGTTCACCTTCAAGTATTGCATAAATTCCAAACTCTTCAATTTTTGCAGGATCATAGTTATATTGCCAAGTTCCAGATGCGCCAGAAATTACCTTAGCTTTACTTCCAGTTCTTGCTTTGGCAGCTTTAATTCTATTATGTAATTCAGCATTGTAAAATTCATCATACGATGTTTGTTTTCTACCATAAGTAAAGGTCATAGTAACTGGACCCATTCCAAGTGGATCCATTTCATAAGTTCCAATAACTTCAGTTTCAGGACCAATAAATTTTTCAATGTGATTTGGATGAGCAATTACAACGTCTTTTCTACTAAAACCATCACGTAACAAACCAGCCTCTAATTTCCTTAATCCATATGGAGCATATTTTGCCACACCGTCAATATCAGGAGACCAATTACAAATGAAATCAAATAGAACTTTAGGAGTTACTTGATTTTTAAGGATTTTATACCAAAAGCTGTTTTTATCTCGATTAGGATCAAGTGCTGGAGCACATCCAAAAAATGTCGCAAGAGATAATCCCCTATACGGTGACATCAAAGTTCTATCAGCCGTTAAGACTATCTTAGGTGTACCCATATCCTTCACAAAAATAATTTTCTGATTTACTTTAAACCTTGCTAGTCAAATTTAATAATTTTCTAAAATTCCAGCCTTATTTCTGTGTAAATGACCAAATTCCTTATTTGTAGACAAACGGTCACCATCAAAAACAGTTCCATCTCTACAAGCCAAATCTTCACCCACACAACAGCTGCCACAAATTCCGACACCGCATTTCATCATCCTCTCAAGACTAGCTTGAACAAAAATATTTCTTGAATGAGCAGACTGAACAGTTTTGTACATCATAACTTCAGGACCACATACATACACACCATCATAATGTGTTTCATTTACTAATTTTTCAACCAAATCAGTAACAAATCCTTTTTCACCATAACTGCCATCATCAGTGGATACAATTACACGGTGAGGATTATTTTTTAAAAGATCATTTGCCAAGCCTTCAAAGAACACTTCATCCTTGGTTTTTGCACCCATTAGTACAGTTACATCATCAGTGGACTTTACAGTAGTAAGCAATCGCATCATAGGAACAAGACCAGTTCCACCACCAACTAGCAAAAGTTTTCCTTCTTTTACATCAAATGAATTTCCATATGGACCTCTAATTCCTATTTTCCCACCAACGGGAACATTGAATAATCCAGTAGATGAAGGCCCATGTTTTCTAACAGTAAAAGCAGCTTTTCCAGATTCTTTTGAAATCATTACACTCATTGGTAATTCATTAACATCTGGAATCCAAACCATGGCAAATTGTCCAGGAAGAACATTTGGCATCACATCGTCTGAAAAAATTAAAGTTCTTACGGTAGGTGTTTCATCTATTATTTTTTCAATTGTAACAATTGTTGGATAATTAAGATTTCTTTGCAAGACCTGTCATTTCCTTTATTGTAGAATGTCCTTTTCTTTCCATGTATTCTAAAATTCCTTTGTTGATATTATCAAAGACTCCAACCCAATTATCACCTATTGCACTACCAAGTTGAACAGCAGATGCACCTGCCAAGAAAAATTCAACTGCATCTTCCCAAGTAGAAATACCACCACATCCAATTATTGGAACATCATATTGTGAAGAGATTTCATAAACACATCTTAATGCAATTGGTTTAATTGGGGTTCCAGATAATCCTCCAAACTTATTACTAAGAATCGGTCGTTGGATTTCAGCATCAATTGCCATAGCACGAACAGTATTAATTGCAGTAATTGCATCAATTCCGGAGTCTATTGCAACATTAACAGTGTTGAGATAATTACTAGTCCCCAATCCGACTTTGGCAATTACAGGTATATTTGTAGTATTTTTTACAGTAGATATAATTGCTTTAACTAATCCAGGATCATCACCAACCTCCAAACCAACTTTGGCAACATGAGGGCAAGACAAATTCAATTCATATGCTTTGACTTTACAATTTTCAAATTCTTTAATCATTGTTTCAAAATCTTCAGGTACAGATCCCACTAAACTTACAACTATTGGAACATCTTGATTGGGTTCAATCATTTTGGCAAAATTTGCGGTTCCAGGATTTGAAAGACCTACAGCGTTTATCCACCCGCCACCTTTTACACTAAAGATAGTTGGATTTGAATATCCTTCCCAAGGGGCAGTACTAAGAGATTTTGTAACAACAGCACCTGCACCAGAACGATGTAATCTATTAAAGACATCTAAAGATATGCCTAAAATTCCAGATGCCAACATTACAGGCCTATCTAACTGAATTGGGCCTATTGAAGTTGTAAGATTGGGCTCCACTTTGATTGATTATTCTAGTTTCGAATATAACAGTTGATTTGTATGTCTAGTACATTTTTTAAGGTGACTTAGAGTGAACTAGTCATGTATTCTGTAATTTTAACAGAATTGGGGATTTCAGTTTTCAATGAAGAAAAACTTGAAAAGGCATTTCCATTCTCAAATAATGTTAAAGAATATCTGCTAGTGAAAAATAAAGAATCAAAATTAAATGAGCTCATAAATTATTTGATGTCAATTCAAAGAGGAGTTGCAGTAAGTGATGAGTCATTATTAGTAATTTTGAAGAAAAGTTCTATTGATTGTCAAATTATGGAAGTTGAAGAATTAGAAAAAATACAAGCAACAAAACCACAAATCATAGTTGATTCAGGATTTGCCAGTAATCTTCAAGACACATTAGGAAAGCTCAGAGAATTTGCGTTAGGGTTATCATCATCTAAAGTTACCGAAGTATCAGAGAGTCCAGATCTTCATATTATTCAAGCAATTAATTCATTAGATGAAATTGACAAAATAGCAAACGCATCAAGTTCAAGATTAAGAGAATGGTACGGATTACACTTTCCAGAACTGGACAACATAATTGATAGCATTAATGGATATGCACAAATTGTAATAGCAGGTAAACGAGAATCATTAACAAAACAAATTTTTGAAGAGGCAGGTTTTCCAGAATCAAAAGTAGAGGTGTTATCACTAATTTCATCAAAAAGTAGAGGAGGAGAGATTTCAGATGTTAATTTAACAATAGTACAATCAATTGCAAAACAAATTTTAGATTTTCATGAATTACGCAAAAAATTAGAAGAACATGTAGAATCAGAAATGGAAACAATTGCTCCAAATCTTTCAGCAATACTTGGAACTGCAGTAGGTGCAAGAATTTTAGGAAGAGCAGGAAGTCTCAAAAGATTAGCATCACTTCCAGCTAGCACAATTCAAGTTTTAGGTGCTGAAAAAGCATTATTCAGGTCATTAAAGACAGGATCTCAACCACCAAAACATGGTTTTTTATTTCAACATGCCATGGTTCACGCCGCTCCAAGATGGCAAAGAGGAAAAATTGCACGTGCAATTGCTGCTAAAGCAGTAATTGCTGCAAGAGTAGATGTGTATGGTGAAGGACTAAACCAAACTTTACTGGAAAAACTCAATGTCAGAGTAGATGAAATTGGTAAAAAGTATGAAAACCCTACTGAAAAAGACATCAGAACGCCTCAATCCTTCAGAAGAGAAGGTGGAGACTTTAGAGGAAGAAGAGAAGGTGGAGATAGAAGGAGAGAAGGTGGAGATAGAAGGAGAGAAGGTGGAGATAGAAGGAGAGAAGGTGGAGATAGAAGGAGAGAAGGTGGAGATAGAAGGAGAGAAGGTGGAGATAGAAGGAGAGAAGGTGGAGATAGAAGGAGAGAAGGTGGAGACTTTAGAGGAAGAAGAGAAGGTGGAGAAGATAGAGAAAGATCACATTCAAATAAGAAGAGAAAAAAATTTGGAAGAAGATAATCAATCATTTTTTTGGATCAAATCAGAAGGGCAGAAAAAAATAGCTACTGAAAATTTAGTTCCTGGAAATCAAGTATACAAAGAAAAATTAATTATCAAAAAAGGAATAGAATACAGATTATGGGATCCATTTAGAAGTAAATTAGCAGCATCAATAATGAACGAATTAGAATATTTCCCATTTGAAAATAAAACCAAGGTTTTGTATTTAGGAGCATCAACTGGAACTACTGTCAGTCATATTTCTGATATTGTAGGATCAACAGGAATAATTTTTGGAATTGAACATGCAAGTAGGGTTGCAAGAGATTTTCTAGATAGGGTAGCAGCATACAGAACAAACATCATTCCAATATTACAAGATGCAAGAAAGCCAAAAGAATATTTTTCAGTATTTGGAAAAGTAGATGTTGTTTATGTGGATATAGCACAACCAGATCAAACAAAGATTGCAATAGATAATTGTAATCAATTTTTAAAAAATGATGGTTATTTCTTTTTAGTTATCAAAACAAGAAGTATAGATGTTACAAAACCTCCAAAAAGAATTGTAGAAGAGGAAGTAGAAAAATTAAAAGATGAATTTGAAATTTTACAGGTAATTGATTTACACCCATATGACAAAGACCATGCAATGGTAATTGCAAGATATCAAAGTTAGTTGTTTGTAATTATTCGCTGAACTGGTTTCCAGCTTTTACGCACAAAATTAGGCATGATATGATTAGTTTTGTAATATTTAGTAACAAATTTTACAGTTATTGAATCAGAAGGATACCCACTACCCAAATTGTGAAGTTTGCGCAATTTTTGAATGGTTTTATCTCTAGTTACTTTTGCAAGAATAGATGCAGCTGAAACTACCACAAATCTACTATCAGCATAATGATATGATTTAATTTTGTGATTGTCAGATAGTGCAGATATTTCTTTACCAAATCTAGTTGGGCTAACATCACATGAATCAACATATGACACATCAGGATTTAGTTTAGATACAACTTTTGCCATGTATTTTGCCTCTAATCCATTAAGACAATGCTTCCTAACATTTGCATCAATAGAACGTGGAGGAATTTTTGCAACATAATAATCATCAACAATGGTTATGATTTTTTTGTAAAGTTGTTCACGGGATTTTGAGGAAAGTTTTTTTGAATCTTTTACACCTAATGCAGAAAGTTTTTTTAAATTTTTTTTCTCTAAAGAAACACCAGCTATAACTAAAGGACCCAACATGGAGCCACGTCCAGCATCATCAATTCCACAAATTTGCACAAATTTTGTCGTAAAGCACAAGTATTAAACCGTTATACGTTTAGAAAAAACATTGGAAATTCCAGATGAAACTTTTGAAGAAGTTATTGAGGGCAAGACAAAATTATTAGTACCAAAAAAATCAATAACAGATAAAGTTCCACCAAAAAAACCAGCATTTTTTAATCCGAAAGCAAGAGTGAATAGAGATTTTTCAGTAATTGCATATGCAGCATTTTTAAAAAAATTCAAAGGACCAAAAATATTCTTAGAAGGATTAGCAGGAATTGGAGCAAGAGGGTTAAGAGTAGCAAATGAGTTAGAAATAGAAAATTTAGTAATCAATGATCTAAATCCAACTGCATTAAAAATGGCAGAATATTCAGCAAAAATGAATAATATAGACAACGTTGAATTCTCCGAACAAGAATTATGCAGATTTTTCAGTAATTATTCAAAAAAAGGGTGCAGAGGCTCAATTGTAGATATAGACCCATTTGGTTCACCTGCAGCATTTTTTGATTGTGGGATTAGAGCAACCATGCATGGAGGAATTTTGTCAGCAGCAGCAACAGATCTACAGGTGTTAAACGGACTCTTTCAAGATGCATGTAAGAGAAAATACGGAGGAATTCCAGTAAGAGTAGAGTATGGTAATGAGATGGCAATAAGATTAGTTTTAGGTTGTCTTAGAATAATTGCTGCAAGATTAGGGGTTGAAATGATTCCAATGTTTGTTGAAAGTGAAATGCATTACTATAGAACATATGTGAAAATTCTAAACAGGCCAGATCAACAAGAAAGTGTCGGATACATTCTACATTGTAAAAATTGTGGACATAGAAAAATAACATTAGAACAGGAACAAAAATGTGAATTATGTGGATTAAAGATTAGGGTTGCAGGACCATTATGGATTGGAAAAATTTTCGATAAAGAATTTGTGGAAAACATGTTATTAGAAATTCCAAATCTAGAAGTAGATAAAAATTGTCAGAAAACACTTGAAAAATGTCTTAAAGAATCAGAAATGCCGGGAACATATTTTACAATAGATGAAATTGCATCAAAAATGAAAGCATCGCCTCCAAAATTAGAAGATGCAATATCAAGTTTACAAAAAAATAATTTTTCGGCTAGTCCTACAGCATTTAATCCAACAGGATTTAGAACAAATGCAAAAATAAATGAAATAATTGAAATATTTCAGACTATCCAATAAAACCTAAACAAACATAGTATAATTCACTACTTTGTTTTCTACTAGCTTTTGGTTTGGTAAGATTAATTCTGGCAAATTTTTTCTTTATGTAATCTTTGAATTCCATAGAATATTCACCATCAAAAACTTTGAAGACAGCATTTCCTTTATGTGCTAAAACCTTGTCCATGATCTTAGTGCAATCATAATTTAATGAAATTTGTTTAGCATGATCAACTGACCAATTTCCACTAACTTTAGGAGAAAGATCGCAAATAACAGCATTGGCCTTACGGTCAAAATAAGACATGATTTCATCAATTACATGTTCATCTTCAATATTTTCCCGAATAATGTAAGCACCAGGTATCTCTTCAACATATGACAAATCAATACCCATAACTTTACCTTGATTACCAGCCAATTTCACTGCCACCTGAGTCCAACCACCAGGAGCACATCCCAAATCAAGGACATGAAATCCAGGACCAATAATACGATAAGACTGGTTTAGTTCTTTTAGTTTGTAAGCAGCTCTACTTCGAAAACCTTGCTCATGTGCTAATTTTCGATAATGATCTTTGCGTGCATCTATAAGCTTCATTTAGACTTCGAAGGTTTTTTCATTTCAGCTAATACCCAATCTTCAATGAGTTGACAGTTTCTGGGACTGATTTCACCTTCAAGAGAGCATTTTTGTTCAACAGGACAAACCAAACAAGGTGAATTTTCAATTGATTGAGTACTGATTGGAGTTTTTTTAATAATTAACTTATAAGTCCAACGCCCTTTTTCAAGAATTTTTTCTCTAGTGATTGTTCCCATTCTTTCTAATTTTAATGCCAAACGAGAACCATCACGACTTGTAAGTTTGAGTTTTTTCCACAATTCACTTTGGAACATTCCATCAGACTCACGTTCAGCTAAGATATCATAAACCCTATTTGTAAGACGTTCCATATCGACTTTTTCAATTTGGAAATTTTCAATTTCTTCTTCAGAGAGTTGTTCTTCTAATTCTTCTTCTAAAGTTTTTTCAGCTTCCTTTTTTGCTTCTTCTAATTCTTTTTTAGTTAATTTTTTTTTCTTTGCAGGTTTTGCTTCAGCTTTTTTTGCCGTTTTCTTTGCAGGTTTTGCTTCAGCTTTTTTTGCCGTTTTCTTTGCAGGTTTTGCTTCAGCTTTTTTTGCCGTTTTCTTTGCAGGTTTTGCTTCAGCTTTTTTTGCCGTTTTCTTTGCAGGTTTTGCTTCAGCTTTTTTTGCCGTTTTCTTTGCAGGTTTTGCTTCAGCTTTTTTTGCCGTTTTCTTTGCAGGTTTTGCTTCAGCTTTTTTTGCCGTTTTCTTTGCAGGTTTTGCTTCAGCTTTTTTTGCCGTTTTCTTTGCAGGTTTTGCTTCAGCTTTTTTTGCCGTTTTCTTTGCAGGTTTTGCTTCAGCTTTTTTTGCCGTTTTCTTTGCAGGTTTTGCTTCAGCTTTTTTTGCCGTTTTCTTTGCAGGTTTTGCTTCAGCTTTTTTTGCCGTTTTCTTTGCAGAAGAATCAAGGATCTTTTTTTTCTTTTTTAATTCACCTAGTTCAGCCTTGATTTTTTCTGCTTCATCAATTAGAGTATCTTTTTTCTTTGCCATCAAATCATCACATTTTTTAAATTTAGTGTCTTATTTATCATTCAATAATTCATTCCTATTTAACAGTAAATACTCCTCTAGTAGATGTGTTCTTTAGTTGTTTTGAAATCATATCTGCCACTATTTCATAAGAACCAGGGACATCAATAACTTTAGAGAATTCATCCCCAACAGGAATGAGCATACTGCCACTTGCAAAGCATTGCTCAAAGAATCCACCTTGAGTTATCACTTCATTATTTCCAGAGGAGTATATAGTGACATAAAGATCTCCACATTCAAAGGAAGAATCATTAACTTTAACTTGGATTTTTACAGGCTCAGAGGTAGAATATTGAGAAGATAGCCCAATGATTTCAATAGAATCAACATGAGTAGACACAGATTCTACGGTTTCATCTGATCCTTGTAGAATTCCAACCATTACAGTAGAACCAAATATCAATGAAAAAACTACAGGCAACACAAATATAATAAAAACTCGTCTAGTCACCATTTTGTTTTAAAATCTATAATTCCCTTATATCTATTTAGCAAAATTTGAAACTTTGAGATCAATTTGACGAATGAGTTAAATCGTAGCCGACTAAATATCGCTAGATGCGACTTAGAAAATTCAGAGCTAGAGCATATCGTTGTATTCATGACTCTGGAGAAATTACAGTGGGGGATTTAGCAGCATTTGTAGGAAGAAATGAAAGTGGGAAAACTACAATTCTTCAAGCATTGACATTATTGAACAAAGATGAAGAAGTTTCAGAATTAGATCTTTGTGACGAAATGAATGAGGAATTAAAACAAGAAATCAGACTAGCAGAAGGAGAATTTGAATTAAATCAACATGAAATCAGTATGATAAAAGAAAGATTTTCAGGAATACCAGATTTTAAAAAAATTAAACTGTTTCGAACAAATCAAAAATCTAAAGTTCAATACGAATTTGAAGATATTCAATTAAGTGAAGATGAGAGTAAAGAACTCAATTCATGGGAAAATTTCTCAAAGCAGATTTTAGAATTTTTAGATACAATTCCAAACCATCTCAGAATACAGATTAATACAAAATTCTTTGAAGAAGAAGTTCCAAGAAATCAAGAAATGTTTGATAGTGGAATGGCAGAATTTAGTAATCAATTTCACGTCATAGCAATTCAAGAGCCAAAGATCATAGAAGAATGGGAGAAAATTTATGAAAGTCCAGAAAATCAATTTTCAAATCTCCTAAGTGGGGAAAGTGAAAAAACAGCATTACAAAATTTTATTGAAGCAGAATTACATCCAAGATTTGTATACTTTTCAGATTATAAGAAAATCTACGGAAACATAAATCTTAATGAATATCTCAGAGAAGAAAAAGAGGAAAGAAAAGATTCAATTGAATTTATCGAAGAGTTTGACAAGGCAGAAACTGTAAGAAATTTATTTTATCTAGCTGAATTAGACATGAAAGAATTAGATGAAGTAAAAAGTAGTCCGTCAAAATGTATTAAATTACTTAACGCAGCAAGTAACAGATTAACTAGTAAACTAAATCCAGCATGGAAAGGAGATCCAATACATGTTGATTTAAGATATAATCCAGGAAACATAATGAGCGTTGTCATTTCAGATGTACACAAAGATGGAACAATTACAAACACGGGGTTGTTAAACAGAAGAGCAGAAGGATTCAAATGGACATTTTCATTTATTGTAAATTTTGCAGCTGAAACACAAAGAGCAGAATTAAAAGAAGCAATACTGCTACTAGATGAACCAGCAAGAAATCTTCATCCCACACAACAAATGGGAATTTCTGATTTGCTAAAAAACCTAGCAGGATCAAATCAAGTTTTGTATGCAACACACTCGCCATTTATGATATTTGACTACACACCAGGCAACTTACTTGTTGTAGAATTAGACAAGAGAAAACACCTTAGTAGAATATTTTATGATTATTGGAATGCAGATGACAAAACATTAACACCTATTTTGTATGGATTATCAAGAGGACAAGTAGAATCAATTGTAGATAGAGAAATAGGTACAAATTCCAGACCAGTAATTATTGTAGAAACAATGTCAGATGCGATGTATCTTAATGCTTTTGATAAATTCTTACAAGACCCAAATATTTCAATGAATCCACTTAATGTTATTGCTGCATACAACAAAAACTCAGTTCTGCCTTTAGCGATATTTTATAGAAATCATGGCTACAAAACATTTGTTTTATTAGATAATACAGAAGAATCTAAACAAATTTCTGCTCAATTAATTTCAAATGAATTCTCAGCAATACAAACTATTGTATTTGAAAGAGAAGGTAAAAAGCTAGAATCAATTGAGGACTACATAGTAGAAGAAGATTATCTACATGCAGTAAATCAAACTTATGAAATAAAATTAAGACAAGAAGGATATTCAAACTTGACATCACAAAGTATTGAATCAAAAGAAAGTAAAGGGATTTTGGATAAATTAAGAAACACATGGCAAGGACACAGAGAAGATGATTGGGGAGAATTTGATAACGAAGAAATTACCAGATACATATGTGAAAAAATTACTTTAGAGGAAGCAGGTTTCTTATCAGATAAAACAAAAGATCAGTTTAGATCATTATACAGATTAATTGCAGAAAGAATAAGACAGTATCAAAATAAAGTGACAAGGCCAGACTTGGATAAATTTCAAAAAGCGAAGGTTTAAGAAGTTTTCTCATGAAAAATACTGAACTTAGAAATAGAAAAGTGGGAGAATTTTTTTAAGGTTTAAGTGAGAGATGAAGGATTTGAAAAATATGAATAGATCCTCGATGAGAGGAATTTTCCTTTCAATGATATTATTATTGTCTATAGTAATAATTTCAATTCCATCAGATGCACATGCAGATAAAATTAATGTGAAAAGTGTAGCATTAGAAGAAACAACAATTATGACCATAACAAATGAGTCAAATGAAGAAATTAAAACAATTAGAATTTGGCTTGGAAGTGATTTTAGTTTCAAATCTTTTAAAACAGAAAAAGAATGGAAGGGAGAGAAAACACATCAAGGAGTAATAATTTTCACATCATCTGAAACAATCAAATCTGGAGAATCAGTGAAGTTTGGAGTTAGAACAGACAAAGTAACTACAGGAATCAATTGGAAAATACTAGATAAAGCAGATAACCAAATCAGTACAGGAAAAGTATTGCCAAATGAATTACCTCCAGTGACTCCAATTACAGATACTAAACAAGATGAACCAGATACTAAACAAGATGAACCAGATACTAAACAAGATGAACCAGATACTAAACAAGATGAAATAATTCCAAGTATAACTTCAGAATCAATATTTAAAATAATTCCAACAAAACCAACTGTAGGTTCAGAAATCAGAGTAACCGGAGAAAAATTTGGGCAGTCTCAGGAATTTGATTTCTATATTAACACAGAAAAACTTGGCAGTTTTGTAACTGATGATAATGGTCATTTTATGACAACAATGAAAATTCCCGATAATCAACAACCCGATAGAGTAGATTTCAAAGTGAAGGATAAAGAAGGTAAAGAAAAACTAGTCAGCATAAGAATAGAAGAAACAGATGATAGAATTTTAACAACAGCAAACATTCCACTTACAATCCAAGGATTACCAGATGTAATTCACAGAGGGGACTTTTTAGAAATATTTGGAACGGGTGAACCAAATGGTGCAGTTACATCAACAGTAACAAACGAAGAAGGAGAAATCATCAACACCAGAACAACCGAAATAGATAGTCTAGGCAATTGGAAAATAGAAGATCCAATAATTATACCATTAGACACGCCGTTTGGAAAATATAGTGCAACAATTACAGATGGGAGAGATAGTAAACTACAATACTTGACAGTAGAATCAGATAAAATAATCACAATTGTGCCAATTAAATTAAAATTTGATCAAGGAGAAATAATGAAATTTGAAGGGACCGCATCACCAAACAAATCAATAGAAATTGTTTTAGAAGATCCAATAGGAAAAGAAATTTTTTCAGACATTTTGAAAGTTGGCGGAACAGGATTTGTTGAATTTGAGTATAAAACAGAACCATCAGCAATTAAAGGAACATACACGGTAATTGCAACACAAGAAAAAGATAAAGAATTTATTTTTGCAGGAGTGGGACAATTACCTGCAATTCCGGTTATTTTAGAATTTGATCAATTAAACTACAAAACAGGAGACATAGCACACATATCACTAACAGGAAAAGCATCAGAGATAATCAATTTATTAATAATCAACCCATCAGACAACCCCATAGGAGATGCAATATCAATAACATTACAACCAGATGGGACAGGAACATATGAACTTGATTTAAAAGACTATAAATCTGGCGTATATACAGCAGTTATCAGTAAGGGTAACGCACAAAGTACAAAGAAATTTACAGTAGGACTACAAACAGGGTCAGGGAAAATAGAAATCAACACTACAAAAACAAATTATCTTCCAGGAGATTCTGTTTTGATTCTAGGTAAAACAGAATCTTCAAATGTTCTAATAAATATTAGTTTGACAGATCCAGATGGAAAAGAGATCAAAAATAAAGAAACATTTTCAGATAAAAATGAAAAAATTACAGAGAGTTCTTTCAGAATACCAACGAATGGAAAAGATGGAATATGGGAAATCAAAGCCCAAAGCGGATCAAACTTTGATACTGAGAGGATTGAAGTTTTAGCAACACTACATGAAGAAATGCAAGTATTCGTGGATGAAGGAATTGAAGTGCCAGGAGTTGGACAAACAATCATAATTAATGTAAGAGGAGCTAGTCAAACAGTTGAGATTGCAATAACAGCAGAAGACGAAGAAATAATTTACAATTCATCATTTCCAGCATCACAAGAAGGGAAAATAATCCAACCATGGATAATGCCTAGAGATACAGAACCAGGGACATATACGATTAAAGCAGAAGATGCATTTGAAGTTGCAGAAATTGAGTTTACATTAGAGGAAGACAATAGCATAACATCAGGGGCATCAATAGAAGTTCCAGACACAGAACCACCTGTAATTGCAATTCCAGCAGACATAACAGTTCAAGTTACAGACAACAGTCCAGCACCAGTAACGTTCTCAGTTTCAGCTACTGACAACAAAGATAAAATCATATCACCCATATGTTCACATAATTCTGGAGTTGATTTTCCTGTCGGAGAGACAATTGTAACATGTGATGCAACAGATACAGCAGGAAATACAAGCTCAAGATCATTTACCATCACTATAACACATACAGGTTAAACAGAGACATAATTTTCAAAATACTATAATTTCAAACAATTTTATTTTACCAATCCAATAGAAGAAATGTGAATTTAAAAGAAAAAATTTCAGAATGCCCAAATTTTCCAAAAAAAGGAATATTATTTAGAGATTTTAGTCCAGTTTTAAAAGATCCATCAGCGTTATCATTTATTGCAGATGAATTCTCAAAATATTTTCATCCAAAAGATGTAGATGTATTTGCAGGAATTGAATCAAGAGGATTCATTTTAGCATCAATTCTAGCCTCAAGATATAACAAAGGAATGGTAATGATTAGAAAATCAGGAAAATTACCTGGTAAAACTACAAAATTATCATACACCATAGAATATGGAAAAGACACTATAGAAATTCAAAAGGACATCATAAAAGAAGGAGAAAAGATACTCATTTGTGACGACCTGCTTGCAACAGGTGGAACAGCCAAAGCAGCAGCAAAATTGATTGAAAAAGTAGGTGGAAGGATTTCAGGATTTGCATTCATAATTGAATTAGTAGATCTAAATGGCATCAAAGGAATTAGCAGATACAATTGTAAATCATTGGTGAAATATTAATGGAAAAAGATGTAGAGATAGGAATCTTTGGAGGTACTGGAATTTATGATTCAGGACTATTAGAAGATGCACAAGAAATTGATATAGACACACCATATGGAAAGCCTTCAGATACAATAACAGTAGGTACATTCAATGGAAGAAAAATTGCATTTCTTCCAAGACACGGAAAAAAACACACAATTCCACCACATCGGATTAATTTCAAAGCAAACATTTGGGCATTCAAAGAATTAGGAATAACTAGAATAATAGCACCATCAGCAGTGGGTAGTTTGAAAGAAGAATTGTCTCCGGGATATTTTGTATTACCTACACAATTTTTAGATTTTACAAAATCAAGAGAAGGTTCATTTTCAGAAGAAGGTAGAGCAATACACATCTCAGTAGCTGATCCTTTTTGTCCAGAATTACAATCATCAATTCTTGATGTGACAAAAAATCAAGGAATAAAAATACATAAAGATTGTACATATGTTTGTATTGAAGGTCCACGATTTTCAACAAAAGCAGAATCAAAATTCTATAGAACAACCGGTGCGGATATTATCGGAATGACACTTGTCCCAGAATGTCAATTAGCAAGAGAAGCACAAATGTGTTATGCATCAATTTCTACAGTTACTGATTATGATGTTTGGGCTGAAAAGCCAGTAACAGCCAAAGAAGTACTTGAAACACTCTCAAAAAATGTAGAAAAAACAAAGGCAATATTAACAGAATTGATAGATAAAATTCCTAAAACTAGAAGCTGTTCATGTGCTAAAGCATTAGAAGAAGCAGAATTCTAATCATCAATAAAGGATTCTTTTTTGAGTCCTTCGGGTAAGGTCAAATCACCTTGAAGTAAATTTCTTTGAAGTAATAAAATAACTTCTTCTACATCATATCCTAGTTTTTCTAATTCTTTTTCTGTGGTTTGAGAAAGTTTTGCACCAATATTTTGTCCGCCTATTCTACCAAATGCAATTGCAGTAAAACGAAATTCGTTACCATCCAAAATAAAATTACCAGTAATCTTGGCAACCATTTGACTACCATGAATATTATTAATGTGAACTTTGAGATCCATATTAAAAATTAAATTTCTACAGCTTTGTTAACATTATCATCAACTAAGAAACTCCAATGTTTATCATCTTCAACTTTGTAATCTTGAACTTTAAGTGGAATTATTTTTTCATCTAAACATTCATGTTTGATTTCACCATTTTCTTTTAGTTTTACTAATTTCCATTTGTACTTGCCTTGTTGTAATTTACAAACAGTCACTCCCCATTTTGAATCAGGATCAATTTTTGGCATGCCAACAAGATCAGCTAATTCTTCAATTCCTAGTTGTTTTTCCTCACAGAATCGTTTCTTACATACTCCACATCTCCAAACATCAACAGAACCAATAGTTCGTTCATCTATGTTGATGTTTACTACACCATAGTAAACAGGTTGATGCTTACAAGTTTCAGTGTCAATGCTCAATATGTCGTTCACCCATCATTAGTATTATTT
The DNA here is from genome assembly GCA_963422575.2 of Candidatus Nitrosopumilus sp. Lineage (GTDB taxonomy): Archaea > Thermoproteota > Nitrososphaeria > Nitrososphaerales > Nitrosopumilaceae > Nitrosopumilus. The sequence continues at coordinate 1,280,503 of CAXXKU010000001.1, read as the reverse complement.
AGTTCTTGCATCGTCATAGAATTGTTCTAAGATTACCCCTATATTATCAACAATTTTGTTTCGTTTAAATTCAATGTTTTTCCGTTCACACATTCTTCTATACATATTAACAGCGGTAAATCTTGGATGCATTGCTTCAAATTCAGTTTTAGAAATATCTATGAATGCACCTAAGGTCATCAGATCCATAGCAGATTTTTGAGCAGAATCTAAAGAAATTTTTAATTTTTCAGCAATTGTAACAGAAGACATTTTTCCATAACAGGTGACAAGTAAATACACTTTAGCTTGAATAGGATCCAATTCTATTTCAGATACTAAATCATTTTCAATTTTAGATGAATCCATCATATTTAAAATAAAAGACAATAAAATAAATGATTTATACAGTTATTTTTTAACCAATAATTTTTTAGAGATTTTAAGAGAAAATCCCATTGAAATAAAATGAACGACTGCACCTAAAATTGCCCCCAGTACCAAATCATCAAATAAAATCCAAGCAAGAACAAATACAATAAGAGAAGGAACGGTAATAATTACAGAAATAACAGTGCCTCTAAGCATAATTTCTTGTTTTGTTAGTTTTACTGATTTTTTATCATCAGACAATAATCAAATTTTAAAAAATGGTAATAAAAACCAAAGATACTTTATATTTGGCAAATCTAAATTTGAACTGTTTGGCAAGTTATAAGGGCACATATTCAAATGAACAGTCATTAAATTTTGTAATACCAATAATCGTTATTTTATTTTTAGGTATAATCTACATCATGACACAAAGAGCAGATTCTGGTTTTGTTAGTTTTATTTTAATTGGTGCAGCAGCAGTAACAATGCTTTACTGGGTTAAGGTATTAAAGAAAATGACAAAAGATCAAAAGCCACTATACACACAAGCAAGAGAACAAGAAACAAAGAACTGGGTATATGATTTGATAAAAGGTGAAGGGGAATTTGTATTTGTTGCAGAAGTACCAGGTCCAGAAGATAAAATTGCAGTAAGACTAGTAGATGGAATGTTATACATACGCGGTACTGGTGGGTTCTCAAAAGAGGTCCCAATAGAAGGTGCAAATGATATGCAAATATTTGATTTCAAGTACAGAAATGGCGTATTAACACTTAGAATAAAATAATCAAAGGCTTTTTGCTAATTCTAATTTTTGTGGCAAGTATTTGTCAGTGATATTGGTAAGACCGTACTTTGAGAAGGCCTCCAACTCTGCTTTTCTTTTTAATCTCAAAAATACATCTAATTCTTTTTTCCAAATCCCATCTTGATATCTAGGATCTTTTTGTAAATCATAACATCGTTTAATATCAGATTCAGTCATCGGGATTGTAGGTAGTTTGTATTTTTCAATATCAGTAGCCCAAACACCAACCCATTTTGCATCAGGGACAGTCAATTCTCTGAGGTGTGCAGCATTTGCAGAACCAGATTTTATAACCATTGCAATATGTTCTCCATACACATCACCATCAGTTAGAACAATTACAGGTAATTTCATTTCATCATGAAGTCTTTTTAGCAATGTTCTAGTTGAACGTGGAGCTTGTCCACCAGTATTGATAATAATAGATTTGAATTTTTTATCAATCTGTTCTTCAACAAATCTTGTAAAAAGACCACCTTTTTCAATTGCAATAACAATTTCTGCACTAGTATCAACTAGCTCAGCAGTAGTTAAACTAGGTCCAATAGAATATCCATCAGGGTGATTAGACAAATTCATAGTTTTGCCCTCATAGCCTGGAATAGTGTACTCTATATTCAAATCACCAAAAATAGAACTTCTCTCTTCAGGAAAGATATGAAAATCTTCTCTAGGTTTAGAAGTTACAGCTTCTAAATCTACAATAATATTATCAGATTCAGATTGATCTTCAAATTCAATAGCGAAAGCTTGAGATGAGTAATAAACATCTCTTAAAGTAGAAGATTTTTTTTCATGTGTTAATCTATTTGCGAAAAATGCTAACCACATTAATTGTGTAAATGATCTTAATTGTGCAGAATTTCTCGAACTTCTTACAGCTGCATTATTTCCTAAAATATACTGTCTAAGTTTTTTATCATAAACGATATTACTTACTGATCTACTAGGTATAGAAAATTTTGGGAATTGGCCACTATCTAAATCATCATAAATTGTAGCACCATGACTTTTGAGCATCTCAAGAATGTTTTTTTGTTTCTCATCAGCTTTTTTACTTCGATCTTTAATTTTGGTTTGTTCTTTTTTACTTGTTTTCAATTTCTTTTTCCTCCTCTATTGGTTTTTTAGATTCAACTGCATTTTCATCCAATATTTTCTGATAATTAGGTGCTTTTTTCTTTCCTGCAAGTTCGGTACAAAATTCTGCAATCAATGGAAGATATTTTGCATAGAGGTTTGCACGTTTTTTTGCCATATCGGCTTGACCTCTTTTTGACATGTATGCTGCTAATTTTCTGGATAAAAATTGCAATCCTAACCTTAATTCCCGCTCAATTTCTTGTCTATCAGCAACATTTTCTTTACCTGCAGTTTTGTATGGTATTCTAGTAGAACAAATATGAGATACAATAATGAATGGTGGATCACCTTTTACTTTGTATCTTCCCCAATCAGTGTCATTAACTACTTTGAGAACCACATCACTTCCTTCATCATAGAGTAACGGTATTCTATTGGCATATCGATAAACATGAGGGCCACCTATTTTAATATCACCTCCATAAGCAATTCCCATTTCAATAATGAATGGAAATCCAGAATAAGCAGAAGCTTGACGTTGAACTACAGCAGTAAAATCAGGATTAAAAAATTTCTTTATTCCTTTTTCTAAAGGTTCTTCACCTAATGGAGCAAGACAACTTGAATCAGGTGCCATAAAATCATCAAATTTTTGAAGTGAATCACTGAGTTGAACTAGTTCTTGATTAGTTAAAGTTCCCATTCTTTTTTCAGGTTTAAATTTTGCAAATTCTGCAAATTTTACTGCGGTAGTAGGGCCTACACGCTGAAATCTTTTAGTCAAAAAGGTAGTTAATGGTTCTCCTTGAACAGTATTTGTCAATTGTTTATAATATTGACTTTCAGGATCCATATCAACTGACTTTGATTGCGAATCTCCAAAATCCCAATAAAATAATTTTTTATTAGGAATATCAAGATCTTCAATTTTAATTTTATTTAATTTTTCAAAATCCATTTTTAAAAATGACATTAATGCAATTACTACTCTAACTTGACGTGAAAGCGTTTTCCATTTTTTCTTTGCTTTATCCATAATTGCAGTGAAACTAAGATGTTTCTTTGACAATCCCAAATCTTTTCTAACTTTTTCAATCATTGCATCATCAATAGTTGGGATTTCAAATTGTGATTCAACAATCATTCTTCGTATACGTTCAACATCAATACCGTGTGGATGTGGTCTAATTATTGTTGGAGGAGGAGGCATATCTTTTACAAATCTCGTATGGGTAAATTTTTGTCCCTTAGGATCATCAAAAGTAATTGATGCATAGGGAGTGATCAAAGATGTTTCATAAACATAATCACGAATTTTATTACCTGCTTTCGAATAATCGCCTTCCAAGCAAATACTCACAGATAATCCTTTTTTTGAAACCTCTTTTGTAGTATGTTTTACAATTACAGGTTTATTTTTTTGGATATCAAGTAATATTTCAAATTGATTTTGTGTTGCTCCATTTGCACAACTCTTTACTATAACAGGTTTGTTTGTCGTAATTTGCCCATAAAGAATTGCCATTGTTGCACCAATACCAAAAACACCTCTTGCTTGTTTGAGTCCAAATTTAGAACCGTAAAGTACAGTTCCAAATGCACGTGGAATATGTTCTGCATCCATTCCAGGGCCATTATCTTTTACAGTCAGAACATAGGGTTTAGGATCCGGTTTTTCAGGCTCAACTGCTTTAATTGTTAAATGAACATCTGGAAGAATTCCTTTTTGATCACATGCATCTAAGGAATTTTCTACAAATTCCCTAACAGCAGTATAGAGAGAGCGTGTAGGGTTACTAAATCCAGCTAAATCACGATTACTATAAAAAAACTCACTAGGAGAAATTTGATTAAATTTTTCTTTAATAGAAGACATCTTGATCTTCCCATAATTGCATTTTTTCTTGTTTTTCTTTTCTATTTGCAGCTTCTAATTTAGTATAAACAGCGCCATGCATACTTCCATTTGAAATAGAAGATATTGCATCAACAGCCAATCGTAATTTACTTGCATCGCCAATAATTGAAACAGTTTTTCCATAAACTGAGATATGAGTACCGCTAAGATTTTCCATGTTTCGTCTAGCTCTACCGCCTTCTCCAATAATCCTCCCTTTTATCCTTTCAACATTTGCATCAGACTTTCCAGCAAATTCTCTAAGATCTATTACATGTAATGCATTTTCACCAGTCAACAAAGTCATAGCATTCTCAGGGGAAAATCCTCTACCAATAGCAGTAACAATCTCCATTGCTTTAAACGGTTGAATTTTTTCAATATCGCCTTTAGATTTTATAAAAACTTCTCCAGTATCACCGTCAATATCTAAAGATACATTACATAATGTTTCAATTTTTGATTTTACATTTCCTGACTTGCCAATCAAAACAGCAATTCGATCATTTGGAATACGAATTAATTTTTCAAAACTCATTTCACAATATCCTCAAATACATCATTTGGACTCATAACATCAATTCTCTTCTTACTGAAGAACCTGGTAATGTTATTAATGTCTCTTTTAAGAAATTCTTGGGAATTAGGATGTCTAAGATCAACTGCAGAGCCCATATCAAAAACAACTAGACCAGTTTTTGTTTTAAAAATATTATATTCAGAATAATCACCATGAACTAAATTTGCTTTATTATAAAGATCCTTAATAATAGATATTGCCTGATTATAGTCATTTTCATCAACATCAGAATTCAATAAAGATTGAGAAGGGGCACCATTTTCACCTACAAAATCCATAGCAAGTACGTTATTAGTAACATGTAATGGTCTAGGAACAGGAATTCCAACATCATAACATTGAGATAAATTACGAAATTCTTTTTTTGCCCATAAGTAAACAAGATTTTTTGTACCTTTCTTCAAATTGGAAAATCTTGGATCACCAAGTACGTATGGTTCTCGTTTTTTAAAATTAGAAGTACTTACCAAGTATATTTTTAAAGCAACATCAACATCATTGTCATCAACGCCCCAAAAAAGAACAGATTCTTTTCCGGCACTAACAGAACCATTAACATATGCAATAATATGATCTGTGATCATCTTGTAAAGAGTCATAACTGTAGGTTTATCTAAAACTTCATTGACAACTTTTCCTTTTTTAAAACCATCTTCCAAAGATTTTCGTTTAGATTTTGAAATTAATTTATTATCAATTTTAGATTCTAATTTTTTACTAAGTATATCAGTCATTAATAATCTCCATTAACATTAAACCAAATAAATTTTTTTGATGATTACAAAACACATATGAAATAAAATTAAAAACAAACAACATATTATGAATTAAAAACAATTAGAAAAGGAACACCAGAAATTATTTTAACACCATTTTCAGAACCAACACCAATCTTAACAGATAAGGCAATAGTTTCTTTTCCAACCATGTTAATAATTGAAGAGTTTTTTAGTAAAATTTCTGCCTCTTCTATATCAACTAGTTTTTCTCCATAATAATTTTCACTAATATGCATGTTTAATTCATCTTGAACAACTGTTTTTCCCAATAATTCAGAGTCACAAATATTTAACATCCGGCTTTTTTGATAATTACTAATTCGTACTGAAAATTGCATTATGCATATTTGCCCTTAAGAGTAGATTTTGCACCACATGCCTCACAAATCAAAAATGATATACGATTTTCTTTTAGAATTTTAGTATCAGGGCTTTTACATGTAGGGCATTCAAGGTAATCTTTTACATAAATTTGAAATAACCTTGTAAAATCATCAGGAGCTCGTCGTCCAACAAACATGGCTTTATCACCAAGTCTTTCTGCAGGTACTGCAAATTCTTTTGACAAATATTGAAGTACTTTATCAGGATCTCGTCTCAGAACTTTTGGAAACTCAGAAAAATTACGTAAAAAAGTTTTTTGGCCTTCCCACATAACATCCACAACAGGAAGTTCAAATCGTGTTGCAGATTCTTTGTCAGTGTCACCTAACTTATCTTGAATACGTTTGAGTAAGTTCCCATATTCTGCTTTAGTCACTAAAAAATAGTGTAGACTAGACCCTATATGGGGATTTAGTGTTGTAGGTCAAAACCCACACCAGATCTTTATATACTAAAATGTAATTTTGGCGAAAATTAATCATCGTATAATTGTCAATAAAAGATAAGACAATATGAGTAAAAATAGGAATATGGATTTTTTTGTCCATAATGTAAAAAAATCATTAGAAAACTGTAAACTAGAAAAATTTGATAGATTTTTAGAGGCTGATGTGTGGTGGGCGTTTAATAAAATAGATTGCACTAAAGAAGACAAAAATGCAGAAACATTTGTGATTACAAAAAAAGGTAGTCATTATTGTTTCAAATGCTTAGAATATTTACAAAATATTAATCAAAAACAACAGAAAAATTTTTCAGAAGAGTTTCTCAATAATTTATTTTTTGATTTTCTTGAAGAACTTGAGAGACAAAATTACTCTCTTACAGATTTTTGTAAAGATTTTATTAAAAAAATTGAAGGAATTCAAGAATTAAACTACAAATTTTTGATTCCTATAAGTCGTTCACAACACTGGAAAAATCTAAGTTTTGAAAAATTAAAAGTAATTTCAATTACAGGCGATATTTTAAAATTATCATCAGTATCGTGTGCGCCATCGCATCCAACAGATGATTCCTCAGATGTCGTGACGTTGGCAGAATTCCCAATGCTTTGTAGCGCCTCATCAGGTAATTTCTTAAACCCTGGCGCGTCGCCTGACTTCTCATCGGCAATTGGCACTGCATAGGTTTTCTTGGCGTCACTGTCTGCCACCATGTGCATCTTGATGAATACGCGCCTTGCATCCCGTTTCTGTCCCATCCAGTCTCCCCCTGCTTGCTGGCTTGAGGCCTGCAGAGCCGCCTGCCAAAAACGTAATCTCAGTCTTTGCCTTGCCATCTGAGAGCCAACTGGCATTGTTTTCATCCTCTAAATCTGTTTTGTCGATTCCCTTGCAAATGGCAGAACATGTCGGAGAATTCTCTTCTCCTAAGACTTCCCCGATTATTCCCTGCAGTTGTCTGCATGCAGTGCCGATTGCATTTCGGAACAATGCCATCATCACAAGGCATGCGTCTGAATAGGCAAATGGCGCTCCGACCTTATTCTTGTTTAGCTGCTCAACGCCTCTAGGCATTATTGCGTCATCAAGATGCAATGCATGGTATTTTCCACGTGAGATGTGCTTTCTGTCATCGTACTTTTTCTCAGACACATGATATATCCCTAACTTTTCAGATCCAAATCTTTTTTGGTTGTATTTTGAGCCTAGATGAAATAATTGGGAAACAGAGTTTCACAGTGGCATTTGTGTATGATATTTTTCCTGTTGACTCTGCATACATTCCATAAATAGATGCATCCAAGTCAGGTTCTAGTTCCGAATCAGACAAGACGGCATCCGCCGTGTATATGTTCAACTCATCCTAAAACTAAAAAACAGTAAAATGCAGTTCAAATTTTCAAACTCCTCTCCAGTCGTAAGGATATCTGGATTGTAATGGAAATCTGGGTTTTGGGATGAGTTTGCTTTAATCAATTATACATATATGTATATGTATGAGTATGTCTATACATAGATATGTCTAATGCTTCACTTTTTCAAAAAAGGCCGAAAATAACTTCCAGAAGTAATTCTAAAATTGCAAAAAGACCTAATCCCACTCTGGAATCCATAGAAATGGTCGAAGATGCTCTGTCTGGATTGAATATTTATCCTACAAAACATAAATTGTGGCGCAGTCTTCCACGTCAAATTCAATATCGGACGTTTAATGTTATTTTAGATTATTTACAAAAGTCTAACAAAATAGTCTACGATGACAATAATACTATCGTATGGGTATTCTCAAATGCTCCAGAACATGAACATCTACAAAATACTTTCTAGTAGCCAAATCTTTTCTCATATTCTGCATGTGTTTCAAATGCCTCTATTATTGAAACTGTAAAACCACTTGCTACTCCCAAAATTGTATAGACGAATCTTTTTCCATCTGACAGGTCATATCTCCACAAATTATTGATTTTGTATTTTTTGACATAGTAATCAGACCATCTGCCATGCTCTATTTTGTCTCCACTTGTACAATTTTCCAATAGAATTTCATTTGCCTTGTTGATCTCTTTTTTGAATGGATCATCTTCTGATAATGACTTGTAGAATTCTACAAATTCATCTGAACCCGTAACTACTCTGGCCGCTGTCATGTGTTGTTTTAGTAGAATATCGCTATTTAAGAAGTAAATTACTTCTAACTTATCCTAAAACAGATCATTTGGTAAATTATTCATGACAATACAGATCTAAGAACAGCATTGTTGAAACATTTTTCATGATTCATAAAGAAATCTCAGATGCTCAATGGAATGCCATTGCACCGCAATTACCAAAACCTGCCAAAGCAGGACGTCCGAGATGTGATGACAAGACGACAATCAATGGAGTTTTGTTTGCGTTAGATACCGGATGCAGATGGGCAGACATGCCAGACAAGTACGGCTCAAAACCCGCCGCACATCTGCGGTTTTAGGAACTGCGACAAAAAGGCATCTGGAAGAAGATTCTGCCAGGGCTGATCGAATCCGCACACAAGCAAGGAAGAAAGGATGTACTGACCTGCAAAAAATTTCAATTGATTCGTCATCAATTGCTACCAAAAAGGTGGCAATGAAACAGGATATGACGGATTCAGGAAGATTCCAGGCACGAAGATTCGTGTCGCAGTGGATAAGACGGGACTGCCGATCTCAGCTGGGACCAGTCCGGCAAACGAGCATGACAGTGCGAAATTCATTGACGTGTTGGAAGACATTTCAGAACTGGCAGATGATAATTTGGGACGTGCGATTGCTTCTGCATGTGCAGGTAAGGGCTATGATGCAAAATACGTCAGAAGATATCTGAGATGTCATGGAATTGACTGTTGCATCCCGTACAAAAGGAACTCAAAGAAAATCGCACAAAACAGGAATCAAAAACATTACGGCAAGACAGGGTTTGTCATGGAACGATTCTTTGCATGGCCCAAGTGAGGGTTTCACAGAACGGCAGCAGGATACGAAAAGAACTGTGAGAATTATTTGGGGTTTGTATATCTGGCATGCATCATGATGTATTGGAGGGTTTTAGGATGAGTTGATAGTTCAAGACCCCCAGAAACAGGCACGAGGGGTTTGTAACTCCCGTAGGTTTCCCTATATGGGTTTTGAAAAAGAGAAATCGTGTGGACTTTTGCTAAAGATTATTCCATCTTTCCAATACGGAAAACATTAGTTCCACATGTAGGACATGTACCTTTTACGGCAGGACGTCCATTCTTTAGTTTAGTTTCTTTGGGATCTTTGATGTCCCTTTTTTCTCTGCATTTAACGCAGTATGCTGTAACCATTCTAAAATTTGTCAAACTTAGTGGTATTTAGCAAGAGGCTGTGAAAATAATTTAACTATAGGCTGGATGTGCGTAAATTGTTTTAGGCATCTAAAACCATATTTTCTAAAAATTTCAATAAATGTTAGTGTTTTTTTAAAAATCAAGGTGAAGAATACGTAATAATGGGTTTTTTCCAATGTTTGTTTAGTTAGTTGTGATTTTTAAGAATATTATCAATTATAAGCTCCTTCAATTATAGAATCACAAAATGGCATCAAAAAAAGGAATCATCGTAACCATAGTGATTCTATCAATGATCACTGGTGCAAGTTTTTCACTATGGATAATCCCACAAGACAACAACACAACATTTGTAGTGTCAGATTATGGAAGTTATCTGGAAGGTGTAAAAAACATACATGAAGTTTTAGAAGAATCAACATACATTGAATATGAGAATCTTCGTAATGGTAAAATTTTCCCAGAAGAATACATTACAATAACTGAAGTGACATCATCACAAATAACTGCACAAATAAGTGAATTTGTAACATCAAAACCTTCTGAAGAATGGGAAAAAAGTTACATCAGTTACAAAGGTGCAATGATAAAATTTAATGAATACATTGGAGAGACCAAGGTTTTAGCTAATATGATTAGCAATAACAACACAGAAGCAGAAATGACAGATACAATAGAAAAAATTGAATCATTAAAAACAGAGTATTTAGAACAGGTTAAAATGTCAAATGAATTAATACCAACCTAGCCTCAAAACCGAATTTTACTAATCAGAATTGTTGGAAATCGTTAAAAAGTAATTCTACGAGAATACTGCAATGTCTCAAAGGTCAGATAAGATAGAAAAAGACGTTAATGCATCTTCAGCAAGCAAATTACTCGTAATTTGTGTAGACAGAGACAACGACGTAGGAGAAAAAACAGGAATTACAACACCTGTAATAGGTAGAGATAGATGTATTGAGGCAGCACAAAGATTGGCTTTAGAAGATCCCGAGGATGCAGATTCAAATTCTATTTTTGCAGCAATTAAAACATATGAAGATCTAATCAGTAAAGGATATCAAGTAGAAGTAATAACAGTTGCAGGAGTAAAAAACAGAGGAGTTCAAGCTGACGAAAAAATATTAGACGAAATTAAAAAAGTATTAGTAAAATTTTCTGCAAATGGTGCAGTAATAGTTTCAGATGGAGAAGATGATGAAAGTGTAATTCCAGTAATTCAAAATGTATTACCAGTAGTATCAGTACAACGTGTTGTAATGAAAGTTAGTAGGAGTGTAGAATACTCTTATGCAGTTTTTGGAAAATATCTAAAAATGGTTGCTTATGATTCGAAATACTCAAAATTCTTTTTAGGAGTACCAGGAATTCTTCTATTAATTGGCGGAGTTGCAACAGTATTTGGATATACTGCAGAAATATTTGCAGTTCTTGTAAGTATTTTAGGAGGGGCATTATTAGTAAGAGCATTTGATGTTGATAGAGCATGGTCAAGTTGGTCAAAGCCAACTCCGATGGGTTTTATCAGAATGTTTACAACAGTTACAGGATTATTACTAATTCTTTCATCAGTACCAGCTGGAATTAGTACGGTAGATCCACAATTAATTGAATCAAATACAGAATTAATTGAGATAATAAGTGATAAAGTAATAATTGGTCAATTCATCACAGGTGCATTACCAATTCTATGGATTGGTATAGGTGCAATTTTTGCTGGAACATTACTTAGTAATTGGATTGGAGGGATTCCAAGACAAATAAGTGATATTTTACGAATTATTGTACTAATAGCACTATATCCTACAATAATACAATTTACAAATATAATGATTTATGATGAAAATTCATTTACATTGATTCCACCTTTGTTGGGAGGATTGGTAGCTACATTAGTCTCAGCTACAATTCTCTTCAAAAAATATAGGAAGCATAAAGAACAAGAAATGGTTTCAGACTAAAATTAGATATCATATTTGATAAAAAATCAATTTTTAAAAAACACTGATATTTTCAATCACATGTTGATTAAGTGGTGATAAAACATTAGCAAAATAAAAGACATTATTTTCCAGATATCAGGACTTTACAAAATATACGGAAAACGACTAGAAAATGAAATTCAGAATGGAGATATTCCAAATCACATAGCACTAATTTTAGACGGGAATAGAAGATGGGCAAAAAGACATCTAGCAATACCAAAAGAAGGACATTGGAAAGGAGCAGATTCTGTAGAAAATCTCCTTGATTGGTGTGAAGAATTTGACATTAAAATCATAACACTGTATGCATTATCAGCAGAAAATATGAATAGAAACGATGAAGAATTAGAATACCTCTACAAATTAATTCAAATGAGATTAGAGAAATTATTCAAAGATCCTCGAATTCATAGAAATAAAATGAGAGTCAAAGCTATTGGAAGAGTAGAATTGTTACCTGATTCAATTAAAGAAATTTTAAAGAAATTAGATGATACTACAAAGAATTATGATAATCATTTTCTAAATATTGCGTTAGCATATGGAGGACAGTATGAATTAGTAGATGCAGTAAAAAAAATTGGTGAAAAAATTAAAGATGGAACTCTAAATGTAAATGACATTAATAAAAAAGAAATCGAATCAAATCTATATACATCACATTTACCACAATCATCACCAGATATGATTTTACGAACATCTGGAGAAAAAAGACTAAGTGGATTTCTAATGTGGCAAAGTGCATACAGTGAATTAGTATTTATGGATATTTTTTGGCCAGAATTTAGAAAAATTGATTTGATGAGGGCAATTAGAACATTTCAAGAAAGGAAAAGAAGGTTAGGTAAATGATAGAAGAAATATCATCAGGTATTGTATTGTTTAGAAAAGAAAGCACAAAAATTTTATTTTTACTTTTACATTATCCATCTGGGCATTGGGATTTTGTTAAAGGTAAAATGGAAAAAGGAGAATCAATACACGAAACAGCAATTAGAGAAACAAAAGAAGAAACAGAAATAACAGACATGATATTTTTAGATAATTTTGAAGAATGGATCGAATATAATTTTCAATACAAAGGAGAACTAGTTCATAAAAAAGTTGTATTTTTCTTAGCAGAAACAAAAACTAAAGAAGTAAAAATATCACATGAGCATTTAGGATTTACTTGGATGGATTACAATACAGCCATGGAAAAAACTACATTTGATAATGCAAAAACAGTATTAACAAAAGCACAAATGTTACTTACGAAGACTTTGTAAGTGCAATTCTTTTGCAATACTAACAGGGTTTTTAGCATTAAGTATAGCCCTACCAACAATCAAGTAATCAGTTCCAGAAGAAAGTACATCACTTGCATCTCCACCCTGAGTTCCAACACCTGGAGAAAATATGTTTAAATTTTTTCCAGATTTTTGGGCACAATAACGAATAATTTTTGGAAAAGTGGCACCAACTACAATACCATCAACTTTGGCAGTCAAAGCCCAATTCAAAAATAATTGATATAGCTGTTGGGTTTTACCCATCTTTACTTGCATATCATAAGATAATTTAGCTTCAGGGGCACTCATATGACATAAAGTAATTATGCCTTTTTCACGTTTGTTGGCAGATTTGACAAGGTTTTTCAGACTATCAAGTCCCATTATAGGATTAGCAATAACTGCATCAAATCCTAAATTCCAAAGATGTTCAGTAGCTACACGATTAGTATTTCCAATATCATTAAGTTTGATATCAGCAATAGTTTGCAATCCATATTTGTGAGCTATTTTATTGATTTTGAGAATTTCTTTACTTCCAAGAGGAAGAAGTAAATGGAAATTTAATTTAATTCCACACAAAAAAGGATGTAGTTTTGTGATATTATCTATTGTTTTTTTTTCTAAGTTTTTAGCAGAAACGTCATAATCATTTGCAAGAATCACCTTTCCCTGAGTTTTGGAAATTTTAGATAATCTAATTTTGAAGGTGGCCATAATCAACTAAGGGATGAGTGTCTTTTAATTTTATTATTTTGGTATAAGAGTAACCATGTTCAGAAGGATTTTCTACAAAAAGAGGATCAGAGCCATTAGAAGGTGAAAATTTTACAAATGGTTTTTGTGGATCATTATCTAAAACAACATGACAAAAGTAAGAAGTTCCTTCTTCATTAAAATTCATAAAAATACCAAGAAGCCATTTATCATTACGAGGAAACAGAAACAAAGGAAAAGGAATTTCATCAAATCCCCAAGTAAGTTTTGCCAGACTAGACATATCTTCTAATTCAATTGGTTGATATCTATCAAGAGTCCCATTACCAGGTTTCAAAGTTTTTGGAAGTGATTTAATTCTAATTATAGGAGAATAGAGTTTACTAGTATCAGAAGTAGAATCAACAATTTCAGAAGCCTCTTTTCCTCCCTTGAGCCCATAACAAAGATAATGACCGTTATTTTCTAAAGGAGTGTAATATACAATAGGTTTTTCTTTAAGAACATCCATTTGTACAGATAAAATTTTTTGTCCATTATGATCATGTAAAAATGACACACGTGGTGCACGCTCAAGTGCACAAACGAGCCTAGAAAATTCCAAAGTTGAATTTACTTGAATGTAACGTGGTAATTTATCAGTAGAAGTGTTTTGTAATTTGTCCACAGAAGCTTTCTATAGATTAACAAATTAAACTTATCCAAAATTATGGAGCCTAGTTTCTTTTATCAATGACATCATTAACAGCAGGACCAGTTCCAATAATTGTTACAGGCGTATTTAGTTTATCTTCAATATTTTTTATGAATGCTTTTGCATCATCAGATAATTCATCAAAGGAAGTTTTGCCTGCACAGTCTGAAAATAAAACATCTAATTTAGTAATAGAAATTTGTGTTGCGCCATTAAGCATGATTGCACGCCTAGCCAAATCAAAATCAAAATCAGCAGCACGTCGTTGGCGACCAGTCACAGTGCCAAATTCAGACCATCCTTTTTTTTCTGCATCTTCAAGTGAGAGTTCGTTATCTAAAGGACCAGTTCCAACACGCGTAACATAAGATTTAAAAACTATAATTACTTCATCTACCTTTGTAGGTCCAATACCAACATCAGCACATATACCAGAAGCAGTGACATCTTTAGAAGTAACAAAAGGATAAGTTCCATGCCATAAAGAAAGAAAAGTGCCTTGAGTGCCTTCTATGAGTACATTTTCATCTGCAGAAAGTGCTGAATCTATTTCCTGAGAGACATCTACAACAAGAGACGACAAATCATCAATATCTTTAGCCAATTTTAAAACTCTCATAGCCCTGTCAGCATTTGCAGGTCCAGTACCAGATCCTGTACTTCCAATTTTTTCTTTCAATTCACCTTTAGAGTCTCTGGCAAGATGAGTATCCTCAATAATACCACAATGTCTATCAACAAAAGAGCGTCCTGATACATCAAAATCTTCGATTTCTTTTTTTAAGACAGTAGGATTGATTACCACACCAGGTCCTATCATTACTTTAGTATTTTTATTCAAAAATCCACTTGGAAGCATTCGGACCTTATACACAGTATCACCATCTCTAATAGTATGACCAGCATTTGGACCAGCGCCCCCACGTACTATAATTTTAGGATCATCTTTGATTGCCAAATATGAAATAATTTTTCCTTTACCTTCATCACCAAAAAATCCTCCAACAACTACAGTAGATGGCATGTTGAGACTTTCTATCTCGTTTATTTAAGCTAGTGTTTTCATATGATTTTATAACCAACATTAATTCTCTGAGATCGATGGGAGAATCAAATTTTGCAGGAAATATCATAGTTAATTTGGCAAGTCTTCCAGATTTTTTGAGAAATCCAATTTTAAAAAAAAGAATGACAGAATTTTGTTCAATGTCAGATATTGAAAAGAAAAAAGTCATAAATAATGCATTAGAAGCAGGCCCAACAATTCCATTTCCTAATTTTGCAAAACTTTTCAAAACTTGGCTCAAAATTTTAACAACATTATCAGAAGAACAAAGAGAAGGATTATTTTCAGCATATATTACAGAAATAGCACAATCTCCACAAAAATTAATTACTTTTCACATAGATGGAATTTTTGAAATATTTTTAACATTAGAAGAAAATGAAAAAGAAATTCTTTCAAGTATGATTAAAAAGTTAATAAATAATTTAGATGACGAGGGAAAAAGGAGAATTATGATAGTTATACCAGATAATGCTAAAAAACATCTAAAATTTTAAGAACCTGTAGGTTCATCAGGTGTTCTGTTATCTTCATTTGTATAGTCTATTACTTCACCTTCAGGAGATAATACACCTACAAAAATTTTCTCGTGTTTTTTCAACAATTTTCGATGATCTAACATAGACATATCAAGTTTCATCTCGTTCATAACCATGATTTGATATTCTTTCCATTCAGCCCAACATTTGTTACAGGTTGGGTATTTTGCTGCAACAATTCCAAGATCTTCATTATCAGGAATAGAATTTTTACATTTTGTGCAAACACGACTCATAAAAAATAACAATAATGAACTCCTTTTATCTTTTGTTGAATGTAAAGTAATAATAATTAAGAAATGCCAAATCTTCTATGAAGATAAAATGCCCAAAATGTAAAGAAGATGCAGAATTGGGAATGGATTTTTCTTTTGTAAAATGTGGTTCTTGTGATTTAGACATGAGTTATGGAGAATATGTAAAATTTGTAGCACACAATGAAACAAAATATTCAGATATTCTAGGAGATTATACAGGAAGTACAGAAGGTCAAGCCTCAGGATCATTAGATGAATGGGATTAACCACATAGTGAAATGATTCATCAGATTAAAATAATTAGTTTGATGAATTTCTAAACATCATTGGACTTTTTATTAGAAAATATACTTAATCTTGTAGGATTTTTAGTAGGACTCATTATCGGAATAATGTCATTCTTAGGATTTAGAAATACAGGAAGTCCTACATTATTTAGATTAACAATTGCATTTTTTTCAATAAGTGCAGGGTTTTTTGTAATATGGATAGGATACATGTTGGAAGATTTTATAATAAAATCAGGAAATATAGAACGAGGAATACAAACATTAGGAATTATAATTCAGACAGTAGGATATTTTTTCATTGCATTTTCTCACAGTATAAAATCATTTTTCCCTAAATCTAGATACTTTAGATCAGTCGGAATTTTTCCGTTATTCTTAGTATCATCAGTACAGTTAGAACATATCTTCAGATCAGTTTCATTTATTTTATTAGCATATGGTGCAATTGAAACAATGTTATCATATTTTGAGAATAAAAATAAAGGTACAATTTCAGTTGCAGTAGGATTAGCATTATTAGCATTGGGAGAATTTTTAGGATGGTATTCATTTGTATTTCCAGAATCAATTCTATATCCTGCATCAATGACAATCAAAATTGGAGGATTAGTAGCACTGTTCATCCCAATAAGCAAAGTACCATTAACTAAGATAAAATTTGATGAAGAGTTGGAATAATTTCAATATAGGCTCAAAAATTAGATTCAAGTAAAATTTGTCAATTTCTTTTATCTTTTTAGTATATTGGAAAATATCACTGCGCTCTCATAGAAATTAGAAAAACAAATTATAGCAATAATGGCAGAATACAGAACACATATGAAAATTATTGGAGATATTTTAGCAACTACTAGGGATGATTTACGAGATGATGATGGGGCAACAGTTACTTATTTAATTAGAAAAGCAAATATTTCTCATTCTAGAATTTCTAGAATTTTAAAAACTCTAGTATCACAAGGGTTGTTAGAACAAGTTGATTCTCAAGGTTCAAACAAATATAGAATTAGTCAATCAGGAAGAGAATTCCTTCAAGCATATTATACATTTACAAATTTTGCAGAAAATTTTGGATTGAGTATTTAATCTTCTTGATCATCAAATTCATCTAGTTCATCGTCAAAATCGTCTTCAAAATCAGTATTACCATAATCAGTGGAAGACTCAGACATATTTGATAGATAAAACATAATGTTGTAAAAATGTATTCAAAAGTAAATGATAATTAAAGAAAAAAAGGTAGAGTCAATATTGAAAGTAAAATGTAATGAAGAAGGAATTAAAAAAACAGCTGAAATAGTAAATCAAGGGGGAATCATAGTTTTTCCAACAGATACAGTATATGGAATTGGATGTGATCCATACAATAAAAAATCAATAAAAAAAATTTATGATATAAAATCAAGAGATATTTCAAAACCATTACCAATTTTAGCATATTCACAAGAAATTGCAGAAAGTATTGTTTCTTTTGATGATGATACTAGAAAAATTATAGAAAAATTTTGGCCAGGACCGCTTACAATAATTACAAAATTAACCGATAATAAATTAAAAAAATCATTAAACTTGATTGACAAAATAGCAATTAGGGTACCTGATCATAAATGTACATTAGAATTATTAAAAAAATGTAATTTTTTGGTAGGAACTAGTGCAAACATTTCTGGAAATGAATCATTTAAAGAATCTGAAAAATGTTTCAAAAATATAAAAAATTATGATATTTTTTTAGATGGAGGAACAATTACTGGTAAAGGAGAATCAACAATAATTGAAATAGAGAATGGAAAAATCAAAATTATCAGGGAAGGATCTCTTAGTCAAAAGGGGATTTTAAAATAATGAATTTAATTATTACTTGTGCTAGACATTTAGAACCTGAAACTAAAGAAGAATTAAGTTCAATTTTAGACGAATTTGGGGATTCTGATGCAGAAATTTCAATAACAAAAATGTCTGGAATTCTAACTGCCAAAACAACTCTAGAACCAACAGAAATAACAAAAAAAATCAGAGAGATGATTCTTGATGAACCTTGGAGTATAAGATATTGTTTAAGAATAATACCAATTCAAAAAATTCTTGAAACAGAAATTGATGTAATTGAGAAAACAATAGAAGAAATGAGTAATCAAATTACAGAGGGAGAAACATACAGAATATCAATAGAGAAAAGAAATTCAGACATATCAAGTAAAGAACTTATCACAAAAATAGCAAATAAAATAAAAAATAAAGTATCATTAGATTTTCCAGACAAAATAGTGTTAATTGAAATTTTAGGAAATAAAACTGGAATTTCAATATTAAAAAAATCAGATGTATTGAGTATAGAAAAAACTAAACGTAGTATCTCAGAGTAAAATTGCAGCTTTTTCAACTAAAATTGATTCTAAAGGATTTTTGGAATTAATTGAATCAAGTTGTTTTTTTGTTATCTTAAAATGTTTTTTTAGAAATAAATCATTTTGTTTGGAAAATAAATTGGTAGATAACATAGATAATTCAGAACACAGTAAATCTAATGTTTTAGAATTTCCTATTGCAATTAAAATGAAATTAGTTTTTGGTTTAATTCCAACATCTGAAATTGCAGAAGAAATTTGACTACTTAATGCAAAACGCATTAAAATATCAGTTTCTAATTTATTCGAAAGTAAAACATCATTTTTTTTAGATTCTAAAGATAAGAACAAGATTTTTTTTAAATGAGAAATATTTAATATAAAATTTGAAGATATAGCTTGGAAATATATTTTTGGATATTGTTTTCGTAGAGTACCAAGAAATTTTACATCAATATCTTTTTGACCTTTAATTTCAACTATTTGAATTTGTTTATTTAGAATTTTAAAAGATAATTTTTTACCAGAACCTCCATGAATTACAGGAATAATACTTACAACATCATTATCTTTCACGATAGTTGATTTGCCATCCATAGCAGATGAATCAGAGTCATTTATTGCTATCAAAATATTTGCAGTATCAAAATCAAGAGTGTCAGATGGTTTTAATTTTAATAACAAATCAAGTAAATCTTGAATAGAAATATTAGATTTGTCAATTTGTAATTGATCTTTTAAAAAAGATTTTTTTGCGCCGCCGACAAATTTTACAGTAATCATATCAATTAAAGTCAGAAACTAGAAAATTAATACGTTATTTGTTATTCACTTGGTTTTTCTGTAGTTTGTGATGGTTCTTCTACAGAAGATACATCTGCATTAGGTTCGGATGTAGATTCTTCAGATACAGGGGATTCTAAATTATTTTCAGATACATCAACATCAAGAGTTTCAGTTTCAATTTCTTGGTCTAATTGTTCTTCAGGTTGTGAAGTAGCATCTTGTGCTTGTTTGAATTTTTCTTCGCGAATCTCTTTTTTGATAAATTTAGTAATATATCCGGCTACTTCATTTTTGAGACCTTTAGAACGAATGATAGTAATTTGATCTAAAACTTTTTTGTTATCAG
This sequence comes from Candidatus Nitrosopumilus sp., assembly GCA_963422575.2. GTDB lineage: Archaea > Thermoproteota > Nitrososphaeria > Nitrososphaerales > Nitrosopumilaceae > Nitrosopumilus. The sequence continues at coordinate 1,260,538 of CAXXKU010000001.1, read as the reverse complement.
CAAAATCTTCACCAAATTTATGCTTGTGTGTATCAAGTACCTCATATGAAAGACATTTTATTCTATCCACTAGTCACAAAAAGAATTGGGGGTATTTTATACTTATATTCCAAGAAATGAGTTTGTATTTTTTTCTAGTAACAAAGTCATATCATCAAATGATTTATCAAGAATTTTTGAAGCACAAAAAATCACACTGGGAATAAAGCTAATTTGTCCAGATTTCATTTCAAAACATCTAGAAAATCGTACAGGCCCGTCAGTTTCAACTAAAATTTTGGATTCATCAGTTTTAGACAGTAACGTCTGTTTGTCGTTTGCATAAACCATTGCCGGTCCATAGGAAACAAAGAAACCCATATCCATAGCTTTTTGAAGTTGTTTTTTACTACCATCAAACCAATGAAGTAAAGCATGTTTAGTGTCATACGAAGTCATTATTTGGAAAATATCATCAAGACTTTTTCTTGAATGAATTGAAACAGGCTTGTCAAACTTTTCTGCAAAAGACAATAGAGTTTCAAATACATGAATTTGTCTTTTAGTGTCAGTATCATTAACTGCATATGTTGGATCTAATCCAATTTCTCCAATACCAAAAAGATTTTGATGATTTGTAATTATGAGATTAGTAATTTGATCGATATCATCATTTGCACATTCAGGATGAATTCCAACAAAAGGTAAAACAAGATTACTTTTTTTTGCTAAACTCAAAGTTTGTAAAGAATTTTCATTATCCGTAGAAACACAACAAGCTTTAATGTTTAGGGTAGTCATTTCTTGTAAAATAAATTCAATATCATCAGAATACGAAGGATCTGATAAATGTATATGAGAATCAAAATGCCAGGTCATTTCTTTATCAATTCTTGAAATAGTCTGTATAAATCGATTCCTTAGTAATATTTTTTAACTCATTATCTTTTTTCGGAAAAAAAGAAAATAAATTCATGAAATCATCAGAACTTGGCTTATCCGCTATGTATAGAATTTTGAAAAAAGCAGGAGCTGAAAGAGTAAGTGATGAATCAGCAGAGGAATTAAGAAGGATAATTGAAGAAATTGCAGGTAATATTGCAAAAAGTGCAGTAGATATGGCATCTCATGCAGGTAGAAAAACAGTGAAAGGGGAAGATGTCAAGCTAGCTTCAAAACCATTTAGTAAATTCTAATCTAAAGAGTTTAATTATTCATTTTATGTTTTTCAAAACGGTACTCTGGCAGAACGGTTATGCGTGAGCCTGCAAAGCTTATACAAGGGGGTTCGACTCCCTCGGGTACCTTTATTCAACTAGAATTTGTCCTTCCATCCAAGGATGTAATGTACAATAATAATTATGAATTCCATATTCATCAAAAGTAAGAGTGTATGATTCAAAAGGATCTAAATGTCCACTATCAAAAAAATCAGTAGGCGCATCATAAAAACCAGAAGTTACGCTATGAAATGCTGAATCTTCATTAACCCATGTTACTTGTTGCCCTTTTTCAATAATCAACATAGATGGTACATAACATCTATCAAGTTCTTCACATCCAGGACGAGAAACTTTTGTAGGCATTATCACATCACCTTGAATAATCAAATCAGGTTCAGAAGTTTGTTCAACAGTTGGAATTGAAAAATATACAATACTGGTTAAAACCAACATACCAATCACACTAAAAATAATTATTTTCTTCAACATATCCAATACAGAGTTATTACACAATTACCAAGTTCTCTAAATATATAGCATATTAAAAAAATAGTTGGTTCAGAATAAAAATGGCTTGTTAGAATACATACCAGGATCTCACACACTAATACAGAAAAATTCAAGCCCGCCACTTGAAGGATTTGCAGAAAATATTCAAGACAGCATTCATGAATATGCAGAAAATTCAAAAAATGAAGTAGAAAAAGGGAATAATTTTCTTCAATGGATATTGACACGGGTTTTTGAGGCTACAGAAGATGATGCTGCAGATGCGATTGTAGATGGTGCAAATGATCTAGGTATTGATGCATATCTCCCAGTAGATTTTTCAGATAACACAATAAGATTATTTCAATCAAAATACGGTACATCTCATTCATTAGAAGCAATTGCCAAATTCAAAGAAGACACAAAAAGATTACTTGCAAAAGATGTAACAAAAATGAGACCTGAACTAGCTCAACTTGTTACAAAAATTAAAGAAAAAAATCTCAAAATAAAATGCTGTTATGTTACAGACCAAAAGGTAGAATATGAAGATGAAGTAATTGAAATAATAGATGAAACAAAAATAATTCAGAAATTATGGGATAGAATAAAAAAACCGGCAGCTGGAAAAAAATCATCCATAAAACTAGAACGAATGCTTAGACATGAGAATACAATATTAGGAATTTTAAAGTTACGTGAACTTACAGAATTTGTAAGCAAGAATAGAGATTATGTATTTGAATCAAACATCAGACAATGGATGCAATTTAAAACTACAGTTAACAAAGGACTTCGTGAAACATTACAAAACGATCCAAGTAAATTTTTCTTTTACAATAATGGAATAACAATTGTAGTTAATGATTTTACAGAATTAGGAGAAAATTCAATTGAATTGTATGCTCCACAAATTGTTAATGGGGCACAAACATCTAATTCAATTCTTGATCATTCTAAAAGAACGAAAAATATGGATGGATCCATGACAGTTACCATAATCAAAGCAGATGATGAACAAGAACAAAACAATATTACAAAATATAGAAATTCTCAAAATTCAGTAAGAGGGAAAGATCTTGTTTCATTAATGGACTTTCATAAATCAATCAAATCACAGTTAAAAAACTGTGGTTACTTTTACGAAATTCAAGCTGGTTCTTTTGATACAAAAACAAAATCAAAACAATGTGAATATGAAGGAGATACAGTATACAATAATTATCTTCCAGATAATCACAAAAAAGTTATTGTAGCTAAAGATGCTATTCAATCACTTGTAGCAGGGATAGAGCAAAGACCAACTGAAGCATACAGTTCACCATCCCAATTTCTTCCAAGGGGAAGTAAGTATGACGATATTTTTAACGAAAATCTAAAAGATGATTACAGAATTTTACTATATCCATATCTTGTCAAAGAATTTGCAAAAAAATCACTAAAATATGGAAAACAAGGAGGGCATAAAACAAAAAGATACGCAACATTATTTTTTGTTGCAACATATTTTAGAATATTACATAGAAAAATTCTTGAATCAAAAGGTGATTTTAAAGGAGATGTAAGAAAACTAGAGCCAATTTTCCGTAGTTTTAAACTTAATTCAAGAATTTTAAAAATAACAGACGTAATTGTGACTAAATTTCTTGAAGATACGGTAGTAGATGATGAAATAGAATTAGCTAATACAAAACATAATTTTTTCTCTCAACATGTTTGGAATGACACTATGCTTAGAGTAATTGATAAGAAGATTAGACAAGAAGAAGAAGAAATCATGGCATTAAAAAAATTAACAAATAGTTTATTCTGATTTTAAAGGTAGAAGTCCAACCAAGTAAAAATCTTGCAGGAGGTTTACATTAATCAGACTATCTACCTAAATTTGATAGAAATAGGTAATATTTAACATAAATTTTTCCAAATATTGTTTATTCTAGAATGTTTTTTATATTGAATAAAAATGGAAAAAGCAGTTTGGGAACAAAAGAAAAATGTGTAATTTGTGATGAAAAAATTGAACTTCGCTTTAATCCAATGGATGAATGGAAAATTGAAGGTTCACTCTGTGGAGAATGTTATTCAAAAAAAATTGATGAACATTATCCAGGGGATCATATAAGAGTGAACAAACATCTAGATTAATTTTTTTCTAATTTAGAATATTTATTTGAATTAAAACAATTCCACACAAAAGGATCATCTTTTACATCGCTCTCATCTAAAAATTTAATATCAGTAATTGTTTTTTTTCTTTTCAATAAATTTACTTGGAAACTAGAAAAAGATTTGCAGTTACATTTGTTATACAAACACACGTCACCATCACCTTCATCATGATCTCCTGCTTCATGCCCACAGTTACACAAAGCATCTTTTTTTACATCATCAAGGGATTTGTCTGCATATATTCCCAAACGAAGATATGCTTCACCACCATGACCTTTCTTAAATCGATCATAATTTTCAGATTTTGGTAATATTTTAAAAAAAGACAAATCAGTAGCAGGTTTTTGAGAATCTCCACCCATAATAAACCAGTAATCATCACCAGTTTCTACAAATCTAATTTTGATAGAGGGATCCAACCACCAATGAATAACATCATGCCAAAGAGAAGCAGATTCCTTTCTATCAGTAAGTAGTGGAACAACATTCATTCTAAGATCATAATATCGATAGGCAACACCAATAAAATCATCAAACCAATGAATAGATTGCGAAGACATCATACAAAAATCAGGTAGATCTTATTTATCTGATCTGAATTAATGGTAATACCCTTATATCTGAGTTTTACAATAAATCACGTATGGTTTCCTATAGAACTAGTATGCAGATTGTTGCAGATTTACTAACTGTAACTGAGCAATCTGGACAAGAAGGCATCAAAACAACATCTCTTCTAACTAAGGCAAACTTATCACATTCAAGATTATCAAAATTCTTAGAGAATTTAACTGGAGCAGGTCTAATTAACAAAATTGAATATGATGGAAAAAATACATTTGTTATTACTTCTAAAGGTAGACAATATCTTGACTCATATGTAAAATTCTCAAATATTGCAGAATCATTTGGATTAGAACTTTAAAGATTATTTTCTGTTTCTTCTTTTAGCATTAATTTTTTGTCTTTCCTTCTTTTCTTTGTAGGAGCTATAAAGAACAATAACTATTATTCCACCAATAGAACCATAAAATAATCCAAGAAATGGCTCATCTCTAACTTCACCAGTAGTTGGAGATACAAAAGAGATAGGAATCCCAACAACCATAAAAATCAAGACTACTACAAGATACTTATCCATAAAATGTATAATTTACAAAACCATATATCTTTTTGATTTAATTATAAAATAACAGAAGACTATGGCAAAAATATTAGAAGTAATTGGACTAGTTTTGGTGGTAATAATGTCATTAGGATTTGTAGGAGTGTTTGAGCAATATGGAATAAAAAATGGGACATCAGAATTATTTTGGGGATGTGCAGGAGGTACACTTTTGATAATCATATACAGAAAAATGAAAAGAAAACAGCAAGAAGAGAATGAAAAAAAATAAAAATTGTAATGAAATGATCAATTATTGATCAATCGGCAGATCTATAAAGGAGAATTCTGTTCAGACTATGAGGGGAATATGACAGAACAAGCTAAACAATGGTGGGAAGGTTTAGGAAAAGAATTAGAAATAGATATCGAAACCCTCGATGAATAAAGATTGTTTAATAATTTTCTAAATAGCTTTAAAAAATAAAGCCTTGAACGGGATACGAACCCGCGACCTAACGCTTACGAGGCGTTCGCTCTACCAGGCTGAGCTACCAAGGCACGTTTGGGTAAATCCACCATAGTTAATAAAAAGCCTTTCCGAATTTGAACAATTGAAAAAAACAATTTCTGGAATTAGAGGAGTGTTTGGAGAAGATCTAAATCTAAAAGACGTATTAGAATTTTGTAATAATTTTTCATCTTTAATTAAATCACAAAAATGTGTAATTGGAAAAGATACAAGACCATCAGGGTCAATGATTAAAGATACTGCAAGTGCCGCATTAATGAAAAACGGAATAGATATATTAAATTTAGAAACAGTGCCAACGCCAGTTGTTTTTAGAGAAGCAAGAAAGTATGGTGCAGGATTAGTAATATCAGCATCACATAATCCAACAAAATGGAATGGGTTAAAATTCATTATAGATGGAAGAGGGATTAATGAAAAAGAATTACCTCAAATTATAGAACATCAAGAAATTTTAAAATCAAAGATCGGCAGTGAACAAAACATTTCATCATCCTATATTGAAGATGCAAAAAAAATCATAGGAGATATCGAAAATCAACCAGAAATAGCAATAGATGTAGGAGGAGGGGCAGCCAAAGGATTTGCATCAGAATTGTTAAAAAAAATAGGATGTAAAGTAGAAACAATAAATGATGAAATTATAGGCTGCACTAGAGGCCCTGATCCCACATCTGACGATTTAGTAGAATTATCAACAATTTCAGACAAAAAAGAAATTGGTTTTGCATTTGATTTAGATGGAGATCGATTAGTTGTAGTTAAAAATGGAAAAAAACAAACACCAGACACAACATTAGGATTAGGAATTGCAAAATCTTTAGAATTAGGATACAAAAAATTTGTACTGAGTACAGATACAAGCATATCAATTGAAAAATTCATTAAAGAAAATGGCGGAACAGTTCAAAGATCAAAAGTAGGGGAAGCAAGTGTAATAGATCTTATGTTAAAAAATAAATCTCAAGCAGGCGGAGAAGGAAGTAGCGGTGGTTTTATTTTACCAGAATTCAATTATTGTAGGGAAGGAATTCTCACCAGTGGTTTAATTGCATCAATGTTAGGTAATTCAAAATTTAATGAAGTATTAGATTACATGAATAATTATTATCAAATCAGAGAAAAAACTAAAGTAGATTCAAGAGTTCATGATAGAATAATAGAAGAGATGAATTCTAAATTTTCAAAAGAATATTCAGAAATAGATACACTGGACGGAATTAAAGGTATGATTGATGATGACAGTTGGGTTTTGATTAGAAAATCAAATACAGAAGACATCATAAGGATTTCAGCAGAATCAAATGACAAAGAAAAATGTAAAAAAATCATTAAACACACGTTAGAACAAGTAAAAGAAAGATATGACAAAATTAGATGAACAAACAATAATCAAAATTTTTCAAAGAGGACTAGGAAATAAAAAATTTATTTCTGAAGATGTAGAAATTTTAGACTTAGGAAAAACAAAAATTATAACTAAAACAGATACTCTTATAGAAAGCACAGATATTCCATTAAAAATGAAATTAACTGATGCTGCACGAAAGAGTATCATTGCATGTGTAAGTGATTTTGCAGCAAAAGGAGTAAAGCCAGAATATGGATTAATTTCAGTGAATTTACCAAAAAATACAGCAGGTTCAAAAATTAATGAGATTGTAAAAGGATTCAAAAAAGCATGTAACGAATACAATATTTCAATTTTAGGCGGAGATACAAACGAAGGAAAAGAAATTGTGTTCAATGTCTGTATTTTTGGGAAAGCAAAGAAAATAGTGACCAGAAAAGGTTCCAAAAGAGGAGATTTGTTATTTACAACAGGTCCATTTGGATACACCCCAGTAGGATTGGATATAATTTTAGGTAAGAAGAAGGAAGAAGGAAAAATTGTTAAAAAAGCTATGAAATCAGTAACAAATCCAAAACCTAAACTAGTGTTTGGGTTAAAAAATAAAAAATATTTTTCATCATCAATGGATTCAAGTGATGGATTATCTACAACACTAAATGAAATGTCAAAACAAAGTAAAACAAAATTTGTTATCAACAACATACCTGCCATGAAAGATTTGAAAGAGTTTACAAAATCTCAAAAACTAAATCTAAACAATTTGGTTTTTAATGGAGGAGAAGAATATGAATTTGTATTTACAGTGCCCTCAAAATATAAACAAATAATTAAAAAAAATGCAAGATTGTTGAAAACTCCAATAATAGAAATTGGATACGTTACATCTGGAAAAGGAGTTTTTCTTCAAAGTAATAACAAACAAACTAGATTGGAAGACTTAGGATGGAAACATTTTAGATAATCATTCCCCATGAGAAAAAGTTCGGTCTACATTATTCACAATACTAAATATTGAATCAGCAGGAAGAACAGAAACACATTCTTTTATCCAAATTTCATCCAGATACAATAATTGTATCATATCATTTTCAGGTAATTCATCAGGAGTTGAGTTAGGATACATCGCATGAATTTTGTATCCGTCATTAGCAATTTTTTGACATTTTTGTTCTAATGGAGACAAAACATCATCATTGATCGGGGTTAAAAACTGGAATAATACAGAACCCAACAAGGCCACAGCAACTGCAAGTCCAATTGCCAATAGAAGAATAGATGCCATCAAGAGAATTCACATCAACACAGTATATCAACAGTCATCAATTTCAAATCTAGGCCGATATTTAGGCAAGATTGAGAAATCAATGTTTTTTAAACCCTTTAAGATGTGAGTAGTCATTGTCTGAAACAGAGGCCGAAGTCAAAGAAGTACCAGTAGAAGCCGAGGCACCTATTGAAAAAGTAGAATCTGAGGCAGAAGTAGAAGCAAAAGCACAACCTGAAACAAAAAAAGAAGGTCCTGAAAAATGGGGAATTGTCCATATTTACAGTAGCTACAACAACACAATCATACACATGACTGATCTGACTGGAGGCGAAACAGTTGCAATTAGTTCAGGAGGAATTCATGTTAATGCAGACAGATATGAATCATCACCATTTGCCGCAATGAAAGCTTCTAATGCAGTTGTAGAATCTGCAAGAACCAAAGGATTTACAGGGTTTCATATTAGAGTTCGTGCAGTTGGCGGAGTAGGTTCTAGAGTACCAGGTCCTGGTGCACAAGCTGCAATCAGAACAATAGCAAGAGGTGGATTCAAAATTGGAAGAATTGATGATGTAACACCAATCCCTCACGACACCACTAGAAAGAAAGGTGGAAAGAGAGGAAGAAGAGTCTAATCAACTATCTTTATCTTTACATCGCAACCTTTAGAATTAAAGTAATCAGTAATGAATTGGGAGAATTTTTGCAGATTGTCAACAGACTTGTATCTACTAATCATATCAGAAAATTTTTCTTCTATTGCACTTTGTAAGTCTGCTTTAAATGCAAGTTTAAAAAATGTCCAACCAAATTTTGAAGAAGGTTCACTTAGAATATATCCATTATAAACACCAACAAGAGTTTCCATATGTGAAAGAGATTTTTTGATTAACAATAGATCATCAACATAATTTTTACTACCGATTTCTAAAACTACATTCATTAGTTATCACTAGTATCAGGTGGTTGACTAAGTTTGTCAGATAAAGAAACAAACTTTCCATCTTGTTCAACATTTATTTTGGTTGCCATCCTAACACTCAATCCAACAGTTCTAAATAAAGATAGTAATTTCCCACCATCAAGAATTTCATTTATCTCTCCAGTTTTGATCAATTCAGATAATTTTAATACAATCATTTTTGTTTCGTTTGGAAATTGTGATTCAGCATTTTCTAAAACTTCAAGACCTCTATACCCTAATTTATCAACTAACAAAGATCGTGGATTTTTAGAAGATTTTTCAGAAACATCAGATAAGGATTCGTCAGTTTTTTGTTTAGAAGTAATGTTTTTTTGCATTTCAGCTAGTCGTTTTGCTTTCAATTGTTCGAGTTCAAAATCATCTTCACTCAACCCTTTATCACACCTATAGGTACTAATTTTGCAACTTTTGTAGCAATTCCCAGATCATGAGAAACATTAACTACCGAATCAACATCCTTGTATGCCTGAGGAGTCTCTTCTACCACCCCATCCCTTGTCAAAGCTTTGATAAAAATTCCTTTATAGTTTAGTGATTTTTTGACATCAGATTCAGTGTAATTTCGTCTAGCCTTTGATCTAGACATAGTTCTTCCAGCTCCATGAGCAGTAGAACCGAAACTCAAATCCATAGAGTTTGGTTGGCCCAACAAAACCCAACTTGAAGTACCCATAGAGCCTGGAACAAGTACAGGTTGACCCAAATCACGATATTTTGATGGAATTTCATCACGGTTTGCAGGAAAAGCTCTAGTTGCACCTTTTCTATGAACAACTAATTTACGTTCTTTACCATCTACTTTATGCTTTTCAACTTTAGCAATATTATGAGAGACATCATAAACTAATTTCATATCAAGATCAGATTCAGATTGATTAAACACACGTTCAAAAGATTTCCTAGTCCAATGAGTAATCATTTGTCTATTACTCCATGCAAAATTTAATGCAGAAAACATTGCTTTTCTATACGATTCGCCTTCTTCAGAAGTATTTGGAACACATGCAAGTTCCCTATCAGGTAGATTGATATCATATTTTTCCATAGACTGTTCTGAAACTCTAAGATAATCACTACACACTTGATGTCCAAATCCTCGAGAACCACAATGAACTAAAACAGTAATAGTTCCTTCTGTCAAACCCATTCTTTCTGCAGCTTCTTCATCATGTACTTCTGCAACTTTTTGAATTTCAAGAAAATGATTACCAGAACCTAAACTTCCAAGTTGTGGAGCTCCTCTTTTTCTTGCTTTATCTGAAACTTTGTTAGGATCTGCATTTGCAATTTGTCCATTCTCTTCACAAACATCTGCATCATTTGATGAACCATATCCATTATCAATTGCCCAATTAACTCCTTTTACTAAAACTTCATCAAGCTGTGAATGATTTAATCTGACAGCACCTTTTGAACCAACACCAGAAGGAATAGAACTAAAAAGATCAGTTATAAGATCTTTGAGTTTTGAACGAACCAGTTGTTCAGTTAAATTAGAACGAAGTAATCTTACACCACAATTAATATCGTAACCAACCCCTCCCGGACTAATCATTCCTTCTTCTGCATCCATAGCAGCAACACCGCCTACAGGAAATCCGTACCCTTCATGACCATCAGGCAAAACAACACTATGACTGACTATGCCAGGAATGGATGAAACATTTCGTGCCTGCATAATAGTTCTATCAGATAACATTTTCTGAAGCAATACTTCATTAGCGTAAATTTTTACAGGTACCTTCATACCAAGATTAGAATCAGCATCAATTTGATATTGATTCTCCCCAATTTTCTTTGGAGTATTTGTAGACATATGTATCGGTAAAATTTGTTTTCAAGCCAATTTTAACCTTCAGAAGATTAAAAAATAATTTTAAATGGATTAAGAATCTTTAAAAAATATGTCAGATAAAGAAACAATAACACAAAAAGCAAATCAACTACTTGCAGAATTAAGATCAAATCCAGATTGGGCAATTGATGAAAAAAATTTCAAACAAGGATACTTCAAAGCCTTAGAATAGGCATTATCAGATGCAGGAATTAAAGAAAAACAAATTTAAAATTTTAAAAAAATTAGGATAAAACAGAAATTAGTGATCGAAATACATGAATAGATTTATTTTCTAATAGATAACAAATTATGACATTGGCAATTTTACCTATAGACAATGGTCGTTATGGTACTAAAGAAATGATGGAAATTTTTAGTGAACAAAAAAAAGTAAATTATCAATTAGAAATTGAAGGTGCAGCTGCTATTTCACAAAGTGAAATAGGAATTATTCCAAAAACAATAGGTAAAAAAATTCTCAAATCTGCAATATCAAGTAAGATCACTGCAAAAAGAATCAAACAACTAGAGGCAAAAAGTGATCACGATACAGCAGCACTAGTTGAATCGTTAAGTGAAAAATGTACAAAAGATGCAAGACCATGGATTCATTACGGATTAACAAGTAATGATTTAGTAGATACAAGTAATTCCATGCAAATGCGTGATTCATTAAAAATAATAGAGCCAAAAGTTGCAAAGATGTCAACAATATTAGCACAAAAAGCTGTGAAGTACGGAAAAATTCCAGCAGTAGGAAGAACTCATGGACAACATGCAAGCATCATTTCATTTGGATTAAAATTTGCAAATTGGGCGTCAGAAATGGCAAAACATGTAGAAAGAATTGAAGAAGTCAAAAAACGAATTCTTATTTGTAAAACACTTGGAGTAGTAGGAACTGGTTCTCTAATGGGTGCAAAATCATTAGAAGTACAAAAAAGAGTTGCAAAACGATTAAAACTCTATCCAGCAGAAGTAGCTACTCAAGTTGTTCCAAGAGAAAGATATGCAGAATATGTATTTGAATTAGCATTAATTGGTTCAACCTTAGAAAAAATTGCAATAGAAATAAGAAATTTGCAAAGAACAGAGATTGGAGAGGTTGCAGAACAATTCAAGAAAGGACAAATGGGAAGTAGTGCGGTTCCCGTTAAAAGAAATCCAATTAAGAGTGAACGAGTATCATCATTATCAAAAATGGTTAGAAGTCAAATTGGAATTTCATTTGAAAATATTCCACTCTGGCATGAACGAGATCTTTCCAATTCAGCTAATGAAAGATTTGTAATTCCAACAGTATCCATATTAGTTGATGAGATGTTGGAAACTATGACTAGAATTATTTCAAACTTGATGGTAAATGAAAAAAGAATTGTAGGAAATCTTTACATCACAAAGGGACAAATTTTTGCAGAATTTGTTTTAGAAGCTTTAATCAAAAAAGGAGTTCCAAGATTTGTCGCATATAGAGATGTACAAAGAGTAGCATTTGAAGCAAAAGATAAAGAAATGCAATACATAGATGTAATCAAAAAAGATAAAGCATTTTATTCAAAATTAACTAATAAAGAAATAGATTCAATATTCTCACCAGAAAAACATCTAGGTGCATCACCAGCAATCATAAGTAATGTGAAAAAATCAGTCCAAAAAACAGTAAAAAAATTTATCTAATTTTCAATAAAGATTTATGAATTTTAGAACCATACTGCAATGCTTTTTTTCTTTTTACACATGAAATGTTAGGAACGTCAATTTCTTTAGCTAATTCACGTATGATATGTTTACGATACAAGTCATCAGAACTGTGAATCTTATTAGATAATGAAATGGTTTTAGCATAATCAATGAAAGAGGAAGATAATAATGGTTGAAGAATTTGTACACCAAATTCAGATGCAATAAGATTAACGGCCTTCATCATTTTGAGTTCATTATCTAACTTGTATTCCATAACTTCATTAATTTTAGATTCGCCTAAAGAAAATGCTTCTCTATAAGCATTATAACCACAAAACAATTCATCAATTCCATTTGCAGTAACAACAGTATCAAGCTCTAGTTTTTTTGCCAACTTAGAAACATAATAAAACGCTATACAATTTTCATTCCAAGATAAATTTTTAGTATTAATCGTTTGATAAATTTTTGAAGAAGCAAAAGAAAATGTTTCAGAATCTATTTCTAAAATATGATGAACATATTTTAGATGTTCATTAACTTCTTTAGCAAATAAAATATCATGTGATTCAGGAAAACCAATTGTAAGTAATGCAACATCATAATCCATATCTGAACAAATTTTAGCAATCAATGTGCTATCAACACCGCCAGAAAATGCAACGCCAATTTTTTTAGTTTGAATAGTAGTAGAAATAGAATTTTGAATATTTTCAAATAATTGACTAGTGATTTTATTTGTCATTGTTTACATAATAGATTACATTGAAATGGTAATGAACTAATCTCTCTAATCACATATTTGATTAAAATCACAGGCATGAAATTCCAGATTTATGAGAATACATATGGCAAATATACGAATAGAACTATGAAGAATTTTAATAAAAAATAACACTTAGTTTAATTATTAAAATAAAAAACAATAATGAGATATTAATTTGAGTAAAACAGAATTTCAAACAATGGGTGTTAGAACAGGAATTATTACCATAGGAATTGTCTTTTCAGTATTAATAACTCTAGTAATTTATGATATGCCAAAACCAACAGAAAAAATGGTAGAGGAAATGGAAATGGAAGAATTCAAAGGAGATATGAATAGTATGTTAGAAGAAATGCAAAACAAATGTGAAAAACACGGTAGTCCAGGAAACTTTGAATCAGAGAATATGAAATCTGCATGGAATGAATGTATGAATGAAGCCAACATGCGGTTAGAAGAAAATTTTCCTTAAAAAAAATATCATATGTTAAATTCAACTCATCTCAAAACTGATCATTTGGTGAAGTTTTTACGATCATCCTGATCTAACAATTACCGAACATGGCTAATTTTCATGCAATTTCAAGAACTAACTGACAGACAAACAACGGGACATGGTAAAGCCACGCATTCCAAAACCTGCCAAGACGGGCAGACCAAGAGATGGTGACAGAAGAATCATCAACGGAACAATCATCTGCGTCTTGATATCCGGATGCAGGCGGAGCGAGATGCCAACAAAATACGGTGATGGTTCTACTGCAGACAGAAGACCAGACTCTTGGCAGCAAAAAGGAGTCTGGAATAGGATCCTATCAGGTTTAATCAAAACAGATCACAAGCAAGGAAAAATCAGCCTGCAAAATATGATATCCGTTGACTCCTCTACAATCCCTGCACCATCAAACAAATTACCTCAGTTTATGCTGACAAGGGATATGACAGTACGGCCATTAGAAACTATTTGAAAAATAGAAATCCAATTGCACGTATTCCACTTAGAAAGAATGGCAAGCCATCGGAGAACAAATCGCACAAAAAATATAATTCGGTTCGATGCGTTGCGGAGGGATTATTCTTTGGTTGGCTCAAAAATGGATTTCACAGGACAGGAATCAGATATGAAAAGAGATGTGAAAACTATCTTGCGTTTGTTAGTATTGCGTCATTTTTGATGTATTGCAGGGTTTTGAGATGAGTTGATTATAAAAAAATATTTAAGATCTAAAATAAAATCTAAAACTCATCCCAAAACCCAGATTTCCATTACAATTCAGATATCCTTACGGCTGGAGAGGAGTTTGAAAATTTGAACTGTATTTTGCTGTTTTTTAGTTTTAGGATGAGTTGCTAATAATAAATTGAGATGAAAAGAGATTATTTTTAATAAATACAATTACCAAAAAACAAGATTAATCTTTTAATTGGACATAATCTATAAAACATCATGATAAAACTATCACAAACAGAAATCGATAAAGAACTAGAAGATCTTTCAGGATGGAATATGGTAAATAACAAACTACACAAAGAATTTCTATTTGATGATTTTAACCAAGCATTTGATTTTATGACTAGAGCATCTATAGAAATTGAAAAAATAAATCATCATCCAGAATGGTCCAATGTGTATAATAGAATTACAGTTGATTTAACAACTCACGATGTTGGCGGAATCACACAAAATGATATCAACCTAGCTAAAATTCTAAATTCTTTGGTCTAATTGAAAGAAAGTAATTTTCAGGCACAATTATTACAGAATTTATATTATATCCAGAGTCAGTTGTCTTCACATGACTACAAATCCCACAATCCTGGATTCAGATTTTAAATATATTGATAAAAAAGGAAATCTACTCAGAACAAGAACAGAATTAACAGTAGCACAGATGCTCACATTTCTTGAAGAAGAATATCAATACAATCACAAAATCAGTCTAAAAAATGGAAATGAGGTAACAATTGACTTTAAGACAAAAAAAGGATTGATTGAAGTAATAGACACTGAAGAAGATATTGAAAAATACAAACAAATCAAAGAAGACTTTCCCAATGATAAAGTTATGGCGATTGGACATCCAAAATATACAGCACAAATTAAAGAACTACAGGACATTGTATTTTATGATAAAACACCACAAACAGGTTCAATATTTTTAGAAGACGCATCATTTTCATTTGATTATGCACACATTCTTCCATTAGTTGAAAAATGTTCTATTTTACATGGACATACATCTTCAGTAATGGTAGAACTAGTAGGACAAATGAAAAATAATTTACTTGTAGACTTTGGAGTAGCAAAAAAAATTATTAAAGAAGTAGTAAATGTATTTGATCACAAATTTTTCATTAATAGAAAATATCTAAAAAGTGAGGATGAATCACATTACTTAATTCAATTTGAAGGTCCAAAAGGAATGTTTGAATTACAAGTTCCAAAAAATACAACTTATCTGTTAGAAGGAGAAGCAACAGTTGAAAATCTTTCTAGTGAAATCATTACATTATTAGCTCCAAAAATGCCAGCAAATGTAGAAGCAGTTGGAGTTTACATCTATGAAGGTTACAATAAAGGATCACATATAATTTCAAATATTTCAAGATAAGTACAAAATGGACCCAAAAATTTCAGAAAAAGCATGGAACCCTGAATTAGAAAAAAAGATTCTTGCACAATGGCAAGAAGAAGAAATTTATGATTTCGTTCCACAAGAAGATAATTTCACCATAGATACTCCTCCACCATACCCTTCAGGTAGACCATGGCATATTGGGGCAGCAGCACATTATTCACAAATTGATATGATTGCACGAACAGCAAGAATGAATGGAAAAAATGTGTATTTTCCAATAGGTATTGACAGAAATGGACTTCCAGTAGAATTGTACACTGAGAAAAAACACAGAATTAGAATGAGAGAAACTGACAGAAATGAGTTTTTGAGCCTATGTAGAGATGCATTAGATGACTTAGAAGCAGAAATGATTCTCATTATGAAGAACTTGGGAATAAGTGGAGATTTTACAAATTACTATAGAACAGACTCAGAAGAATACAGATCATTAACACAATCAACATTTATCGATTTATGGAGAAAAGGACAAGTCTATCTAGCAAACAGACCCAACAATTATGATTGGGTTTCAGGAACAACAATTGCAGATGCAGAAATCATTTACGAAGAGTTACCAACAAAATTAGTCTACATAAAATTTAAAATAAAAGATACACAACAAGAAATAATCATTGCAAGTACAAGACCAGAATTACTTTGTGCATGTAAAACAATCATAGTAAATCCAGAAGATGAAAGATACATAACACATATTGGGGAAAAAATAATAGTTCCAATTACTAATGCAGAAGTAGAATTAAAAACACATCATTCTGCTCAACAAGAATTTGGTTCAGGGGCAGTTATGGTATGTAGTTATGGTGATCAAAATGATGTTGGATTATTCAGAGAATTACAATTAGAGGAAATTGTTGCAATTGGATTAGATGGAAGAATGACAGAAGCTGCAGGAGAATATTCAGGATTAAAACCAAAGCAAGCTCGAACAAAAATAATTGAAGATTTAGAAACAAATGGATTCATTGACAAAATTGAAGATATTGTTCATAGAACCCCAGTTTCAGAAAGAAGTAAGATTCCAATTGAAATCATACCAATGGAAGAATATTATCTGAAACAAAAAGAATCGATAGAAAAAATGAAGAAACTTGGAGAAGAAATAACATTTCATCCAACTATGCATAAGCAAATTCTAATGAATTGGCTTGAATCAATCAATATTGATTGGCCCATATCAAGACGAAGGTATTATGGTACTGAAATACCAATCTGGCATTGTAAAAACTGTGCAGAACCACATGTTCCTGAACCAGGTAAATACTATAAACCATGGAATGAAAAATGTCCAATAAATAATTGTACAAAATGTAACTCTACAGAATTTGTAGGGGAGGAAAGGACATTTGACACATGGATGGATTCTAGTGTATCACCACTATTTGTGAGTAAATTTAACCAAGATGGCGAATTTTTCAAAAAAGTATACCCTACATCAATTAGGCCACAGGCAAAAGATATTGTTAGGACATGGCTATACTATACACTTCTAAGATGTGAACAAATCACACAAGAAAAACCATGGGCTGAAGCATGGATTATGGGATATGGTTTAGATGAAAAAGGGATGAAAATGAGTAAAAGCAAAGGAAATGCAATAGATCCTCTACCAGTAATTGAAAAATTAGGTGCAGACACTTTTAGATTTTGGAGTGCAAGTGAAGTTAATCACGGACACGATTTCAGATGTAATGAACAAAAAATTGAATCGACTAAAAAATTCCTCAGTAAATTATGGAATGTGTCAAGATTTTTGTCAAGTTTTCCAGTAATTGAATCAGGAACGCCAAATGCATCAGATAAATGGATTTTATCAGAATTAGACAAACTAGTAAGAGAATGTAAAAAAGGATATGATGACTATAACTTTTTCATACCAGCAATTGCAATAAGAGAGTTTACTTGGAATGTATTTGCAGCTCATTACATTGAAATGGTAAAAGCAAGAGCTTATGGAATTGATTTTTCAGATGAAGAACGAGATGGTGCAATTTTTACATTACATAAGACATTATCAACAATTTTAAAATTATTAGCACCAATTACACCGTTTATTACAGAACATCTTTGGAAAATTTTGTATTCAAAAGAAAGTATACATAAGCAAAAACAAGTTCAAACAGAAAACATCGAAGAGCAAATTGACATAACTAAAGAAATTACTGAGTTTAATTCCAAAGTATGGAATGAGAAAAAAGAAAAAGATCTTTCATTAAAAGATTCAATCAAAATAGAAATCCCTAAAACATTAGAATCATTCAAAAAAGATTTGAAATCAATGCATAATTTAATAGATTGATTAGTTATTCAAAGTGTTAATTAAATTAAGAAAATATTTGTGTAATGAAATATCTTCAGTAAGTTCAGGATGAAATGAAGTACCAATCACATTACCTTTTTTTACGGCAATTATTCTATCATTGAATTTTGATAAAATTTCTACATCAGAACCAACATTAGAAACAGATGGAGCTCGAATGAAAACCCCATTAAATTTAGGGATATCAATAGAATCCATAGAAATATCAGCCTCAAATGACTCTCGTTGGCATCCAAAAGAATTTCGTTCTAATTTAATATCTAAAATATTCAATAATGGTTGATCAGTTTTTCCAACTACTCTATCATCTGCTGTTTTAGACAACATTATCATTCCAGCACAAATTCCAAGAACGGGCATTCCATTGTCAATTTTTTCTTTTAGTACTTTGAGAGACCCATTTACTAAAGATAATTGTCCAATAGTAGTGCTTTCACCTCCAGGAATTATCAATCCATCTAATTGTGATATTTCTTCAGGAGTTCTCACAGTAGTTACTTGCCCATCTAAGCCTAATGCATCAAATGCAGATCTAACAGAAACAAGGTTTTCTTGAACATCTCCTTGTATGGATAAAATACCAACATTAACACTCATGCAGATCCACCACGTTCTTGCATACGTAATTCTAATGCGTTAACATCTAATCCCACCATAGATTGTCTTTCATCAATCATTTTTTGTGCTTCTTTTACTTTATCAGATTCATTCCAAAAAGTCGTAGCTAAAACTATTGCTCTAGCTCTTTCCTTTGCATCATCAGCATTAAAAATTCCAGAACCAACAAAGATTCCATCACATCCAAGTGACATAAGATATGCAGCATCTGCAGGAGTTGTAATTCCACCTGCAGCAAAATTTACAACAGGTATTCTTCCAAGTTTTGCAGTTTGTTCAACAATATCATAGGATACTTTGAATTCTCTTGCGATTCTAACTAAATCTTGATTATCTCCAGAATCATGAATCGATTTGATTGTTCGTAATTCATCGTTTACTTTTTTAATGTGAGTTATAGCTTCTGCAACATTTCCGGTTCCAGGTTCTCCCTTTGTTCTAATCATAGCAGCACCTTCTTCAATTCTACGTAAAGCTTCTGCTAAAGATCTTGCACCATTTACAACAGGTGTGGTAAGATCCCATTTCCAAATATGACGAAGTTCATCAGCAGGAGTTAAAACTTCAGATTCATCAATCATATCTACATCAGTTTCTTGTAAAACCAATGCTTCATTGACATGACCAATTCTACACTTGGCCATAACAGGAATTGTTACAGAATCCATAATATCTTCAATAATTCTAATGCTTGCAGTTCTTGCAACACCACCTGCTTTTCTAACTTCAGAAGGAAGTTTATCTAAAACCATAACAGAAACGGCTCCTGCTTCTTCAGCAATTTGAGCTTGTTCAACAGTTGTTACATCCATAACAACACCATTTTTGAGCATATGAGCAAATCCTCGTTTAAGAGTAGATGAACCACGTAAAATATCAACAGAATTTGTTTTATCAGAGATGATGCCTTTTGCATCAGGACGTTCTCCAGATAGTGGAAGCATGCTCTAATTTTTACTAAAGACTATTTGTACCTATTCACTAATTTTAGCAATAATTTGATCTAGTTCTAATTCAACCATAGTGATTATTGGAGGAATAAAACCAGCAGTTACAGTTTGTTCAGGCCAATGTACTTGATTAACATGTCCATTCAAAGTTACTTTGACATTAGATTTTTTGTATTCAGTTGCATTTTCAAAAATTAAAAAAGATTCAGATGGAATTGCTATAAAACCAGTTTCTTTAATCAGAGCTTTTATTTTGTTAAGAGTAGGTTCATCTAATTTCGATCTAATATCAGGTTGCAAATAACCTTGTTCTGTTACAGAATATTTTAGATCGCCATTATTTTTTAGTAAAAGTATTTCAGTTTTTTGTGCACCAACTCGTTCTGTAACACCAAAAGAAACTTTCTTTAAATCATGTTTTGTATATTCAATTTCAATATTATCAGTATAATTTGCTGCAGATGTAGGAATTTCATTTTTTGTAATTAACGGAATTGAAATTAAAAGTGCTATAATTACAGGAATTGCTCCTAATGCTAAGTAGATTGGTTTGACCATAAGGGCTTAACAGTTACAAATTTCTTTTAATTCCAAATAAATCTTGGTTAAAAATAACTTAAAATTCAAGTCTATTTCTTCTCTGTTTGTGGGGTCGTAGCCTAGCCTGGTAGGGCGACAGTGTCTACGAACAGATCACCGCTAAGGGCTCCAAAGGTTAACTAAGCTAAACTGACTCACGGATGATGTAAGTTTGGAGCTGTAGTGACCCGTAGGTCGCCGGTTCGATTCCGGTCGGCCCCACGTTCCATACGGGTTCACATACAAGTTTCACGAAATATGGATTGTGACAACAAAACCTGAAACAGTATTTCAACAGGTAAGTGAATTATCAAAACATCATAGTATACCATTATTACAATTCAAAGATTGGCTAGTGGAAGAAGAAGAAGAAGAAATAGTAAATTATCAAATGCTTCAAATTATCTCAGAGTTTTAAAATTATTTTCACCACACATTGGTAAAAAAGAATTCAAAGATATAACAAAAGAAGATGTTTTGGAATTTTTAAACAAACGTAGAAAAACAATTGAAGAAGATCATAAAAAAATGGGTTAGGACATGGAATGATTATCTTGCCAGATTGGTTGATTTTTACAGATGGTTATACAATAAAGAGAAAGAAATAGATGGAGAAGATTGAAATACGCCAGAACCATTTTGCAATATAAAAAAAGAAAGGCGCTAGGGAATCCAGTTATTCTCCAAATGATGTATGGGAATTAGATGATCAACTCATCTCAAAACCCTGCAATACATCAAAAATGATGCAATACTAACAAATGCAAGATAGTTTTCACATCTCTTTTCATATCTGATTCCTGTTCTGTGAAATCCGTTTTTGAGCCAACCAAAGAATCTCTCCGCAACGTATCGAACCGAATTATATTTTTTGTGCGATTTGTTCTCTGATGATTTGCTATTCTTTCTAAGTGGAATACATGCAATTGGATTTCTATTTTTCAAATAGTTTCTAATGGTCGTACTGTCATACTAGAAGTGAAGTATTGCACTGTTGATGTATTTGTTCATCAAGCATATGATTGCAATTCTTACATTGAAAACTAGTAGGTTCATTACAGGAGAAACATTTGTTTTTAGTTTCTAATTCAGTTCCATATTTTCTGTATGAATCAAATCTCATTGTATCTTGTATGTTTAACTGATCCTAAAACAGATCATTTAGTAAATTATTCATGACAATACAGATCTAAGAACAGCATTGTTGAAACGTTTTTCATGATTCATAAAGAAATCTCAGATGCCCAATGGAGTACCATTGCACCGCAATTACCAAAACCTGCCAAAACAGGACGTCCGAGATGTGATGACAGGACAACTGTAAACGGAATATTGTTTGTCTTAACTACCGGATGCAGATGGGCAGACATGCCAGACAGGTACGGCTCAAAACCCGCTGCACATCTTCGATTCCAAGAGCTACAACAAAAAGGAATATGGAAGAAAATTCTCTCCAAACTAATAAAATCCGCACGCAGGCAAGGCAAGATTGACCTCCAAAAGATATCAATTGACTCCTCGTCGATTGCTGCCAAAAAAGGGGGGATAAAATAGGATATGACGGATTCAAGAGGATTTCAGGCGCAAAAATACATGTTGCCGTAGAGCAAAACGGTTTACCAATTTCGATTAGAACCAGTCCTGCAAATCAACATGACAGCACAAAATTCATTGATGTTATGGAAAACATTTCGGAATTTGCAGATAACAGCCTGATGCAGATAACTGTCTCTGCATATGCTGATAAGGGGTACGATGCGAAACAAATTAGGAATTATCTCAGATGTTGCGAAATTGACTGTTGCATCCCATACAAAAAGAACTCAAAGAACATTGCACAAACAGGAGTCAAAGACATCATGGCAAGACAAGATTTGTCGTTGAGAGATTCTTCGCATGGCTCAGGTGTGGCTTTCACAGAACGGCAGTAAGATACGAAAAGAACTGTGATAATTATTTGGGATTTGTATACCTGGCATCAATCATGATGTATTGGAGGGTTTTAGGATAAGTTGGTTTTTTATAGATTTAAGCAACATGGAAATTAGATGGGACTAATTAGAACCAGCTAATTATTTTAATTCTCATTAATTTTGGAAAGATCAAGCAGGTTGGGAAGATCTTTCAGATTTTCCATATGATTGAAATATCAAAAAAGAAAAAGAGAGAGAATCTATTCCAAATTCAATGGAATAGAAGCACTTCCAAAGTTTTCAGTGATTCTGAAGTGATAATTCTTTGAAGAATCATATTCAAACTCAGTTCCACCATACCCAATGTTTGGTCCAAACAGAATGTTAAATTCTCTTGAATCATTTGGATTTAGGGCTATTTGTCCACTTGTAAAATCCATTCCAGAATATTTGAAGGCCATAGAGCCATCCCAAACATCATAGGCACATATTTGTGGACTAGTGCAATTTAGTGCAACAATTTCAGAACTAGTGTTCTCAGCTAAAAGACGAACAGACAGAATTGGTTGTCCAGCAGAACTAATCTCGAATTCATTTCCTTCAGAACCCAATCCAAGCCAATAATAATTAATTGGGCCTACACTAAATTTTTCAGCATTCATTTGATAATGATATAATGCCATAGCTTTTTCAATTGGTTTTTGACAATCAATTCGTTTGTAAGCTTTAACAATTTCAGAACATTTTTCGAGTTCTGCTTCAAGTGATGCTAATTTAGAATCATTAGTTTGCGATTCTATAGATGTCACTTGTTCTGGTTCAACATTAACAATTACTGAAATTAGTCCAGTCATCATCAAATGTTGTATACCATTTACAAATTCACCATCAGAGATTATTCCATCTGCCCACCATCCTGCATTGTTTTTTACCCAAGTTGGGACACCATCACCAGTATCAGAAGACATAGTTGTTGGAGGAACAATAATTATTTCGTCTTTGACTAAAAATTCAATTGCTGTAATGAATTCAGATTCAGATATAGTTCCATCTGCCCACCACCCTGCATTGTTTTTTACCCAAGTTGGGACACCATCACCAGTATCAGAAGACATAGTTGTTGGAGGAACAATAATTATTTCGTCTTTGACTAAAAATTCAATTGCTGTAATGAATTCAGATTCAGATATAGTTCCATCTGCCCACCACCCTGCATTGTTTTTTACCCAAGTTGGAACTTCGGCATAAGCAGAAGATGCTGTTGAGGCAACTAGTAGAATTGCGGCAATTGCGGTTTTCATTAATGGCTTTTTCAATTCATCATATTTAAGCTAGTGTTAAACTATCATTCTAGTGATAAAAAGGCGTTAAAACCTAGTGGTAATGAAATCACGAACCCTCCTTCTTTATATCCAAAATAAAAGAAATTTCAAAAGTGAGTAAAAATCAAGAGCCAATTAATAGTGAAAAACAAAGAATATCTGAAGAACAAATCAAAGAATATGTAATTGAGCGATTTGAAGATGTAAAAGCTAAAAACAAAATAAAAAATCTGGTTTTATTTCAGGCTATGAATAAATTCATGATAATGGCACATGATCAAAATGAATTAAAAATTTTAGGCAATATTGTTGCAAGTAATAAAAAAGTTCAGTTTTCAGAAATTCTAATTGAATATGAAAAGCATCTAAAAAAATCATTAGAAAAAAAACCTACAATTAAGACACATAGTAATGTCATAATGCATGTTTTTAGTTATTTTTCTAAAAATTTTAATCAATTAGAAAAAAAGCAATTCTTTGAGCTGCTTAAGCAATTTCAAGAAGAAAAGATTACAGTAGGAAATATTCTTGCCGAAATAAATCCAATTATTTATCGATTTAATAACACATATCTTGCCAGTCAAACATATTTTCTCTTATACTCAGATACTCAACAAGGAAACATATTTCAGATTATTTCAAATAGTGAAATTAAGCAATAATTTTAATAAATTTTTAAAGATAAATCAAATAGGTTTTCCTTTATATTGATAATCTATTACTTTATGGAATAGGTTATGAGATGCAATAACAGTTAGTGATGCTGTAAATATTCCAATAAAATTTCTAATCGTCATGAATTCATTTGGCTGTGTTGCAAACACAGATATTTGGAAAATAAGATAATAATTGAGACTTGGGCATAACTAATCCTAATTTTTAATCAATTTCTCAAACTATTCAAACGAAAAAAGCCAAGGATCCTTGCAATATCATTTCATTGCAACATGAATGTAAAAATCCCCCGGCAAGATTCTATCAGAGTAATTCTCATTGGCATTTTGTATTTGGTTAGAACATTGTCTCTGTATGGGGAGATATTCAGACCTGGCAGACCGTATGCCTGTTCAACTGTTCTGATGGTGCAATCATTCATCATAAAATCTCAGATGAGAATTCCAGGTAACAGCACACTTCATTATTTTTTATCAATCAAATGCAACGATGACAAATTGTCCAAGGTCTGCAGACTGACTCGAATCCCAGACAGGCGTACTATTGACAGGCGATTTCAGAACCTGCCCATTGGGGATATCCTCGGGACGATGGGAAACCTGTTCGTATCAGAAGGAATGGCTGATGATACATTTGCATCAGTGGATAGTTCTCTACTAAAAGCAAATGGTCCTGTATGGCACAAATCCGACATGAAAAATAATCGACTTTCAATTTCAGGAATTGATGCAGATGCAAGATGGGGATAATCCTCCAAATCAAAGGGTTGGATATTCGGGCATGAACTGCACATGAGTTGCAGCGCCGGCAAGTTGATTTTTCCGTTGCCCGCCGGTGCCAGTACTGCAAATATTCATGATGGCAGGACCTTTGACGCATTGATAGAATCACTTTCAGGAGTCATACGAAATATTTTGGCAGATCCTGCATACGATGATTCCAAACTGCATGATTCGTGCGGCAAAAAACATCTGGGGTTGTCACTCCGATAAGACATGCCCGCGTACGCCCCCGGAAAGAATCAAGCTTGTGGAATTTTACGACTCTGCGATCGGTCAGGAGCGGTATGCAGATAGAAGAACCTCAATTGAACCGCTCTTTGAGATATTCAAAGACACGCTTGGCATCAGAACAGTTCCCGTAAGGGGATTATGCAATGTGAAATCATATTTGTGTGCTGATCTGCGTTTTGGCGTACAGTTGGCAGCGTATTACATGCATGTCGGTGCAGGGAATCATCCAAGAACTGTAAAGAGAATGCTTTGCTGTTGAATGATTTTAGACTTTATTTTTGTAAACCATTATGTCCAAGTCTCAATTAATTATTCTAGTGATAATTAATTATTCTAGTGATAATTTATAGACTTTTAGTATGATTTAGGAACAAATTAAGAAGGAAAAATTCAAACAGATGATTATTAGCACTATGATATGAAGTTAGCATTAGTTATATATCAATGAGATAAGAAAAAATCATGGTCTACATAAGATCTAAAAGGGTGAAATCAGATCAATATCTATATCTAGTCAAAAGCATATGGGATTCAAAAAAGAGTACATCAAAACAAGAGATTGTAAAATATCTTGGAAAAGCATCTGAAGTTGTAAAAGATGACATACCAATAGACTATAGAAATGATCCTAAAGTGTTGTCAGGGTTAGCATCATTTAATCCAAAAGATATTAAAAAAAGAGAGGATGCTACAAAAAAATCAAAGCAACAATTATACAAAAAATTAACAGATGGAGATATTCAAGAGTGTGTAAAGATTTACTATGAATATATCAAAATATTTAACGCCTCAGATTTTTTTGATAGAATTCTAAAACCAACAATGTATAAAATTGGAGATGATTGGGCTACAAATAAAATTAGTATTGCAACAGAGCATGTTGCAAGTAACGTAGCACAAACATTAGTAAAAATAATAATGGATCAAGTATCAGGAACTAGAAAAAAGAAAAAAATTCTCATCTGTGTTCCTGTTGGAGAAGAGCATCACTTAGGATGTGATGTGTTAGAGACATATCTTTCAATTAAAGGGTTTAAAGTATTCAACATTGGAACATCAATTCCAACAGAATCAATTATTAGTTTTATAAAAAATAACAGCCCAGAGATAATTCTAATTTCCATTACATTAGAGGACAACCTTGTGGCAGGCCAAAGACTAGTAAAGAAACTAAAAGAGCAATACAATATCCCAATATTTATTGGAGGTTCTGCATTACAAGCAAAAAAAGTTCCAAAGTTTGATGGAAGGATCATTGAGGATATGAGTCTAGAAGAAATTCCAAAAATTCTAAAAAAAGCATAAAAATAATCAGCACTTTAAAAAAGACTCTATTTTAGGATAACAAAGAAGAGGGCTATGAGTTGCGGAATCAGCCCCTATTCCGTAACTAATTGTAGAATCACCTACAAAAAATAACCCCTCAATGCCTGGAATCTGGTGTGGCATCTTTGATTTCCATACCATGCCATGTGTAAATTTTGAATTTTTGCTATTTATGATAAGCAAGGAAAGGAAAATAGTGCTAACTATTTGTGTAAATATTGGATGAACTAAATTTTTCAGCAGATTTAACAAAATCACTCATTGTGGAATTCATTTTCGATGCAGCATATGCTTGAAAAAAACTAAATAATTTGATAAACCCAGAAAATCTTAATTCTACATCAATTAAAATCATAGTTCCAGTTTTTAATGCTATATACGACTCGACAAAAACAGTTCCTTTAGTAGGTCCACTTAAGATTTCAACTTTATGAATATCTGGTTTTGTGATTGTATGTTTTGTTTTAATTTTCAAAGATATTCCAAGAAATTTAATTTTTTCAACAACAGTTTTTACATTATCATTTTGTTCTACTACATTGAGTGATTTAAAATAATTAGGCATTACATGATGAAAGTTTTCAATATCGGTACTAATATGAAAAATTTCTTCTTGTGATAATAAAGTATAATTTTCTAATTTAAAATTTTTCAATTCTGTATCACCATCATTAATTAATCAAAATTTATTTTCAACCACGATATTTTAATATCACAAAAATCAAAACATAGTGCTAATTTGTACTTAATTTTCTTAGCGTGAGATTTGATAATAGATTAGCACTAGAAGAAAAAATATTTTTCTATTAAATAATCTAAGAGACAAAATCATTTATGTTAATGGAACTAATTCATCAAAAAAATTGTAAAAAAAATAGCATCATTACGGATTATCATACTGGAGAAATTGCATGCGGCAATTGTGGAGCAGTTTCATCTGAAAAATCTATAGATACGGGACCAGAAACAATGGGGATTAGTGGTGAAGAATATCAAAAAAATACTAGAGTGGGTAGAAAAATCTCTCTAAAAATGGCAGATATGGGTTTATCGACAATAATAGAATCAAAAGACAAAGATGCTACAGGAAAAAATCTATCAAATGAAAATAGAAGAATGTTTTATCGCTTGAGAATGTGGGATAGAAATAGCCGTTATGCAAATTCTGTTAAATCATTTCAGAAAGCATTTACTTTACTAGATGGGATTAGTGCAAAATTAGGTTTACCTGAAGCAGTTGTTGAGCAATCAGCTCATTTGTTTAGAAAAATTGTAGGGAAAAAGATTCTTGCGGGTAGATCCACAGCAGATACACTTTGTGCCGTAACTTACATTTCATGTAGGCTTACAAGTACTCCTAGAACACTAGATGATATCGCAAGAGCAGGAAATGTTAAGAAAAAAAATTTGCAAAGAATATATCGATTTATTGTAAGGGAGTTTGACATTCATCCCGAAATATACGAACCAACAGAATTCATTACAAGAATTTCAAAGGCCATAGGTATTTCAGAGAAAACAGAGAGACAGGCATTTAGAATATTAAATATTGCTACAAGAAACAATATGTCAACTAGTAAGAACCCAGTATCCATGGCAGCTGCTGCAATTCATTTATCTTGTTTAATGAATAAAGAAAAAATTTCTCAATTAAAAATTTCTAAATTTTCTGGAATCAGTGCAGTGACAATTAGGAATAGATCAAATGAAATTAAACAAAAAATTGGAGGTAAAATTAATGGGTAGAACGTGTAGAGGAATTTGTCTGATGCATAAAGCAAAACCAGTTCCAAATAGAATCAGATATGGAATAGGCCAGAAACGATGTACATTTTGTGGGATTTTTTTGTCAATAAATGATACAAGATGTATTTGCTGTAAGGCAGTATTAAGAACAAAACCAAGGAGTAAAAAGATTAAGAAAGAAACTGTTACTAATTAAGTTTCAAGGTGTTTCCTTTCATCTTTCTTCGTTTTCTAACTAGAATGAGACTTGGGCATAATGGTTTACAAAAATAAGGTCTAAAGTCATTCAACAGCAAGGCATTCTCTTTACAGTTCTTGGGTTCTCTGCACCAATCATGCAATTGTAATACGCTGCCAACTGATACGCCAAAACGCAGATCAGCACAGATGATTTCACATTGCATAATCCCCTTACGGGAACTGTTCTGATGCCAAACGTGTCTTTGAATATCTCAAAGAGCGGTTCAATTGAGGTTCTTCTATCTGCATACCGCTCCTGACCGATCGCAGAGTCGTAAAATTCCACAAGCTTGATCCTTTCCGGGGGCGTGCGCGGGCATGTCTTATCGGAGTAACCAACCTCAGATGTTTTTTGCCGCACGAATCATGCAGTTTGGAATCATCGTATGCAGGATCTGCTAAAATATTTCGTATGATTCCTGAAAGTGATTCTATCAATGCATCAAACGTCCTGCCATCATGAATATTCGCGGTACTGGCACCGGCGGACAATGGAACAATCAACTTGCCGGCGCTGCAACTCATGTGCAGCTTATACCCGAATATCCAACCCTTTGATTTGGAGAATCCCCATCTTGCATCCGTATCAATTCCTGAAATTGGCAAACGATTATTCTTCATGTCGGATTTGTGCCATACAGGGCCATTTGCTTTTAGCATCGAACTGTCCACTGATGCAGACGTGTCATCAGCCATTCCTTCTGATACGAACAGATTTCCCATCGTCCCGATGATGTCCCCAACGGGCAGGTTCTGAAATCGCCTGTCAATAGTACGCCTGTCTGGGATTCGAGTCAGTCTGCAGACCTTGAACAATTTGTCATCGTTGCATTTGATTGATAAAAAATAATAAAGTGTGTTGTTGCTTGGAATTCTCATCCAAGATTTTATGATGAATAATTGCACCATCAGAATAGTTGAACAGGCATACGGTCTGCCAGGTCTGAATATCTCCTCATACAGAGACAATGTTCTAACCAGATACAAAACACCGATAAGAAATGACTCTGATAGAATCTTGCTGGGGATTTTTACATTCATGCTGCAATGAAATGATATTGTAAGGATCCTTAGCTTTTTTCATTTGAATAGTTTGAGAAACTGATTAAAAATTAGGATTAGTTATGCCCAAGTCTCAACTAGAATCAATATTGGAATAGATGGCATTAAACCTAAAATAAAAAATAAAATTCCAATTGAGGCATAGTCATTCACAAAAAATTTTGTATCAAACCATGCCTTTGGTAGGATTGTAAAAAAATCTTCACCTGAAAAATCTTCAATTGTTCCAATTGCTAAACTATATTTTCCACTTTGAGTTTTTTCATCCATTACAACAATGAAATATTTGCCATCTGTAGGAATAGTTGTCTTTAGCTCTTGTCTTTCCCAATATGTAACTTGGCCAAATGGTTCATAGAATTCATTTCCAGGAAATCCACCCTCATAAGGAATTTTTTTATTATCAAAATCTTCACCCCCTACTAAAATTAGAGTTGGTGAATAATATTCTAAACCACTAATTTTTGGAACAACAATACTTGCATAAAATGAATCTCCCTGCATCGCATTAAATGAATAAAATTTGGACTCATCAACACCTAAATTCTCATAAATTGCCCATGAAACCTTATGATCTGGAATTTCAAGTGCAGATTCAAAACTTCGATGAGTGTCATCGTGACTAATCAGTTTATGTCCATAAGCTGAACCAAATGAAATTATACATATTACAAAAAATATCAACAGAATATTTTTCATAATAATTTTTCTTGAAATTACTATTTTAGCTCAAATTAGAATTTTTCAGGTTAGCACTAGAAAATATTATAGGCACTATTGATATATTAAAAATACAAAATAAGTCCATGAGGTCACATAATCAACTCATCTCAAAACTGATCATTTAGTGAAATTTTTACGATCATCCTGATCTAATAATTACCGAACATGACTAATTTTCATGCAATTTCAAGAACTAACTGACAAACAAACAATGGGACATGATAAAGCCACACATTCCAAAACCTGCCAAGACGGGCAGACCAAGAGACGATGACAGAAGAATCATCAACGGAATAATCTACGTCTTGATATCCGGATGCAGGTGGAGCGAGATGCCAACAAAATATGGTGATGACTCTGCTGCAAACAGAAGACTGAACCCTTGGCAGCAAAAAGGAGTCTGGAAGAGGATCCTATCCGGTTTAATCAAAACAGCTCATAAGCAAGGAAGAATCAGCCTGCAAAAGATATCCGCTGACTCCTCAACAATCCCTGCCAAAAAGGGGGCAGCGTAACAGGATATGACGGATTCAAGAGGATTTCAGGCACAAGGATTCACGTTGCCGTAGAGCAGAACGGATTTCCAATCTCAATCAGGACCAGTCCTGCAAATGTTCATGACAGTACAAAGTTTGCAGATGTCATGGAAAGCATTTCAGAGTTTATGGATGATGATGGCACCATCAAACAGATTGCCTCAGTTTATGCTGACAAGGGATATGACAGTACGGCCATTAGAGGCTATTTGAAAAATAGAAATACAATTGCATGTATTCCGTTTAGAAAGAATAGCAAATCATCGGAGAACAAATCGCACAAAAAATATAATTCGGTTCGATACGTTGCGGAGAGATTCTTTGGTTGGCTCAAAAATGGATTTCACAGGACAAGAATCAGATATGAAAGGAGATGTGAAAACTATCTTGCGTTTGTCAGTATTGCGTCATTTTTGATGTATTGCAAGGTTTTGAGATGAGTTGTATATCCAAAAAATAAAAATAATACTAACTTATCCTAAAACAGATCATCTAGTAAATCATTCATGACAATACAGATCCAAGAAAACATTGTTGAAACATTTTTCATGATTCATAAAGAAATCTCAGATGCTCAATGGAATGCCATTGCACCGCAATTACCAAAACCTGCCAAAGCAGGACGTCCAAGATGTGATGACAGGACAACAATCAATGGGGTTTTGTTTGCGTTAGCTACCGGATGCAGATGGGCAGACATGCCGGACAAGTGCGGCTCAAAATCCACTGCACATCTGCGGTTTCAGGAACTGCGACAAAAAGGCATCTGGAAGAAGATTCTGCCAGGGCTGATCGAATCCGCACACAAGCAAGGAAGAAAGGATGTACTGACCTGCAAAAAATTTCAATTGATTCATCATCAATTGCTGCCAAAAAGAGGGCAATGAAACAGGATATGACGGATTCAAGAAGATTCTGGGCACGAAGATTCATGTCGCAGCGGATAAGACGTGACTGCCGATCTCAGCTGGGACCAGTCCCGCAAACGAGCGTGACAGTGCGAAATTCATTGACGTGATAAAAGACATTTCAGAACTGACAGATGATAATTTGGGATGTGCGATTGCTTCTGCATATGCAGGTAAGGGCCATGATGCAAAATACGTCAGAAGATATCTGAGATGTCATGGAATTGACTGTTGCATCCCGTACAAAAGGAACTCAAAGAAAATTGCACAAAACAGGAATCAAAAACATCATGGCAAGACAGGGTTTGTCGTGGAACGGTTCTTCGCATGGCCCAAGTGCGGGTTTCACAGAACAGCAGCAGGATACGAAAAGAACTGTGAGAATTATTTGGGGTTTGTATATCTGGCATGCATCATGATGTATCGGAGGGCTTTAGGATGAGTTGCACAACATACTAACATGTTAATGGGAACTCATAAAGGATTCTACTTTTTATCACAAATGAGAACAACCGTCTATAATCAATGAAATTGTTTCTTTAAATAACAAAATCATGCTAAATTATTGGTGAGCCTCAGAGAAATTGAACTTCAAGAAGAATATCGTTCAGACAGAAACGATATTGTAGCAGAATTTTTCTTTCCTTGCCTAAGTAATTGTATAGAGTATGATAGATGTGTAGATTTTTTATCAATTCAGACATTAGCTACAATTTCTATGGCATTTGATAATTTCTCAAATGGCAAAGCAAAATTAAGAATGATCACAGGGCACAGATTCAGAACTACAGATTTGAACTTGTTTACAAAGCTCTTTTCTGAAAAATTTACGAGATCATTTCAAGGAAAATTAATCAAAGATACAAAAATCCAAAAGCTTCAAGATATCGTAAATAATGGCCAAATTGAACTAAAAATTGTAATTCCAAATTCAGAACAAATAGCAGATTCATTCTCAGAAAGAATTGGAATATTTAGAGACAAAAATGATCAAGCAGTTGCGTTTACTGGAACATCAAGAGAATCATTTTCTACACAAACAAGAGATTTTGAATCAGTGGATGTTTTTACATCATGGAATGATAAATCAAGAGTGGAAAGGAAGATGAAAGACTTTGAAGAGTTGTGGGAAAATAAAACGAAACATGTAGAAGTTTATGATTTTATGTATGCAGAAGAAAACAATCTTTTAAAATATTCATCAGATTGGGTAACACAAGATTAGAGATCAAATGATTCTTTAATTTTAGATTCGTTTTCATAAAAATTCATTTTATTAATTTTATAGTATATGACCTCGCCACGACGTTCAATTACTGCAATTATTGGTTCTTTACCCATCTGAGTAATTTCTTCAATTTTCTTTTGCAAGTTGCCCATCTTTTCTTGTTGACCTTCATCGAGTCCAAAAATTAGAAATTTTGCTCCTTTTTCACCGAAATGCCCTCTTTCATATACCCGAAAATCAGAACCAAAACCAAAACCATCTTTTACAACATACCCTCTATTTCGAAGATCACGATATATCAAAAACTGAGTTAAAATTTCAGAATTGGTTTTCTGACAAACACTCATGAAAGAATCAAAATCAATTTGTTTGTTGCCTTTCTTCAAAACTAGTCTTCCAGCATATAACAAATAGAGTGTTTCAAATTGTTTTAAGAATAATTTTTCTTTTTCAATTTCCCCGTATCCCTTTTGTTCAAGCTCATGGATCATGTCCTTATCAGAAATACACGTTTGATCTGAAATCATCTCACCATTAACTAAAGGGACATCTTCCATGATGATGAAAAAATCAACGGTTTTCCATATAAGCATTGGAAAGTACTAACAAATGCGGCTAACCGTTAAAATATGGGCATTCTGGTTTGAGGTTATCATGCATGGTGCTAATTACAGAACTGCAACTGGACAAGTCTTTACCAGAAAAGAATACATCAAAGGTAAACCACAAATAAAAATTGCAAAATTTCAAGGTGGCAAAAGAGCAACATACGAGTATTGTGTTCAACTATTACTAAATGAAAAAATGCAGATTAGACACATGGCAATAGAATCAACCAGACTAGCTGCAAATAAAACACTAGAGAAAACAACTGGTGAATCAGGTTATTATTCAAGACTAAGAATTTATCCACATAATCTTCTAAGAGAAAATAAACAGATTGCAACTGCAGGTGCAGATAGAGTTTCAGAAGGAATGAGAAGATCATGGGGTAAAGCAGTTAGCTTGGGTGCAAGAGTAAAACAAGGACAATGCATAATGGAGATATTTGTCAGCGGAGATATTCATTTAGAGGCAGCAAAAAAAGCACTAAAAGGAGCATGTGTGAAATTACCAGGTACACCAACTATCAAAGTTGTGGCATGGAATAAACCATCACCATAAATTTTCTAAATCAGACCTTTTAGTTTTAATAAATTTTAAAAATTCATCAAATTCTTGTGTAGTTGGTTCACGATTAAGAATTCTTTTGGATTGATAATAAAAAGAATTGTAGATTCTTCCTACAACAATACCCATGACAAATGATTTGGAATTATCAATATGAGAAAGTAATTGAATTAACTGCTTAATGTCATCTTTGTTGGAAATTGTATCTTGAATTTTTTGCTCTATTTTCTTTAGAATAGTTTCATCCATGACATACATTGATTGAAATAGTTAAAAACAGTTTAATATCCAAATTCAATCTTTAAGATTGTTGCAGTTATAGTACAGTCTGGTTAGTACTCGTGCTTGCCAAGTACGTGACCCGGGTTCAAATCCCGGTAACTGCACCACTTATCTTTAATTTTTAGGAATTAATCCATTTTGAATAATTTCTAACGCATCTTGAGCCTTTTCTGGTCGAGGTAGCTGAATCATAAACACATTATCTTTTCCATAATGAGATTTAGGAGATGAGAGTGCAAGCATTGAAGTTTTTGCAAGAGATTCAAAAAAGACAAGATCAGTTTTTGCATTAACTAAAAATTTTTCAGTAATGTTACCTTTTGAAAATACCAAAACAACTTCAACAAAAACATTACCTAATCCATCTTGAAGTATATTCAAATCAGCGTTAATTGATAAAGATTGACCGGCGATTTTAGATAACAACTCATCATATTTTTTTTCTTCAATAATTATACAAGGAGCTTCATTACCATCAAAATCAAAGGTAGTGATATCATCATGAACTTGTTCTAAAAATCGTTTTAACTCATCAGACATTTTCTTTCTCTTCTAATGCAGGTATTATTTTGTCTCCAGCTTTTACCAAAAAGGGTGAAAGAAAAGCAGTAACTATAGAAATTATACCTATCAATGGGAACAAAAATGCACTAACTGCACCTATGTCAACTCCAGCTTTGATAATTACAATTGAGAATTCTCCTCTTGGAGCAGCTAGTGTAAATGCAGAACGAAGTGCTTTACCACGTCTTTGTCTAAATAAGATATTTCCAATTAGGTTAGAGCCAAACTTCATACCAGTAGCAACTACAATCAAAATTATAGCCACAAAAATATAATCTTCAAGTTGCGATATATCCATCAAGGCTCCAACTGAGATAAAGAATATGGCTACAAACATGTCTTTAATAGGACTAGATAGGAGCTTTGCAACCTCAGCAGATTTTGATTCAGCCACAAGAACACCAGCAAGAAATGCACCAATTGCAACTGACAACCCAACAAGATTTGCAAATAAAGAATATCCAAAACACACACCAAGAACACTAAGTAACAAAATTTCACGATGTTCTGCAGCTGCAACCCTATCAATTAATGGAGGAATTACACGAGTTCCAATAGTAAATGTTCCAACAATAAGACCAGTTGCAACCAAAACTACCACAATAACAGATTCTATAGATACACTTCCAACTAATGCAATAGATTGTAATGAAGAAATTAAGATAACAGCAATTACGTCCTCAACAATCAAAATACCTAATACAAGAATAGATGATTCTTTTTTGATTCTACCTGTTTCCTCTAAAATCTTGACAATAATTGCAGTACTTGAAATTGATAATGCAGCTGCAATAAACAATGAATCCATAAATCCCATACCAAGTGCAGTAGCAGTGTAAAATATCACACCTAATGTAGAAAACAAACCAAGGGTACCAGCTCCAACTGCCACTCTACCAATACTTTTGATTTTAGCATAAGGGAATTCAATACCAATTACAAAAAGAAGTAAAATCACACCAATTTCAGCAAAAAGATTCAATGCGGAAATATCAGATAAAATTCCAACGCCACCTAATACATCAGTGGGAGGTCCACCTTCAGGTAAAATTTGAACCCACAATGGCGAAAGAGGTCCAATTAACATTCCTGCAAATAGATAACCAATAATCAAAGGTTGTTTTATTTTGAAAAATGCAAGTGTAACTACAGCGCCAATTATCATGATAAAAGCTAAATCAGTTACAAAACTTGTATGAGGTAGTTCGGGTGTAACTTGATCAATCAAACTGTTGACAGTATTGTTAAGAGAGTGTTGGATTCCACTTGAATCTAATCGAAGTAGAACATTTTGCATGTTATCATTTAGCAAATTTGTTTAAAAACGATTGCTCATCAAAAAATGAAATGTTATCAATAGTAAAATAATTGATGGCAGACTCAACTACACAAAAAGAATTAACCTCTTTATTCTGAATAGTCTTAATCAAAATGCAGAGTGATGATTAGGTCAACTGAAAGTAATGTAGAGATATGACCTGGGGTATCTGACTGCATAATTGGTTATGTTGTAATCACCTGAGTATTAATAGTACGGTACCATACCGTACTGTATGATTCAATGCGAATATTGTCCAAGAGGCTTTATCGAAACAGCAAATGGTTTAGCTGAAAAAACATTTCATGAGTTACTACATGAACCAGAAGTTGTAAACAAGTAGCTCTTTACATTTTTTATTTTATACCTAACTTTTTTATCATCAAATTTTTAATTTACATTATATGGCTTCAAAAACAGTAAAGAAAAAAACAACAAAAAAAGTTGTAAAAAAAGAGCCAAGTCCATCAGTATTACTTAAAAAAGTCGCATCAGTTTCAGATTCTAATAAAGCATTACAAAAAGAAATCAAGGTAATGTCAAAAATTTTCGGAGAAAATCAAAAAGTTCTCGTATCAATGAAAGGCATGATAGATACTTTAACATCAACATTAGAGCACATACAAAAACAGTCAAAGCAGATCAACATTATAGAAGATGACACTCAAAAGCTATATGCAAGATTAAACCAAGTAAGAACACAGTCAAACATGGTCAATAAAATTAATGACCAAACTACAAAATTACAAAACGAGATCAGCAGAATAGCGGAATCACAAAAAGCATCAATGACGCCACAACTATCTCAACAAGTAGAAGATAGTATGAACTCAATTAAAAATAATTCACAAATGATCATTAAGATTGCTCAAAGAATTGACGAAGTAAGAGATGACTTGAGAACAGTATCTGGAAAGACAGATTCGGTTGTAGAAATTAGTTCTGAAATTGATAAATTAAAAAATAGCATAGAGGAAATATCTGGAAAGACAGGAGAATTAGAGACAGGTGCTCAAATAGTTGAAAGCCTTAGACAAGAATTTGGAAAGATAGCTGAAAATGTATCATCCAGTTCTAATCTTAACTCAGAATTAGATGCAATAAAAACTACAATTGATGCAATATCCTCAAAAGCATCAAAAATTGATTCGTTAGGAGGGGTAATTGATGGTCTCAAACAACAATTTGAAAATATAGCATCAAATGCCAAATCAGCAGATAATTTGAGCCTAGAATCTCTAAAAGACCTAGGGGGGAAAATAGATAAAATTGAAACTGAGATGGGGGCATTATCACAAAGGGCAAACTCAACAGCATTTGTCGGAGAAGGACTCAAATCAGTTCAAGAAGATTTCTCAAATTTCAAACAAAACATATTTGACAAAACAAATAGTATTGAACAAAAAATATCATCAGTATCAGATGTTCTAAAAAGACAAGATGAATCAACTGCAGAATTCCATAAAAAATCTGAAAAATTATTTGGAGAAGTACAGTCAATTAGAGATGTAACAAACAAGGCATCAGATAATTCATCAAAAGAAATGATGGCATTACTAAAACTTTCAGAATATCAATCAAGTATTAGAATGAATTCAGAAACAAAATACGGCAATGCAAAAGACATTGAAAAGATGGCATCCCAAACTGCAGACATTGTAAATCTGTTTGATAAAATTTCAATAGAAGCAGGAGAGAAAATACCACTACCACATGAAGTAAGACAGTGGGCAGTAAGCAAAATTTTAGATTGTGCAGATAAATGGGAGATTCGTTTCAGTGATGTCTATTCAATACTAACAAATGCAATTGGAAGAGACATGTTAAAAGAATCAATTAGAATTCAGCAGATAAGAGACATTTACGGAATTAGAGCAGTAGATGAAATTAGAAAAGATCTGAATATTTCTTAAACGCCTACATCATCAACTTCTTTGAGTTGCTCTTTCTTTTTCTTCAATGCAGCAAAAATTCCTAAGATTGCAGCAATCCAAATAGTACTAAAAAGCATGTTCTGGACACTGACATACATGTAAGGGGTAGCATTCATAATGTCAGTTGTCAAGGATACAGATCTACTGTTCAAATCTAACATTCCAGTATGATATGCAGAGCTATCTTTAGGAACAGATGAAATTTTCTCAATACTAACAAGCATGGTATCTACATCATCTTGAATTCTAAGAAAATTGGTAGATTCTGTTGCAAATAACCAAACGGGGTTTTTAGAAACAAGATCACCATTTGCATTGGTGACCTCAGGCAAGTTAGGATTTGCCAACACTATATCTAATTCATCTTGAATTTTAAGCAAATGTTCACGTATCAAAGTAGGATCTGAAGAACCAACAATGCCAGATAGATGTCCTCTCATCTTATCAAGTGGGTAAATATCATTATTGTAGCCATAAATTGCCATAGAGCCCCCAAAAATAATAATGGCCACAATACCAACCATTGAAAGTTTGTAAACAGTATTTTCCATCTTTTCCTTCTTAGTCATTACACGAGGATTACTTGATTTATTTCTTTTAAATCTGGTATGAGACAAACTCATGTAAGCAATATAGAAAAACCCAACAGATTGTAAGCCAATAATAGGTACAAAAATAGGATTGTTTGAAAATATTGCAATAAAGATTCCCAATATACCATACACACCAAAGAAAATTTCAAGAAGAGTGACTTGTGAGAAAGGTAAATTGTATGCATTATCTTTCCAATCATCTTTTGTTTTTAGAACACCATACTTTGGAGTTCGTAGAAATTCATTTTTCTTTCCAAGTACTGCATCAAATACTGCAACAGTATTATTGACAGACATTCCTGCATTGTAAACTAACAATGCAGGCAGTATCTTTGCTTTGGATTTCCACGATTTGTGATACATGCTTTGTATAATCATAATGTATGCACCAGGTCCCATTGCAAGATACGTAGCAATGGTTATAGCTGGAAGAAAACTAATTACATAAAGATTAACTTGTCCTGCTAACAAAATAGGCAATGCCAAAAATTGTATCAGCATTAATGGATAAACAATATGACGAGTTAGTTGTATGAATGCCTGAATTTTTGCCTCAACTGCTACTTTACGTTTAAGCGTAATATCAGTAAGTAATTTTATTGCACATTGAATAGAACCTTTTGCCCAACGAAACTGTTGTCTTTTAGCAGCATTCATCTGAACAGGTAATTCTGCATCAACTACAATGTTAGGTAGAAATACACATTTCCATCCCTTCATTTGAGCTCTATAACTCAAATCAAGATCTTCAACAAGTGTTGCAGTGTGCCATCCCCCAGCATCCTCTATACAATCACGCTTCCAAATACCAGCAGTGCCATTAAAATTCATAAACAAATGTGAATTACTTTTTGCTTTTTGTTCTATAAGAAAATGAAAGTCAAGACTGAGTGCTTGTGCTTGAGTAATTGCAGAATAGTTTTCATTTACATGGCCCCAGCGACATTGAACAAGACCAATGTTTGATTTTGAAAAGTGAGGAATTGCTTTTTTTAGAAACCAGGTAGGAGGGATAAAATCAGCATCAAAGATAGCAACTAGTTCAGTATCAGTTGTCTTCATAGCATGCTTTAATGCACCTGCTTTGTACCCTTTTCTTGTACCACGTCTCACATGTTCAATATGAAATCCTTGTTTCTTGTAATCATCAACTGTATTATGAAGTAATTCAACAGTATCATCATCAGAATCATCTAAGACCATAATCCGCATTTTGTCTTGAGGGTAATCCAAATCACAAACTGCATCAACAAGTCTCTTTGCAACGTATTTTTCATTGTATATTGGAAGTTGAATTGTAACTGAAGGAGTTCCCCAATCAGTAGTCGATGACACATCTTTGCGTTTTCTAGAAAGAAATGCCAAATAGTAAAAATTACAAGTATATGCAGTAATTATTACAGCAGATAAAATAAACAGATCAAAGAATAGTTGAGTGAAAGGGTTGATTGCCATGTCCCTAGTTTTCCAGAATCACTAATCGCTATTTATACTTGCAAAAAATTATGATTATTTTTGTTCATAGATCTTGATTGCTTGTGGTGGACAGACACCCTCACATGCAAGACAAAAGATACAATCAGGTTCTTTGGACATTAATGGTTTTTGTTCTGATGCAGGGTTTCCAGGAGAGTCAAACCATTCATAAACACCAACAGGACATGCTTCAAGACAACCACCATCTGCAATACAGATATCATAATCTACTGAAACAAATTCTCCCCAAACACCCATAATTCCATTGCTAGTACCTTTTCTTCCCCAAGTTTTGATGGTATGTTCAGGGGCATCATATGATTTGGATGGTTTTAGTTTAGATTTGTAATCAACATCAATTGGTCCAGGTTTTGCGCCATCAGGAATTTCAATTGCGCCATCGTCTTCTTCTTCTTCGTCATCCGTTGATTCAACTGGTTTTGGTTTTGCACCTAGTACAATTTTTGCCAAAGGTGTAAGCTCTTCAAGTTTTTGAATTGCAGCAACTTCAGAAATTTTTTCAGTTTTTGCCAAATAAGAGATCATCTTGTCTGCCAAAATAGTATTACGTAAAATAGTATCAATTACCATTTTTGCAAAATGATCAGCCTTTTTTCTATAGTCTTTAACCCAGTTTGGATCACCAAACTTTTCAATTGGGAAAATTTGATAAATAATATCTACTACTTCGCCTGTTACAATTTCAACTGTAATAGACAAGTCAACTTCTTCGTATCCTTTTGCATCAGGATCACCCATGTTTTGTTCTTTCCAACGATATGTTGCAAAAATTCTATCAGCATACATGTCCATTTCAAATGCCTTTTTGAGGCCATCATGAACAGATTTTAATTCATTTAATTCTTCAAGTTTAATTGGTAATCTATAAAGTCCAAGTTTGAATCCATGTAACGGATAAACACCACGTTTTGCAGTAGGAGCCTCCATTGACCAAACTCGATCTTTTAAGAGTAGAGACATTGGTTTTTCTAATTTAATTTTATTTAAAAAGGTTATCAGTCGTGGTTCTGTGTGGTTATCGGGTGGCGAATCACGATCTTCTCTAAATTGAATTTTCTTTATAGAGTGAGGCATTTTGAATTAGTGTAATCCACTTGTTCTTTCCGTCCACTTCAATCAAGGCTTGTTCAGCTGGTGTCTTACCTTTGAGTGAACCGTGTTTCTTTGTGAAATTGTAATATGTTTTCATTCCGTCAATTATGGGTGTATCAAACTCCTTTAATCCTCTAAAGACCTTCTCTCTGTCTCTAATTTCTCCATTCAATATCTCCATTTTATTATTATTGTCTCTATCTCTTTTTCCTGAAATATAAATATGCTTGATATGATTAGTTTCTTTTCCAAACACTTTCTTTGAGGATTTGCCATAAGCTGGTAATCCATCAGTTACAAAATGTGCGGATGATTTTCCGATTTTCTTTTTTGTTAGTTTCAAAAGATTATCTGCATTGTGTTGGAATTTGGTATGAACCATGTCAGAAGCCAACCAATATCTAGCATCATCATCCATAGAAGCAAATAGATATTTTTGTTCTCCATTTATTTTAATCCAGGCCTCATCATCTCGCACCATAGTTCTGTAGTTGGTTCTCGGAACAATCTCGTTTAGATAGTCTGAAACCATTTCAGAATATTTTGAAACCCAATCATAAACAATTCTGAATGATACATCAATTCCCATCATCTCAAAATTATCTGAAATATCCCTTACACTCATTCCATGATAATACATTTGTAATGCCTGAGTAATGGTTCTAGGATCATGTCTCATTCTATCAAATCCAAAGTGAGCAGTAAATCTTTTCTTACAATCAAGACATTTGAATCGTTGAATCTTGCCTTTTTTGGTATCTCTCATTCCGTCTTTTCTTATCTTGCCTGAATCACAATACTTACATGAGACTTGGGCATAATGGTTTACAAAAATAAAGTCTAAAATCATTCAACAGCAAGGCATTCTCTTTACAATTCTTGGATAATTCTCTGCACCAATCATGCAATTGTAATACGCTGCCAACTGTACGCCAAAACGCAGATCAGCACACAAATATGATTTCACATTGCATAATCCCCTTACGAGAACTGTTCTGATGCCAAGCGCGTCTTTGAATATCTCAAAGAGCGGTTCAATTGAGGTTCTTCTATCCGCATGCAACTTCTGACCGATCGCAGAGTCGTAAAATTCCACAAGTTTGATTCTTTCCGGGGGCGTACGTGGGTATGTCTTATCTGAGTGATAACCTCAAATGTTTTTTGCCGCACGAATCATGCAGTTTAGAATCATCGTATGCAGGATCTGCTAAAATATTTCGTATGATTCCTGAAAGTGATTTTACCAATGCATCAAACGTCCTGCCATCATGAATGTTTGCAGTACTGACACCGGCGGATAATGGAACAATCAACTTGCCGGCGCTGCAACTCATGTGCAGTTCATGCCCGAATATCCAACCCTTTGATTTGGAGGATCATCCCCATCTTGCATCCGTATCGATTCCTGAAATTGGCAAACGATTATTTTTCATGTCGGATTTGTGCCATACAGGACCATTTGCTTTTAGCAGGGAACTGTCCGCTGATGCAGACGTGTCATCAGCCATTCCTTCTGATACGAACAGGCTTCCCATCGTCCCGACGATGTCCCCAACGGGCAGGTT
The DNA here is from genome assembly GCA_963422575.2 of Candidatus Nitrosopumilus sp. Classification (GTDB taxonomy): domain Archaea; phylum Thermoproteota; class Nitrososphaeria; order Nitrososphaerales; family Nitrosopumilaceae; genus Nitrosopumilus. The sequence continues at coordinate 1,217,336 of CAXXKU010000001.1, read as the reverse complement.
CTGAAATCGCCTGTCAACAGTACGCCTGTCTGGGATTCGAGTCAGTCTGCAGACCTTGGACAATTTGTCATTGCTGCATTTGATTGATAAAAAATAATGTAGTGTGCTGTTACCTGGAATTCTCATCCAAGATTTTATGATGAATAGTTGCACCGTCAGAACAGTTGAACAGGCATACGGTCTGCCAGGTCTGAATATCTCCCCATGCAGAGATGATGTTCTGACCAGATACAAAACGCCAATGAGAATGACTCTGACAGAACCCTGCCGGGGATTTTTACGTTCATGCTGCAATGAAATGATATTGCAAGGATCCTTGGCTTTTTTCATTTGAATAGTTTGAGAAATTGATTAAAAATTAGGATTAGTTATGCCCAAGTCTCAATTAGATACACTTCGAGGGTATTTTGATATTAGAGATGCCGAACATCGGGAAAGTTTACGTAGGATGTTTCTTGTGGAAAGTCTGGAGTTGGTGAATGAGGTTATACATATGGCTAATAGAAATGGCATAGAATTACCCCTTACATTGAAGCAGAACGTAGAGATATTGCAAATCAACTTCATGCTTTAATTTTATCCATGGTTGATGATGTTTCAATTCATGATACACCTGAATTTATGACAATTTTCCAAAATCGAAAGTTTGGAGAAGATCGTGATTCGCCACCCGATAACCACACAGAACATCAGTCGTCATCGTCAGGACATGTAAGTTCTCGAATCTCGATATATTTTTTTTCCATAGCTTCTGCATGAATCATAACCTGAGACAGATCATAGAAATCCTTTGGAAAATACCATCTAATTGGAACCCAATGTCCAATTCCATCCATATCATAGATCATGCCCTTATCTGCTTTAACATTCAGTTTTTCATCAATAGAAATTTCTTTAATTGTAAGACCACGTTTGGTTTTATCCTCCATAACAAGATCGGCTTTACCATCTTTAACAAAATAGAAGGAGCCTTTCTCAAGAACAGGAAGGTCTAGCAGCAATTTATTTTTCCACAGGATTACCTATCATGTTACCCCATTCAGTCCAGGAACCATCATAGTTTCTGACCTTTGGATAACCAAGTAGGTATTTTAGAACAAACCAGCTGTGTGATGAACGCTCACCAATTCTACAATAACAAATTACATCTTTGTCAGGAGTTACGCCTTTTGGTTCATAATTTTGTTTTAATTCTTCAACTGCTTTGAATGTTCCATCAGCATCATTAACTGCAGTTGCCCATGGAATGTTATTTGCATCAGGAATATGACCTCCTCTTTGAGCATGTTCCATCGGATATTCTGGTGGGGCAGTAATTTGGCCAGTAAATTCTGCAGGAGAACGTACATCAACCATAACAGTGTCTTCTTTATCTAATGCTCTACTAACATCAAACAGATAAGCACGTAATCCCTCATCAGGTGGTTGTGCAATGTATGTAGTAGGTGCTATTTGTGGTTCATCAGTTGTGTAATCTTTATTTTCTAATTCCCATTTCTTTCTTCCGCCATTCATAATCTTTAGATTTTCATGGCCATAAATTTTGAAAACCCAGAAAACAAATGCGGCAAACCAATTGTTAAAGTCACCATAAAGAATTACTTCAGTGTCAGAAGTAATTCCATTCTTTGCCATTAACTCTTCAAATTCTTTTTTACTGATAATGTCTCTGGTAACAGGATCATTAATGTCACGTTTCCACCAAATTAGTGTGGCACCATTAATGTGACCTTTTTGATATCCATTTACCGGATCATAATCTACTTCAACTAGCTTTCTGTTTTCATTAGGAGGATTTTGAGATACCCACTCAGTATCAACTAAAACTTCAGGATGTGCATAACTCATAATTTGTACGGATTTGTTTTCATACTTATTTGTTTTTCTAAAGTATGCCGAAAATATCATTTTTATGTAAATAGCATTCAGAAGAACTGATTGAAACTTCAAAAAGTTGCAGTAGTAAGTAAAGTAGGTTCCAAAGAATCAGAACAAGCAGCAAAAGATGTTGCAAAAAAACTATTAGCCAAAAAATCCACAGTATACACAATTTCTCCAATTGAAGTTGAAGGTGCAAAAAAAATCGAAACGTTAGAGGATTTAAAAAAAATAAAGCTAGATCTGGTAATCACATTAGGAGGAGATGGAACAACTCTCAGGGTTTTTAGAAGTTTGGATAATGAAACACCAATTTTGACAATTAATGTAGGAGGGAATAGAGGAATTTTAGCTGAAATAACAATTGAAGAAATTGATGATGCAATTAATCAAATCTTAAAGGACAAATTTTTCTTAGATAAAAGAACAAGGGTAGTAGCGTCTTGCGGAGGAAAAGAATTCCCACCAGCACTAAATGAAATATACGTTAACAGAGCGAACCTAACTAAAACTGCAGAAGTAGAAATTAAATTTCAAAACGATACAGTAAAACAAAAAATGGATGGAGTGATTATTGCAACTCCAAGTGGATCAACGGGTCATTCATTTTCATTAGGAGGGCCAATTTTGCATGAAAGCTTGGATGTTTTAATTATCACACCAGTTGCACCGGTATACAGATTAGAATCAATAGTAGTACCAGATGAAAAAATTGAAATCATTAGTTCGCATGATTGTAATATTGTGATGGATGCACAAGTAGTAAAAACTGCAGGATATGAAGAACCAATAATTATTAAAAAATACAAAAAACAAGCAGTCTTTGTTAGATTAAAAAAACGAGGACTAAGACAGATGAGTAAGCTTGGATTTTAGAATTTTAGATGCAAGTGCATTTTATGCAGGAGTTCCGTTTAGATTATCTAATGATTGTTACACCACATCATTAGTTTATGATGAAATAAAACACATAAAGAAAAATCATGATGCGTTAGGGACATTACTTGAGACAAACAGATTAAAAATTAGAGAACCTGATGAAAAGGCAACAAATTCTGCAATTAAAGCAGCAAAAGATACAGGGGATTTTCCACAATTATCAAAACAAGATATTTCAATTATTGCCTTAGGTATTGAAACAAAGGGGGAAATAATCAGTGATGATTTTGCAATTTCAAATGTGTCAAAAAACTTGGGATTGAAAATATCGCCTATAATGACTAAAGGCATAGAAGATGTAGGAAAATGGATCCATTATTGTCCTGGATGCAGAACCAACCATACTAAAGGAAAAGAATGTCCAACATGCGGGACGCCATTAAAAAGAAAATTATTAAAAGAAAAATAATTTTTTGTTTCTCTTAACAAACAATTATTCATCATGCAAGGTCTTCTGATTGGATGATTTGGGAAGTTTGCTTTTAGAACCCAAAGTTTTTTTAATTTTTTTAGCTCGTGCTTCACCTAAACCTTCAACTTTAGCTAATTCAACAGTTGTTGCACTGAAAACCTTCAATGGAGTTCCAAACTTTTCAAGCATTCTAATTGCAAATTTCTCACCGATGCCAGGTAAACTACAAAGAACAGATAGTTGTTGTTTCTCCAAATCAGATGATTTTTTAATTTTTTTAAGATAAGGACCTTTAGGAGAATCTTTTCTTGAACACATTGATACTAGTAATTTAGCTGTATGTGAAGCACTAGGGGTAGGGATTACAGGGATTTTAAAATCAAGTACAACAGTAGAGATGGCACCATAAAATATCAAAGGGTTATCTGTAATTTCTTCAATTTCATCAACATTGCCTTCCATCAAAACAACAGGATGTTCAAAGTGTTCTTTTAATCTGGAGCATTGATCAAAAAGTCGTCCATCAAAAACAGAAGCCATAAGATCACGAATACTTTTTCGTTCAACAATTGTTTCTGGGGCAACAATATAGTCTCCAATTGGAAGTGTTTTCATCTCAAGATTCAGGCCTACAGATTTGAGTAAATCAGGTATTCCACTTTTTCGTTCTCGTTCATCTACAATAATTCGAAGATTATCTAGTTTCACAAATATTACACGTAAAGAATTGTTAATATCTTATATGAAATTAGCACTAGAGATTATTTTCTAGGATTATCTTCTGCTGGTGGAGGATTTGCAGAACCACCTTTCATTGTTTCAGTTATTTTTGCTTCTTGTTTTTTGAGAATTTCTTTAAGACGTGTTTCTTGTTTTTCAAGAACAGTTGCACGTGTTTTAGATATCTCTACTCGTTCTGTTAGTTCATCAATTAGTTCTTGTTTTTTAGATTTAATCAAAACAGTGCCTGTTTGTTTAAACACAGCATCACTATCAGGCACTTTTTTTAATTCTTCAAGAGCTTTTTCTGTTTCTGCTTTTTCAATTTCAAGATGTTGTTTTTGAGTCATAATTGACTGAAGATTTTGTTGAGATTGTTGTAATTTCATCAATTGTTCTTGAAGCCATGGAGGCATTTGTCCAGCAGACATGTATAATTGAAAAGTTTATTTCATTATATCTTTACCGATTCAATTGAATCATGACTTGCTTGGATTAATCGGATTGTAGAATTCAAATTTGCTCGTAAATGAGGCAGATACTCAGACTCTGCAGAAATGGTGAGTTTTTTATCAAATTTTATCTCAGTTTTGACTGGATTTTCAGGATAAAAATCATTATCAGCATTTACAGAATCATAAATTGCTTTTGTACTATTTTTTGCATCGACAATAATTTTTGCACTAAAGTTTAATGTCATATGCTGTTCCAGCCACTTTAAAGCTGCATTTTTTACAAGACCAAATACCAACAGCATCTCTACTAAATGTTTTTGAACCACATTCAGGACAAGTTCTTTTTTCTTTTAGTTGTAAATGGATTTTTGTATATTGTTTTCTAATTTTAATTCCATATCGTGCACCCAAGCCTTTAAGAGATTTTTTTGCTTTTGCCATTTTATTGACCTGACTGTTGGGCTTCTTTTAATTTTTCTCTTAGTTTAGCGCCTACTCTAACAGAGATTTCCCCACATTTGTTAATCTCTTCTTGTGTAAATCCATCATTTCCTCCTTTTTGTAAAGCACAAAGATTTCCATCAGAATCACTTGTAATTGTAATTCTAGCATCCATGCTATCCCATTCATCTCCATTGGGATCAACAATAATGTGATTTCCAATTTTACCCATAGTTACAGATACAGGAATAGTAGTAATTGGCAATGGTGTTTCTTCACCTTCTGCTAGTTTTGGTGCATCATCAATCCAATTCCATTTTGGTGTTTTAGAAGAAAGTAGCGCAGCAGTACTAGCATAAGAGCACGCATCAAATAGATTTCCATCATAATCAACAACTACATTATCTGCAAATACACCAATAACTGATTTATCTTTTTCAATAACTAATTGAGAAACATCAACCATGTGACTCTCTCTAATTCCTCTATCAACAACTCTAGCTAGTTCAATAACAGGAGGTTGTGGAGGTCCAGTTTCAACAGTAGGATGTGAAAGTGGCAATAATTCAGCAGTACAAATGAAAAGACCTTTGTCACCTGTATCAGGAAATGGTCTATCAGGTTGAATTTTTACTCCACATACAACTTCGGTGTCACCAAGACGAATTCTTGCTGAACCATTTGCTTTAGGAATTGCATTAGTTTCAATTGAAATTTCTCGTGCTTCATCTAGTGCTCTGCCATCAACTCTTTTTCCTTGTTCTAACAATTCAAGAATTTGAGTTTTCTTTAATTCATCAATAACAGAAGCAGATGTCATTTCTAATTATCCCCGTTTCCAAAATATTTGTCATTGAGTGCTTTCTTTTGAAGGTCATAAACAATTTTACATCCATTGACTCCAACATCAACACACTTCTTGTATTCTTCAGGAGTAAGAACACCATCTAATTGTAATAGAGTAATTTTTTCAAGACTTGGCATGTAACCAATTGGCATATCTGCTTGTCCTGCTTGATCTTCTTCATTGTTAACATCAAGAACAATAGTATCTGCAACTTTACCAGAAGCACATGCTGCAACCATATCTCTCATTGGAATTCCAGCATCAGCTAATGCAACAGATGCTGCAGATAAAGCAGCACATCTAGTTCCGCCATCAGCTTGTAAAACTTCAATGAACACATCAACTGCAGTTCTTGGGAATTTCTCCAACATAACTGCAGGCTCTAATGCTTCTTTGATAACTTTGGAAATTTCAATTTCTCTTCTTGAAGGAGCAGGATTCTTTCTCTCACCAACAGAGAATGGCTCCATATGATATCTAACGCGCAAAATTCCAGTATCGGTGTCAGACATGTGTTTTGGATGAACGTCTCTTGGACCAAACACGCCGACTAAAATTTTATTATCTCCAAATTCAACATAGGCTGAACCATCTGCATTTTTTAGTCCACCAGCTCTAATCATGATTCGTCGTGGTTCATCTACTTTTCTGCCATCACAACGTATACCGTTCTCGTCCAATAGGACCATTGTTGCGTCTCTTCCGCCCATTATGATTCACCTTTTGATTCTAACATTTCTTTCACTTGATCAGTCAAATTAGCAATATGTGCTTTCTCATTAACCATTTGAATTGCTTTTTTAGCCTTTAATAATCCCTCGGGAGTTTCACATGAAACTACTACCCAACCATTTTGTCCAATAGTTACTGCAGCATTTGTAGTCATCTCAATAGTTTGAATCATAGTACCTCGTTTTCCAATTAGGCGTGGAACTTTACTTGGAGAGATTTTAATCAAATCTCCAGAATCAATTTTACCCAAATCTCTATCAGATATAGTAACAAGTGGATCTCTTGTTCTATCAAAATTAGCAATTCTAGCAGCAACTAGATCTCCAGATTTTAACTTTGAAGTTAATTCATCAGCGTGTGCAGAAAAATCACGTCCAAAGACATCTTGTGCAGGTAAGAATCCAACATAGCATGAATTAATGTCTAATTCCCAAGATAAGGATGTATGAGAAATGACTTTGCCAATTACAAGATCATTAATTTTTGGAATGTATTTTCCAGTTAATGGGATGACTTTAACTGAATCATCATAAATTTCAGAGATTCCAATAGTAGTAGAAATTATCCTATTTCCTTCAAGGACAACATTTTGTTCAGGTCTAAATGGGCCAGTAGTAACTACATCGCCTGGAATAACGTATTTTCTTCTATTATCCATTATGACATTACCTCAACTGTAGCGGCGCCCTTGGTTATAGAACCTAATCTATCAATCACGTTTGGCCTTGCTGTAGCGGGTATTTCAAGTATTGCTTTTAGAGAACCATTATTTTGCCATTCTTCACTTTTTAGCGAACCAACTGATTTGAGAACAGAGTACGACTGAGATGCAAACTGTGCAGGAATTATAATCTCTAGTTGTAGACTTTCAGATTTTAAGGCAATTATTGAACGTAATTTTTCAACGACATCTTTTACTTGCTCATCCACACTTTTTTGAGGATCAACTGAAACTCTGCCATCTTTCATGGCTTGTTCGATTCTTAATGGAGGGTGAGGTAAATGAGTTCTAGGATCAACATAGGTTTTAGCAATAAAAGTAACAATTTGTTTTTTCTTATCATCAATCATTTTTCGTCTTTGATCAGTGGTGAGATTTAGATCACCTTTTTGAAGAATGATTTGAGCAATTTCAGTTTGATCCTCTGTTTTGAAAGCTTTTAGTAATTTTTCAGATGCAGGTCTGGTGCCTTTACCTGAATCAGTGTAAATATCATCTGAAACTAAAACTGCAGAGATATCTTTCTTCTTGCCAAGTTTGTAATCTAAGGCTGGATCTGGTTTTACCAAGATCTCAAATTTTTCACCTTCAAAAGAATATTTTACCACAGTAACATCTGCCATTTCTAAAATATGTTAAGTAATCAAATCCACTTAAACATATTGAAAAAACAGAAACCATCTAGTATTGATTATGCCATTCTCAATCAAATATTCAAGACCGTTAACAAAATCATCTTCTGAAATTGTGCCATTTGCCCACCATCCAGCATTATTTTTAATCCATTCAGGAATATCTTGAGAATATTCAGTGTTTGAAGAAGATACAGAAACAGACAGAATTTTTTCTTTAATTAAAAATTCAATTCCCTGAATAAAAGAGTCATCATCAATTTGATTCTCTGACCACCACTTTGCATTATTTTTAATCCATTCAGGAATTTCAAGTTTAGATGGAGTTGAGATAGAAGCAAATTTTTGAATTCGATTATCAGAATCAGCAACCGTGGGGTTTTGGAATTGTTTACTGTTTTGTCCCTCAGTTCCAAAAGATGCTAGAAATCCCCCAGTATCAATAAAATGTAAAATACGGTTGTTAGTTGCAGGTAATAGAAAAATATCATCCAGATTGGAAGTAACGGATTCAATTGATGTGAATTTAGCAGATGCAGTCAAAAGAGAATCGATTTGGCCAGAATAGGTTCCATTTGCATTAAATTTTAAAATTTTATCTTGATTTGTATCAGAAATAGGATAAAATCCTAAACCGTCAACTGCAATATCAGTAGGATTGGTTACAGATTGATAATCAATACCAAAATTTCCTCAATCAGAGATAAAATATACATCATGATCAAAAGTTACAATTCTAGAATTTCCAGCATCAGAAATATGAGCAAAAAAAATCTTCAGTAAAAATAGAAGTAGGTTTGTTTAACTACCATCACCAATTAAATCCCAAGTTAAGTAACTTTCCTTGCATGTCAAAAACGCTAACACGAGGATCAGAATAAAGTACAAAGAGTTCAGAATTTGGAGAAATAGAAATATCAACAAGTTGAGAAGAAATTGCAGAATTATCAAGAGTCAACAGGATTTCTGGACAATCATATTGAGTAGTAACAAATTGCTCAGAGTCAGTCATCACATCACCAGCTACAAAGAAAAGAGTGAAAGTTTCAACAGGACCATATTTTACATGTAATTTAGATGGCCCATGAAGAAAAGTTTCAGATAAGACATGAGGTATGGTGAATGTTCCCAAAGTTGAAGGTACAAAAGGCAACTGAATTCCCGGACTACCAGAGAAATCCTCAAGCCAATAGGTAACGTCTTGTTCAATTAACTCACTAGTGTTAATTGTTGCTTGAATCAACTCACCGGGCCTATAAGACAATTTATCCAAAGTAAGATTTAATTCCAAATTAGATAGATTAGAATTTGTTTGAGTTTCAGAATAGACTTCAAATGAACCCACAGTATTATTTCCAGCATAATCAAATTGAAGCAAATATGAACCAGTTTGTGACGTGTCAACATCATCAAGAAGTGTTCTAGTAAGAGAATTATCTACAGAAATAGTTTTGGTGATTATTTGTTCTGAAGGTAAAGTAATAGACAACATTCCTGAATCTGCAGAAACAGAATTGATAACAAAATTCAATCCCACAGGATCAGTTGGAGAGTATACTTGTTTATTACTACTCAAAAATATAGACGTACTAGAATTCGGATTTGTAATTTCAAAAGGTACGTTAACTTGAATTCCATAATAAATTACAACTAGGTGAAAAATCCCAAAAGATTTGTCTCGTAGTTCATCGATAGAAAAATATTGAATAATTACAGGTTGATAGACTTTCATTGCAATATCATCAACAGATTGTAATTGAATTCCATCAACATCAAAAATATTAGTAATCATATTTTCAGCTCGAGCAGCATTTGGATTAAAATAATTTGTAGAGAAACACACTATGGAGGTATCACCAGGAAGATACGATGGTTTATCAGTAGTTACTGAAACAATCAACGGTTCTACTTCAATATCAATAATCTTCACAACATCTTTGTATTCATATTGGATTTTCCATGTACCAAATTGTCCATCAGATGCATCTCTAGAAATAGAATGATTAGTTTTAGAAGCTTGAATATTTGAAAAAACATCATCAGAAACAGTTCCATCTGGTTTTGTAGCAGTCCACATCATATCACCGCCAGAATGTCCATCAACTTCAAGTGAAATCCAAATCCAATCATTAGGACCAAATAATGATTTTTCAGGTTATGCTAAAATTTCAGATCCATACGCAACTTGAGGAATAAGCAAAGATAACAATACAGAAGTGAAAACCAAGATTTTCATCATTTTATACAAAATAATGTAATTTACTTTATAATAAAAGAATGATAATTCAAAAGAATGAAAAATCAATTAGAGAAACATTACAGCTATTCATGCACAAAACTAGCTAGATTTTTATGTGGACTTTGAAGATTTTGTTCAAGATTTGTCATCCTTAGAGGTAATTAGCAAAGATAATCAAAAAATATCCATAAAACTGAAAGGAGTACCATTACAATACTCCAATGCACTTAGACGTGTATGTCTAAATGGTGTTCCAGTATTTGCAATTGATACGGTAGACATTATAGAAAATACATCAGTATTACCAGATGAAGGGTTAGCACATAGATTGGGATTAATTCCTCTAAAAACAGACTTGTCTAGATTTAATGAACCATCTAAATGTGATTGTCAAAGTGAGTCAGGATGTTCAAACTGTAAAATTATGCTAGTTCTAGATTCTGGAGAATCAGATGTAACAAGAACAGTTCTTTCAAATGAGTTATCATCTGAAGATGATTCAATAAAACCAATTTCAGATAAAATTCCTATTGTTCATTTAACACCAGGTCAAAGAATCAAAATTGAATGCTATGCAAGATTAGGACGAGGCACAGAGCATTCAAAATGGAATTCTGCAAATATTTCAATGCTTACTGAAACAGACAAAGAAGATGAGAGAGTACTCACAGTAGAATCAACTGGAGCACTTAGTCCAGAACAAATTATTCTAGCAGGAGTAAATGAAGTAAGCAACAGATTAGATCAATTCAAAGATATGATCAATCAAATTGAAGAGTAAACTAAGCATATACGTTATATTTGGGTTTTAAACCGGATTATTCACATGACTAATCAAGTAGTTATACGCATGGCCAGCGATCTCAAGAAAGCATCAGCTAAAAATGATGCTCCAATTTGGGCAAAATTGGCAGAATATGCATTAAAACCATCAATTGCAAGAAGAGACATCAACCTGAATAGAATTGGCCAACTAACAAAAGAGAATGACACAGTGGTATTTCCAGGAAAAGTACTTGGAACAGGTAATGTGTCTCACAAAATTACATTGTGCTCATTTTCAATTTCAAATTCTGCAGCTAGTAAAATTACAGAAAACGGTGGAAAAATAATCAACTATTCAGAACTAATTGAACAAAACCCTACAGGAAAAGGAGTCGTATTACTTGGCTAATGGAAGAATCAACAAATCCAGTGGAACTAAACAAGAAACAATTGTTAGAACAGATAGACCAATAGTAATAGATGGAACAGATCACATTGCAGGAAGATTGTCATCAAATGTTGCAAAGTTGATTCTTCAAGGACACAGGGTTTCAATTGTAAATTGTGAAAAAATTATGCTAAGTGGGAATAGAGCTAATCACATCAAGGAATACAGAGAATTTTTAGAAATTAACAGCATTATCAATTACAAACACGGACCTGTCCACTACAGAAGACCAGATACAGTAATTGCAAAAATGATTCGTGGCATGTTACCATTTTATAGAAAACCTTCAGGCATCGAAGCACTCAAAAGACTTAGAACATACATTGGTTCTCCAAAAGAACTCAAATCAATTGAAAAAATCCAATTAGAAAAAGCAAAAATTAAAAAATCTGCATCAAATTATACTGCCATGGCAGAATTATGCAGGGTTATAGGGTGGACTGAATGACAGCACCAAAAACTGAAATTTATTTTGCAACTAGAAAAACAGCTAGTGCACATGTTTACATTACAAAAGGTAAAGGAAAGGTTAGAATCAACAATGTTCCAGTTGAAATGATTCCACAAGAAACTGCTCGTGAAGTAATTTTAGCACCACTAGAAATAACAGGTGATTTGAGAGACAAAATAGATATTTCTGTAAGAGTAAGAGGAGGAGGTTTTATGGGACAAGCTAGTGCCATTGCAACTGGAATCTCAAGAGCATTAACAGGATGGACTAAATCAAAAAAAGAACCAAAAGAACACCCACTTCCAAAATCTGCAAGAGAAGATCTCAGGAACAGAATCACAGAATTTGACAAATATCTAATCAGCGGAGATGCCAGACGAAAAGAACCAAAGAAATTTGGCGGACCTGGTGCAAGAAGAAGAAAGCAGAAATCATACCGTTAGACTGTGAAAGCTGTAATACTAGCAGGCGGCAGAGGCACTAGAGGCAAGCCATACACAGAATATTTTCCAAAAGCAATGACACCAATTAATGGGAAACCGTTAATCGATTATGTTGTAAAATATCTAAAATCATTTAGTTTTGTAAAAGAAATCATCATAATTTCAGATTTTAACGGATTAGGAGGACAAATTAAAAATTATTACGGAAATCAAAAAAACATTACTTTTGTTCAAGATTCACAAAGTGGCACAGGAGGAGATTTACTACATATTGAGAAAAAACTCAAAGGAGAATCAGAGTTTTTACTATGGTTTGTAGATAATATATGTGCAATAGATATACGAAAAATGAAAGAGATGTTCATACAGAAAAATAGCTCAGCATGTATTGTAACTAGAACGAAAAGAAAAGAGGAGACAGGATTTGCAATTGTAGAAAATGGAATCATAAAAGAATTCAAAGAAAAACCCATAATGAAATTACAATTATCAGAATGTTTAGGAATTTACATGCTTGGAAAAGACATAATCAAAAAAATAAAATCAAAACAAAAACAAACGCAGATAAATTTGTCATATGATATTTTGCAACAATTATCAAAAGAAGGAAAAATTAGTGCTTATGATATTGAAGATAAAGAATGGATAGATGTAGAATCACCAATAGTATTAGAAAGAAATGAAAAAACAGTAAAGAAGATTATAAAACAGATGGGATTGTAGATTTGTGTTCAAATTCAGATATTTTATTTTCAAATTGCAAGGTTTGAGCAATATCATCTAAACCTTCTAAAAGGATTTTTTTCTTGTGGGAATCAATTTCAAAGGATATTTCTTCAGAAGAAGTTATGATAAGTTGTTTGTCAAGGTTCACTTCAATTGGAGATGTTTCTAATTGGACTTTCTCAACTATTGACTGAGGTAATGAAATAGGCAAAATGCCATTTTTAAAACAATTACTAAAGAAAATATCTGCAAAAGAAGATGCAATTATCACAGAAAAACCATAATCCTGTAGTGCCCATACAGCATGTTCACGACTAGAACCACAGCCAAAATTATCCCCAGTTACCAAAATATGAGATTCATCATATTTAGAATCATTTAAGATAAAATCAGATTTTATGATGTCGTTTTCATCAAATCTCCAATTATAAAACAAAAATTTACCAAATCCTGATTTTTGAACTAGTTTCAAAAATTGTTTTGGAACAATTTGATCAGTATCTACATTTACTTTATCAAGAGGAGTGACAATGCTCTTTACTTTTTTGAATGGTTCCATGTTAATTCAAATCCAATTCCCGTACATCAACAAAATGTCCTTGGATTGCAGCAGCTGCAGCCATCACAGGACTAACTAAATGAGTTCTTCCGCCATTGCCTTGTCTACCTTCGAAATTTCTATTAGATGTACTTGCACATCGTTCTCCAGTAGATAAAATATCAGGGTTCATACCGAGACACATACTACAACCAGACTCTCTCCAATCAAAATTAGCATCAATGAAAATTTTATCAAGACCCATTTCTTCAGCTTGTTTTTTTACCATCTGAGATCCAGGTACAACCATAGCCTTAACATTTGATGATACTTTTTGTCCTTTGACTACTTTGGATGCCTCAATGAGATCTTCCAATCGTGCATTTGTACATGAACCAATAAACACTCTATCAATTTTGATATCAGTAATTGAAGTTCCAGGTAAAAGATCCATATAATCGAGTGCTTTTTGAATACCTTTCTTTTGATTAGGGTCACCTTTAGAAAATTCATCAGGAGAAGGAATTGATTCAGTTACATCACATGTCATTCCAGGATTAGTGCCCCAGCTAACCTGAGGTGCAATATCATCAACATGTAGAGTAAATTGTTTGTCAAACGTTGCATCAGCATCTGTTTTAAGAGAATCTTTCCAAGAATCAACAAGAGATTCATAATTTTTTGGAGTGTATTCTCTATCTCTAAGATAATCAAACGTTTTTTCATCAGGTGCAATAAGACCTGCACGAGCACCAGCTTCAATAGACATATTACAAATAGTCATTCGTTGTTCCATCGAAAGATCTTCTATTCCTCGACCACGATATTCAATTACAGTACCAGTGCCACCACCTGTTCCAATGTTTTTGATAATTGAAAGTATAATATCTTTAGCAGTTATAGCATGAATGTTTTTTCGTTTTCCTTCAACTCTAATTTCAAAAAGTTTTGGTTTTTCTAACCACAAAGTTTGAGAGGCTAAAACATGTTCAACATCACTAGTTCCAATTCCTAATGCTAATGTACCAAAAGCCCCATGAGTAGATGTATGACTATCACCACAAACAATGGTAGAACCAGGTAAAGTAATTCCTAGTTGCGGTCCAATTACATGAACTATTCCTTGATTAGGACTGTTAATATCAAATAATTTGATTCCAAAATCTTTACAATTTTTTTCTAAAGTTTGGATTTGAACAGAAGAAGTTTGATCCAACATAGGAAGAGAACGATCATTAGTTGGGACATTATGATCCATAGTTGCAATAGTAAGATCAGGTCTACGAACGGTTCTATTATTCATACGTAATCCGTCAAAAGCCTGAGGAGATGTTACTTCATGTACAAGATGACGGTCAATATAGATCAAAGAAGGATCATTTTGTTTTTCAACAACAAGATGTGAATCCCATATTTTGTCAAAAAGAGTTTTTCCCATTTTAATTCTAATCAGGTTTGTATTTGAAGAGGCCACCTGCAGCAATAATCTTTCCAATAATATCTGAAAAAGGTTTCATTTTGTATGTTTGATTTTTGGTGACATTTTTGATTTCGTTAGAAGAAATATCAATTTCAATTTCATCACCTTCTGAAATTCCATCATATGCATCTTCATCAATTTCAATAGGTAGCAAAAATGCACCATCAACTGAATTTCGATAAAAAATTCTAGCAAAAGATAATGCAAGTACTGCCTTTACACCAGAATGAGATAAAGCAATAGGAGCATGTTCACGACTAGAACCACAGCCAAAATTTTTTCCAGATAAAATAAAATCACCTTCTTTTACCTTAGAATGAAAATCAGGATCTAATCCTTCCATCGCATGAGTAGCAAGTTCAGCATAATCATGGACTTTTAGATATTGACCAGGGATTATCACATCAGTGTCAATATTATCTTGAGCATATTTTATGATATTACCTGTCATTTCAAATCCCTCGGATCAGTAATTTTTCCAGTAACTGCAGAAGCTGCTGCAACTTGTGGAGATGAAAGGTATGTTTGAGATTCAACATGTCCCATTCGTCCTGGGAAATTACGATTAGTAGTACTAATGCAAATTTCATCTTTTGCCAAAACTCCCATATGTGCACCACAACAAGCACCACAAGTAGGTGGACCTACAGTAACTCCAGCATCTAAGAAAATTTTCAACAGCCCATTTTCCATAGCACGTTGATAAATTGAGATTGCTGCAGGTAAAATTTCAGTTCTGATTTTTACTTTCCTTCCTTTGAGAATAGTGGCAGCAGCCTCCAAGTCTTCGTATTTTGCACCAGTACAAGATCCAATATAGGATTTATCTAATTCAACAGAAGGAGCCTCTCTAACAACTGAAATATTTTCAGGAGAAAAGGGTTTTGCAACAACAGGTTCTAATTCTGAACTTTCATATTCAAATATTTTAGCATATTCTGCATCATCATCACCTTTGATCAAATTAATATTTGTGGCACCTCTATCACCAAGATAATCAACAACCTTTTGATCAGGTTCTACAATTCCATTTTTTGCTCCAGCTTCAGTAGTCATATTACATAATGTTAATCTGCTCTCAACAGACATTTCATCAATTCCACTTCCACCAAACTGCATGGTTCTATAATTACCGCCATCAGTTCCAACATCACCAATTATTTTTAAAATTACATCTTTGGCCATCAAATGATTTGGTAATTTTCCATTTAGCTTAAAGTAATAAGTTTCTGGAACCTTAAACCAAATCTTACCATTCAATAAAACATATGCAATATCAGTATGACCTAAACCACATGCAAAAGCACCTAATGCACCAGTAGTATTTGTATGAGAATCACCACCAACATAAACATCACCAGGCATAACCATTGCTTCTTCATGAGATAGCGTATGACAAATCCCATATTGTCCCAGACCATATTTGAAATGTTTTTCAATTCCATAATTTTTTGTAAAATTAGATAATTTGACAATATTTTCTGCTGACATCTTTTCTGCCGAAGGAACAAAATGATCTTCAGCTACCCAAACTTTAGTAGGATCCCATAATTTATCAACTGAAATTCCTTGTTTTTTTAATTTATCAAATACCTTGATGACCCCAGGTCCAGATACATCATGCATCATGACCTTATCTACATTAGCAAAAACCACATCATCAGGAGAAACACTGGATTTTCCAGATGCTTTGGCCAAAATATTTTCAACAATATTCATAATCGAGAAAGCTCGTTCTACAGATTAAAAGCTTTTCAGAACAATAAAAAAGAAAAAGCACGCCACAAATACTATGCAATTGATGGTTTCAGCACTCACAGCAGAAAGAATGGAGGGGGAATTTGATATTTTTGAAACATTATCAAAAACATTAGAAAAAAATAGTGAAAAATTACAAGAAGGGGATATTTTAGTAATTTCAACAAAATATATTTCAAATTCACAAGGACGCATAGTTGACCTAAAAAACATCAAAGCATCAACAGAAGGAATAGAAATTTCAAAAAAATATCAGCTAAAACCAGAAATTGCAGAAATCATCATTAGAGAATCAGATAAAATTTTTGGAGGCATTGGTGGATTTGTGATTACATCTGCAGATAACATAATGGCGCCAAATGCTGGAATTGATAAATCAAATGCTAAAAAAGGCAAGGCAATACTATACCCAACAAATCCATATCTTATTGCAGAACAAATTAGAAGAAAAATTTTCTTGAAATTATCAATTCATGTTGGAATAATCCTAGTAGACAGTAGATTAATGCCAGCAAGAATTGGAACATCGGGAGTCGCAATAGCATGTGCAGGAATTGAGCCAGTTTTAGACATGAGATCTAAAAAAGATCTTGATGGAAATCCATTAAAAGTTACATTTCAAGCAGTAGTGGACAATCTTGCAACAATTGCAAACCATAACATGGGAGAGGGTGGAGAGTCAAAACCATTTGCAATAGTAAGAAATTCAAA